>JAFVAI010000052.1 GCA_017480545.1 Schwartzia sp. (in: firmicutes) | reverse complement strand
CAACAGCCTTTTAAAATGTGATTCAGCATCTCGCTGGTACCCGGTAACGGTTTCCGATTTTCCGGAATGGCGGTTTCCAATATTCCGGAACTTCGGTTTCCGTTTTACCGGACTGACGGTACTTTTGCACCGGAATATTCACCAGTATTCTACTTTAAGATTTTTCCATAATCAACAAAATCTTAAAGTACTATTTTAAGATTTTACATTTTCGGCAATTTTTTAAAGTAGCGCAAAGTGAAAAATCGTTGCGACAATCAAAAAGCGGCCAGAATGATTTCTGACCGCCTGTTTGTGCCATATCGGATTTCTTTCATGCACGCAACGACGATAATTTTTACCCTTCCGCTTTCCAAAGTCCGTGCAGATTGCAATACTCATAAGCCGCGACCGCCGCGTCGCCTTCCGCCAGCGCGAAGGTTGCCTCCGGCGCGTCGCCCGGCGCGAAATAATGGAACTGTCCGCCTTGTTTCGTTTGGAGATAAATCCATTGGATATAATGTTCTTCCACCATCGGATGCGGCGCACTGCCAACTTTGACAGTTACCTGACTGCCTTTCGCCTCAATGACCGGCACGTGTTTTTCTTTCGCGGCGTCCGTCGTGTTCGCCGTCAGAAGCTCCGCCGTGCCTTCGCCGCAGCAGTCCGCGTGGTCTTTGCCGCCCGGCAGCGCCATCACCAGCCGGCCGCAGGTGCGGCAACGCAAAAATTTCGGCTCAAACGTCATGGAAATCCCTCCCGTTCACTTTTCGTTTTCTTCCTCGTCCATCAGCGCCTCATAGGCCGCAAGCACCGCCTCGAATTCTTCGTCCGTCGGCTCGATGTAGGCCTCCTCGCCGCTTTCGTCGAGCACCATTTTCGCGAAGAACGCCGAATCCTCGTCATCGTCCTCATCGCCGTGCTCGTGGCAATGGCAATGCTCCTCTTCGTCGTCCGCGCAAGTCGGCACCAAGAGCGCGTATTTATCCCCATCGACTTGCAGTATCAGTTCTTGCGCGTAATAATACTCGTTCCCTTCGTCGTCGGTCATCACGACGATAATCTCGTCGTCCTCCATCTGCTCCTCGTCCATCGGCATTTCTTTTTCCGTAGCCATTCGCGCACCTCTTTCTTTGCCCATACAAGTTTATCGTTTCTATCGCATTGTACCGTACTTCACCTTGCATTGTCAACGAGGGGGCAATAAAAATCCTGGCGCCCGCCCGCATCCCCAAAAGGACGCCGCAAGCGTCAGGCTTCTCATTTCGCGAGACTGTCCAAATACCCTTGCAGGATAAAGACCGCCGCCATCTTGTCGATGACCTTCTTGCGTTTTTTTCGGCTCACATCCGCCGCGATCAGCGACTTCGCCGCCGCCACCGTCGAAAGCCGTTCGTCCCAGAAAACAATTTCGGCGTCGGGGCGCGCCTTTTGGATGTCCTCGGCAAAGCCGCGTACGACTTCGCACCGCTCGCCCTCGGTGCCGTTCATATTGCGCGGCAACCCGACGACAAGACGCACGGCATCGTATTCCTCCATCAGCTCGTTCAGCCGCGCGAGGTCGTCCGACAGGGCTCCCCTCCGAATGGTTTCGACCCCCTGCGCGGTCATGCCGAGAAGGTCGCTGGCCGCGACGCCTACCGTCCTGTCGCCGACATCCAGTCCCAAAATCCGCCGCATCGTCATTTTCCGGTTTCTTTTTTCAGCTGCGCGAGGTAGGAACGCACGAATTCCTCCAGAAGCTCGTCCCGCTCAATCTTCCGAATCACGCTGCGCGCGTCGTTGTGGCTCGTGATATAGGCGGGGTCGCCCGAGAGCAGATAGCCGACGAGTTGGTTGATGGGATTGTAGCCCTTTTCCTCCATCGCCTCGCAGGCCTTCCGAATGGCCTGCTCCGCCGCGTTCTCCTCCGCCGCAGGCCGGAACAGCATCGTCTCGTCGCTGACCCAATCCATATTCGTTCCCTCCTATCGTCGAAACAGCTTATTTAAGCATATCATTCTTTATCATGTATTCCGCGATCTGGAGCGCGTTCAGCGCCGCGCCCTTGCGGATCTGGTCGCCGCAAAGCCAGAAATTCAGGCCATGCTCCACCGAATAATCCTTGCGGATGCGCCCGACCTCCACGTCGTCCTTGCCGGACGTGAAAAGCGGCATCGGGTATTCCATCTCGTCGGGATTGTCATGAACCACGAGCCCGGGAAACGCCGCGAACGCCTTTTTTGCGTCCGCCTCCGTGACCTCGCCGTCAAACTCGACGTTGACCGACTCCGCGTGGCTGCGGTAGACCGGCACACGCACCGTCGTCGCCGTGATGCGCATATCGGGCGCGGACAGGATTTTCCGCGTTTCGTCGATCATCTTCATTTCTTCCTTTGTATAGCGGTTTTCCTTGAAAACGTCAATCTGCGGAATCAGGTTGAAGGCGATCTGGTAATGTTTGGCGAGGCTCGCGCCGGGCAGAATCTCCGCCTTCACCGGGCGGCCGTTCACGATGTCGTCCACCTGCTGCTCCAACTCCGCCATCGCTTCCTTGCCGCCGCCGGAAACCGCCTGATAGGTGGAGACGACGACGCGCTTGATTCTTTGCACGTCATGGAGCGGCTTCAGCGCCATGACCATAATGATGGTCGAGCAATTCGGGTTCGCGATGATGCCCTTGTGCTGCGCGATGGCCTCGGGATTGACCTCCGGCACCACCAGCGGCACCTCCGGGTCCATGCGGAAAGTCGAAGAATTGTCGATGACGACCGCGCCCGCTTTGACCGCCGGCTCGGCAAAGGTCTTGCTGATGGAGCCGCCCGCAAAGAGGGCGATTTTGACGTCCCTGAAGGAGTCCTCCGTCGCTTCCTCCACGACGTATTCCTTGCCCTTGACTGTCAGCTTCGTCCCCGCCGAACGTTTCGAAGCGAGCAGCTTCAAATTGCCGAAGGGAAAATCCCGCTCCTCGATGAGCTTCAAAAACTCCTGTCCCACCGCGCCCGTCGCGCCAAGAATCGCCGTATTGTATGTTTTCATATTGTTTCGTTCCTTTCCTCAAAGCAACTTTTCCAATCCGACCACGAGGCCGGAGAGCGAACGAACCTTCTTGCACGCCAGCACGACGCCCGGCATGAAGGACTCGCGGTCCATCGAGTCGTGGCGAATCGAAAGTGTCTGCCCAAGACCGCCAAAAATGATTTCCTGATGGGCGACATAGCCGGGCAAGCGGACGCTGTGGATGTGAAGCCCGCCGACCACCGCGCCGCGCGCACCGGGAATCGTTTCCTTTTCATCGGGATGGCCCTGCCGCATATCGCCGCGCACCTCGCGGATCAGCTCCGCCGTCTGGAGAGCCGTGCCAGACGGCGCGTCGAGCTTGTTGTCATGATGCAGCTCGATAATCTCGACATTCGGCATATATTTCGCCGCCCGCTTGGCCATCATCATCATCAGTACCGCGCCGATGGCGAAATTCGGGGCGATGAAGCACGGCGTTTTCGTTTTTTCCGCCAACGCCGAAAGCTGTTTTTTCGCGTCGTCGGAAAGCCCCGTCGTGCCGATGACGGGTGAAACGCCGCTTTCAATCGCCGTAATGGCGTTTTGCAGCGCTACGTCCGGCCGCGTGAAGTCCACCATCACGCCGGGCCTCGTCTTGTCGATGGCTTCCGCGAGGCGCGCCGTCACCGGAACGCCGCAGGCGGACACGCCTGCCATAACCCCCGCGTCCTCCACGTCGCGAACGTCCACCGCCGCCACGAGGGAAAGCTCCTCATCCGCCAGTACCGCGCGCACCACGGCCTGCCCCATGCGCCCGCACGCGCCGTTCACTAAAACTTTTGTCATATCAACGCCTCCAAAAATCGTCCCCGGAAAACGAAAGCTTCCTGATAACAAAAAATAACATATTTACTTTATCATATTTTGCTTATAAAAATCAAGAAATCGGTTTTTCATCTTCCCTGGCGCTTTTTCGGCGGTGCGCGTACCAGATCCCGACATAGACAAGCGTCGCCAACACGACCACGCAAGCCAGCCGGTTCATGTGCTCGTGGAAAAGCACCGCGTCATGGCCGATGATGACCTCCAGGGCCGTCGATGGAAATTTTCCTATCAAATTGGAAAGCATATAGTCCTTTACGCTGATTCGACTGACCGCGCCCAACGCCGTCAGAATGCCCGACGGAAAATAAGGAAGCGTTCGCGCGATCAGCATCATTTGGAAGCCCTTTTTGCCGCTGAACTCGTCGAGCCGCGTGAGATACGGGCTTTTCTGGATCAGCTTTTCCGCCGAATCCCGAAGAACCGTCCGCATCAAAAGAAAACTGAGAATAACGCCTGTCGTTTCCGCGAGCCACGACACAACCACGCCCGGCACGACGCCAAACAACACGCCGTTCGCCGTCGAGATGAAAATGGATGGCAGAAAGCCGAGGGCGTTGACGAGAACATCAAGGCAAAAGCTGAACAGCATCGCCCAGACGCCGAACGACTGAATATAGTCCGCGGTCTCCTGCATACTGCCGCTGGTCATCACATGCCAAAGCCTAGCGCAGACCTCTGGATACAGCAGCCAAACGCCCGCAAAGAGGCAAATCAGCAACAAGAGCGCGACAAGCTTGACCGCTCCTTCCGACTGAACGCGCAAATTCATTCCCCCACTGTTCATGATACGCAAAGCATAACGGCAGATTCTGAAAAACGGCGGGGCAAAACCATTCCCGGAATGGCTTTGCCCCGCCAAAATTTTTCACGCGTCCAATATGTTTCCGAACCTGTCCCGATAATTGATGCGCAAAACCTCGATCACATACCGCATATCCCGCGCTTCCTCCATCGTCTCCATCGCCGCGCGCCGCGCGCGCAGCAGGATGTCCGTATCGCGGAGCACGTTCGCCACTTTCAGGTCGCCGAGGCCGTGCTGCATCGAGCCGAAAAACTGGCCCGGCCCCCGCAGGCGCAAATCCGCCTCCGCCAGATCGAAGCCGCTGGCCGTGCGCTCCATTGCCCGCAGACGCTCGTTTGCCATGCCCTCTTTGCCGCCGCCGATCAAAATGCAGTACGATTGATATTTTCCGCGCCCGATGCGCCCGCGAAGCTGGTGCAGCTGCGCGAGGCCGAACCGCTCGGCGTGCTCGACGACCATGACCGTCGCGTTCGGCACGTCCACGCCAACCTCGATGACCGTGGTCGCCACCAAAAGCTTTGTCTTCCCTTCGTAAAACGAGCGCATCACCGCTTCCTTTTCCTTCGGTTTCAATTTGCCGTGCACTAGCCCGCAGGGTATGCCGCGAAAAACCCCGCCGGAAAGCTCCTGGTAAATCGCCTCCGCCGACGGCAGTTCCATTTCCTCGCTCTCCTCAATCAACGGGCAAACGACGTAAGCCTGCCGCCCCGCCTCGATTTCCTTTTTCGCAAAAGCATAGATCAACGCCCGCCGCTCCTCTGTACGAGCGAAAGTGCGGACAGGCTTCCGGCCCGGCGGCAGTTCCTCGATGCGCGATACGTCGAGGTCGCCGTAGACCGTCAGCGTCATCGTCCGGGGAATCGGCGTCGCCGTCATGACAAGCACATCCGGCGTTTTTGCGCCCCGCCGGTTCAATTCGGCGCGTTGGGCAATGCCGAAGCGATGCTGTTCGTCGGTCACCACAAGACCAAGTTCATCATACACCACTTTGTCCTGTATCAATGCGTGGGTCCCTACGACAATATCGACATCATGCGCCGCGATTGCAGCCAGCATTTCCTCGTGCTGCTTCGCGGTCAGCTTTCCCGACAGCAGCCCGATTCGCACCTCCGTGTCCTGCAAGAGCCGTGAAAACGTTTCGTAATGCTGACGCGCGAGGATTTCCGTCGGCGCCATCAGCGCGCCCTGATAACCGTTCTCCACTGTCTTGACAAGGGCGAGAAGCGCCACCGCCGTTTTTCCCGAGCCGACGTCGCCCTGCACGAGGCGGCGCATCGGCACGGGCTTTTCCATATCGGCGGCAATTTCCCGCCACGCCTTCGACTGCCCGCCCGTCAGCCGAAACGGCAACGACGCCTCCACCTTCTGCACGAGGCCGCCGCTCATCAGATGGCGGACGCCCTGCTCCTTCTCCCGCGTTCTCTTTTTCAGAAGCAGCAGGCCGCACTGGATCAGATACAGTTCCTCAAAGGCCAGCCGCGCCCGCGCCGATGAAATCTCCCCCGACGACTTTGGGAAATGCATCGCGGCCACGGCTTGGTCGCGCCCCATCAGGCCGTAGCGTTTGCGCACACCCTCGGGAATCACCTCCGGCAGCTCCGGCTTCCGGGAAAACGCCTTCGCCATCAAGCCGCGAAAAAAATTCTGGTTCAGGTTCGCCTTCGTCGCGTAAACGGGAAGCATCCCGCCGCGCGGCGCGCCCTCGCCGTCCTCCAAAATCTCGAAAGCCGACATCTGCGTCATGGCTAGCCCGCCATGCCCGCCGTAAGCGTAATCCACCCTGCCCGTCGCGAAAATCCGCCGCCCCGCGTCGAGTTTCTTTTTCAAGAACGGCTGATTGAACCAAGTCATCGCCAGATACCCCGTGCCGTCGCTCAAATACGCGGTCAGAACGGCAAGCCGCCCGCCCGGTCCCGACCGGCGCTCCCGCACACTGGCAACGACACCCGAAACCGTCGCCTCCATGCCCGCCGAAAGCCGCGAAAACGGCGTCACCGTCATCTGGTCGATATAAGCGCGCGGAAAATACATGAGGAGATCGAAAAGCGTAACAATCCCAAGCTGCGAAAGCAGCGCCACCCGCTTCGGCCCAACCCCCGAAAGCTTCCCAATTCCGTCCAAAAGCTCCATGCGCTTTCCCTCCCGAAAAAATACGACTGTATTTTACACCAACCGCGAGAAAACTTGCAATATTGCTATCGGCAAAATTCACGGGCAATACTGATCGCATGAGATGTCAGACGCGCTTTGGCGCGGCTGCAGCCTGCGAAGCAGGCGCATCTCAGGCCCAACATTTTATTTAAATTCGGGGTCTGGGATGCGTATAAAATGTTTCCATGCTGCGCTTTCCATCCACCCTTTGACAACAATCCCCACAAGCAGCCCCGCCGCCAAGCCCGCAAGCCCCAGCGCGGGAAGATACGACCAAAGCGCCCGCGAAGAAATCACTGCCGATGCCATAGCAAGCTGCCCGAAATTGTGAAAAAATCCACCCGCCGCGCTAACCACGACAATGCCGAAACGCCCCGTCCGTTCCAAAAACGCCATGACACCAAAAGAAAGCGCAGCCCCCGCCGCGCTGTAAAGAAAGGACGCGCCGCCCGCGAAAACGCCGCCGAGCAGGACGCGGGCAACCAGAACGAGAGCCGCATCCCTCGTACGGGGAAATATGCAGAGCGCGGCCACCGTCACGAGATTCGCAAAGCCAAGCTTCGCGCCGGGAAGAACCGGCGACGGCAAGAAGCTCTCGACAAAGGACAAGGCCAGTGCCGCCGCGACCAGCAACCCCATAAAAACAAGTTTCCGCGTGTTGTTCATTTTATTTCCTTTATCTCAATGAGAAGTTTGTGCGGCAGGCAGGCAATCACTTCGCCAATTTGGGAAATCGCGCCGCTCTTTGCGCAGATTTTCGCGGGACAGTCCGCACCTTCGACGCGGATGCTGCCGCCGCTGACAGCGATGCGGTTTTCACCGTAAGGCGTGGAGACAGTGAAAATTTCATCCCTTTCCCGTGCGAGCGGCACACGACGAATGATTTTCCCGTCCACGGTTACGACAGCCTCCCGAGTTTTTCCCTCCGTCCCGTCCGTGAAAAAAAGCGGCGCCAACGCAAGGAGCGCCAACGCCGCCAAAAGGAGGAGAGATGCGATTTTACTTTTTCGATTGCTCAATGGCATTGTGCGCCGCCTCGACAAATTGATTGTAGGAAACCGTCGCCCCCGCAATGGCGTCCACGTCCGAGGGCTTCTGCCGCTCCACGAGCTGTGCCGCGTAATTTTCATGGGCTTTCAGCGCGTTCTGCGCCTTTTTGTATTTGCCCTCGTTCTTGATTTCGCCGTTTTCGCCCT
Organism: Schwartzia sp. (in: firmicutes); assembly: GCA_017480545.1. Classification (GTDB taxonomy): domain Bacteria; phylum Bacillota; class Negativicutes; order Selenomonadales; family Selenomonadaceae; genus RUG12372. The sequence continues at coordinate 1,694 of JAFVAI010000052.1, read as the reverse complement.
TGCCGTAGTTCTCGTCCTTGATTTTCCCGTCGGGTTTCACGCCGAGAAACTCCGCCGCCGTGATTTTGTGATCCTTGACGACGATGGTCAGCCGCCCTTTTCCCCATTCGTCTGCTCGGCTCTCCGCCGTGTAAGTTCCGTCCTTCGCCGCAGACAAACTGTCTACGGGCTGTTTCGTTTCCTGCGCCTGTTTTTGCTCCGCTTTTGGCGCGGGCTTGCTGTCGCCGCCGCAACCGGCCGAAAAAAGCGCGCAAGCCGCCATTGCCGCCGCCAAGATTTTTTTCATAGTCGAACGCCCCCCTTATTGCTCACGCATATGACCGTGCTCGATGATGACGCAATGCTCCGCCGCCGCGCCGACCTCCGGCGAATGGGTGACCGTCAATATCGTGTGTCCCTCGGCGTGCAACTCGCGAAAAATCTGCATCACAAGATTTTGGTTCGCCTCATCGAGATTGCCCGTGGGCTCGTCGGCGAGAATCAGCACCGGATAATTGATGAGCGCGCGGGCGATGCAGACGCGCTGCTGCTCGCCGCCGGAAAGCTGGCTCGGCAAATGGTCGGCGCGCTCCGCCACACCGACACGGGCCAATGCCGCGATTGCCTCCTCCCGGTCCGGCATACTGTGGTAATACTGCGCAACCATCACATTTTCCACCGCCGTCAGATACGGAATCAAATGGAACTGTTGGAACACCATGCCGATTTTGTCGCGCCGGATCTGCGTCAGCTCCGGGCGGCTGGCGTGAGTGATGTCCACGCCGTCAAGAATGACACTGCCGCTGGTCGCTGTGTCCATACAGCCGATGATGTTCATCAGCGTCGTCTTGCCGCTGCCCGACGGCCCCATGATCGCCATCCAGTCGCCGCGCTCGACAGAAAGATTGATATGCGCGAGCGCCAACACCTTGCCGTTGTATTCCATCGAAACATCCTTCAACTCGAGCAGGCTCATCAAAAGCACTCCTTTATTATATCATAAAATATATGTTTTAGGAAACGACGAATAAGTCAAGTCGTGGCCCTGCCGAGGGATTTTTTCGTCAGGCAAGGAAGATGACGTGAAGGCGTAGCATCGCTACGTCGAACGGCATCTGACGCGGCATGACGGAAAAAAACCCGGTAGCGAAACAGTCCGGTGGACTATTTCGCTGCGGGACTTGTTCGGCGTTTCCTTTATCACTCGCCCCGGAGCACAATCGCCGGATCAACGCTTGTGGCGATTCGCACCGGCACGAGGCTCGCAAGCCCTGTGACCACGACGGACAGCACGAGGGAAAAAACCGCGATGACCGGGGAAAACTCGATGCCTCGCCCGAAGACGTGGAGGCTCACGCTCTGCGCGAAAAGATAACCAAGCCCCGTGCCGACGACGCCGCCGAACGCGCCCAACAGACAGCCGTTGCCGAGGAATTCCAGCACGATGTCGCGGTTGTCCGCGCCAAGAGCTTTTTTCAATCCGATTTCCTTTCGGCGCTCCGTGACCACCGCCATCATCGTCGTCGTCACGCAAATCAGCGTCAACACCAAGACGACAATCGTGACGAGCAAAACAAGCGCCTGCAATTTTCCCAGCACCGTGCCCTCGGAATGGGCAATCTGCTTGACAAGCGGCGGCGTCACATCCGCCGTCCCCGCCGCGACCTTCGCGACCGCTTCTTCCAGCCGCTCGCCGTCCGCCACGACACTGACCT
>JAFVAI010000051.1 GCA_017480545.1 Schwartzia sp. (in: firmicutes) | reverse complement strand
TCCCAAAGTTGATAATCTTCAACTCTCTAACCGTGCTTTGTAGTGTACCTTCCCTCTGAAGATATTATGCTACAGAGACGGCTGCGGGGTAAAGGGTTTCATTTCTATTTGTGCCGCTGCGCGGCATGTGGTTTAGTATAACGCAGCATGGCGGATAAGCAGAGAGCCGCGAGCTTGCTCGCGTACGAATCGCTTACGCACAGCTAAAAGACCTGGCATGGGCCGAAAGGACTTATTCGGTGTTTCTTTATATATGGATATGGCGCCCGGTCAGGGCAACAAAAAAATTGAAGCAAGAAGTCTTGCTTCAATTTTTTGTTTGCGCAGATTCCGTCGGAAACGATTACAGGGCGCGGCGCAGGCCTTCCAAGCCTTCGCGGAGGTAGACCTCTTTATGGCGCCGGAGTTCCTCCCGAATGATGCCATCGAGGGCACGCATGCCAAGGAGCTCTACCGGGGCCTTGTCGTCGGTCAGAGGCTCGCCGCCGCGCGCCGGGGATTGCCAATGGGTTGCGACATGGCACATCAGCGCGGAAAGCGTTTCGTCCTTCAGTTCGACCGCCTTCGACATCAGCTTTCCCAGCGTCGCCTCATCCCGAGCGGCGAAGAGGGCGAGATTGGTGTCGCCCGCGACGGGGACGACACGGATAGCGGGAAATACGGCGGCAATGGTGTCAATCAGGCGCTCGTTGATATTGCCGGGGCCACCCGCGTACATATTGAGATTTACCATGGTGACACCGTCGGGGGCGAGGTGTTGCTCCACGAGCCGGAAAAACTCCACCGAGCTCATCTGGAACGGGATTGTGATGTCGCGAAATGCGTCCACCATGATGATGTCATAGCGATTTTCATCCGTTTGGAGGTACGCCCGCCCGTCGTAGGCGACGACCGGAATGGATTCGGGCAGGTCGAAATATCGGCGCGAGAGCGCGATGATCTTCTCGTCGATCTCGACACCCGTGACACGAGACGAGGGAAAATAGCGACGGCATTGCTCGGCGAAAGTGCCAGTGCCCATGCCGAGGATCAGCACGTCGCCGCCTCCCGTGATGGTCGGACCCGCCAACGCGTAGTCGAAGTACATGCCCGTCAGCGAGCCATCCTTGGCCCGTTTCGACTGGACGCTGAACATTACGTTCGTCGAGAAAATCGTGTATTTGCCATCGTCCTTGATTTGCAGATAGTTATAGACCGATTCGCCCTCATAGGCCAGCGCCGTTTCCCAAAAGGCCGGGCTGCTTTTCGCGCCGAGGCACACGCAAACGAAGAACGCGAGGAGCGACGATGCGCGAAGGTGTTTTCCCGCGCCTGCGCCGAAGAAATAGCCGAGTCCCAACGCCAACAGGACACTAGCGAAAATCAAAAATGTTGCCGCAGTGCCGGCCGCGGGGATGGTCACGAAGGTCGGCAGGAATGTACCGATAATGCTGCCCGCTGTATTGAAAGCACCAAGATTTCCGACGACACGCCCGCTTTCGTCGAGGCTTTCCGTCGCGTACTTGACAAGGGACGGGGTGACCGTACCGAGCAGGAGCAGCGGGACGACGAAAATCGAGACACAGGAAAGGAACGCGGCAGCCGCCAAGAGATTCGCCTCAATCGTGACGATCAGGAGACCGGAAACCAACGCGATTACGTACTTTCCCAGCACGGGGATTGCGGCAATCCAAAGCGCCGCGAAAATCAGGCGGCGATAGAGCCGCGCCGGGTCAGGGTCGCGGTCGGCCAGCCGCCCGCCCCAGACGTTGCCAAGAGCCAAGGCGATCATGATGACGCCAATGATGATGGTCCAGACGATTTGCGACGCGCTGAAATAAGGGGCGATGAGGCGGCTCGCGCCGATTTCCACCGCCATTACGGACATACCGGAAAAAAACGAGGTTGCGCAGAGATATGTTTTGCTCCGCAAAACATGGTTCCGCCCGTTGAGGGCGGCGGGTCGGGTCACAGGAATCACGTCCTTTTCTTCCTATATTCGCGAGCAATGAAATCTACCGATATATTACGCAGCAATTCGGGAAACGCCCGAGTGTTGGATGCCGTTTTTCTTTTAATGCTTTCTTCCATTCTGCCAATGGTTCATCAGGTTTTGACGATTGGCAAACCCGCGCACGAGAAATTTATTCGCGCCATGCCCCTCCTTCTCCTTTTTTCGGGAGATATTATAGCATGCTTTTCCGCCTTTCATCTATTGTTTTTCGCACCTCTTGGCCAAGTTGACCGTTTTTCCTGCGAGGATGCTGTGCTTCCTCCCATCCATCATCAACACGAATAAAAGGACTGCCGCAGGAAAATGGACTCTCATTTTCGCGGCAGCCCCTTGCTTTGTGCCTATGGTTATTTTATCGTGTTCAGCTCATATTCCCTTGTGCCCATCCCAATCTTTTCCGCGTGGATCAAGGTTTCTTCCCAGTTCACGTGAGGGTTGCTGTCGAGGAAGTGGTCGCCCTTCTTTTTCCAGTCGGGCTTCGCGAGGTTGTCGCCGAGCTGGCTGTTTTCAATCGGTGTCGCTTTTTGCGCAGCGTCCACCGAGGCTTGGTCTACCGCCACCGGGTCGAAGGAGGCGAAGAAGCCGAGGTTCGGCAGGATCGGGCCGTCGTTTTCGCCATGGCAGTCGCAGTTCGGCGAGATGTCCGTAGCGATGTTGATATGGAAGGTGGGGCGGTCCTGGCAAACAGCCTGGGCATATTCTGCCATCTTGCGGTCGAGGATGTCGCTGGCGTCCCACTGGTCGTTGGCAATCGCGTCGAAGGCGCAGGCGCCGATGCAGCGGCCGCAGCCTTTGCAGATGTCCTTGTTGATATGCGCCTTGTTGTTTTCGTAAGTGATTGCATTCGAGCCGCATTCCTTCGCGCAGCGGCGGCAGCCCCGGCAAAGTTCCTCGTTCACCGAGACCTTGCCCGACGAATGCTGCTCCATCTTTCCGGCGCGGCTGCCGCAGCCCATGCCGAGGTTCTTGATGGCGCCGCCGAAGCCCGTCATTTCATGGCCCTTGAAATGGGCGAGGCTGATGACGATGTCGGCGTCCATGACGGCACGGCCGATTTTCGCCGTTTTCACATATTCGCCGTTCTTGACGGGGACTTCCACTTCGTCGGTGCCCCGGAGGCCGTCGCCGATGATGATCTGGCAGCCCGTGGTCACGGTGTTGAAGCCGTTCAGGTTCGCGCAGTCCATGTGCTCCAGCGCGTGCTTGCGGCTGCCCGGATAGAGCGTGTTGCAATCGGTCAGGAACGGGATGCCGCCCTGCGCCTTGACGAGGTCGGCCACCGCCTTCGCGTATTGCGGGCGCAGGTACGCGAGGTTCCCCAGCTCGCCGAAGTGCATCTTGATGGCGACGAATTTTCCCTCCATGTCGATATTCTTGAACCCGGCGGCGAGGCAGAGTTTTTTCAGCTTGTCCGTCATGCTCGTGCCGACTGCCGTGCGGAAATCGGTGAAGAATACCTTTGCTTTTTCCATGAAAAATCCCCCTCATTCTTATAGACATTCTTTCCCATGCCCATATTATACAGTTTTTGACACACCGCAAGCAAGCCCAAAGAAAAACTAAATACCCACCGGCTAAAAGCCCTGCTGCAACTACTTGTTCCTGAAGTGTTCCGGCCTTGCGCCGGACAAGGAGGTGAAGGACACCGGCGCGACACTTCCGGCCCTGATGGAGCGCTTCCCTTCCGTCGACGATCTCGCTTCCGCCGGCTTGGACGACCTGACGGACTTCGTTTCCAAGTCCGGGCGCGGGCGGTTCGCCGAGCCGCAAAAACGCCGCCGAGTATGTGCCGTCCTTTTTCAGCACCTCCTGCCATGCCGCGTCTACAGAGCCGCCCCTAAAAATTTGGTCTTGAGTTTCATCCGTCATCCCTTCCTATACATTTATGTCAAACTTCGGCATTTCTTGTCCTCCCCTTTTGGGAGGGCTATTTACTCCACCTTCTCAAACACTAGCTTCGGAGATTCCGCGCCGTAAACCGGAAGCTCCGTATGGAGCTTTCCGGCCCGGTAGTCGAAGGTCGTGAATCCGGTGAAATAGTCTACTGCGGGGTCCTTGGGCCGGATCGTGAACCTGTCCGGGTCTTTTTCCCAGTTCTCGCGGACTGCGACAAATTCCGCTGGGCCTTCCCATTCGTACTTCGCGAAACGCCAGAAAATTTTTTCCCCTTCGATTTTCAGCGTGTACTCCATTCCGCCGCGCGTCTTCCAAATCCCTTCGATGCGCGGCAGCTCCTGTTCCGTCACCACCGTTACATTTCCGTAGCGGCTTTCCGTCGTCGGCGAAAGCACCTCGGCCTTCTCCCCGGCGATGCCAAAGACCTTCACGAAGTGCATCCGGCCGTCCTCCACCCAAAGCCCGGTAATCTGCGCGTAGTCCTTTTGGTCCCCGCGCTCCCGGAGCCCCGTGTTCGCAAGATGGAGCACTGTCCTCCCGTCCTCTTCCATGACGGTGAACGTCGTTTCCAACTGAGGACGGTTCATCCAAAAAATCAAGATATGGTCGCCGTCGATCTCGATGCGCGTACCATATTCGTTCGGTTTCCATGCGCCGTCGAGGGACGCGCCGCCGGCAACGGCGCAACCAAGTGTCGCAAGCCACACGCAAAAATACAGCGTGGTTGTCATCATAAAAACGGAAAGCTTCATTGACAGTCACATCCTTTCTTTTCACAATATTTTAGACTAGGCTCGTTGTTCCTGCAACAAACAAGGCTGCCGCGCATTTTCTCCATGCGGGGCATTCTCCTTTGACCTATTTATATTTCAGAAATCAATCCGATACAGCTTCTTGTCCCCGTCATCATAGACGAACACCTTGTCCCGTTCCAACGTCCAAAGCGCGAAGGGGCGCAGGTTCAGTTTCACGTCGCCGAGCCGCTTGGCGGATTTTTTCTCGAACACGCAGATGTTCCCGTCTGGATCGGCGCAGACCACATCTCTGTCCGTCACGCAAAAGTCCCGCTTGCCGCCCGCCATGCCCTTGTAGCGGCAAAGCTCCTTGCCGTCCTTGCCCACGGCGACCAGCATCGGTGTCTTCGTGTTTTTCCCCCCGGCTTGCTGACGACGGCATGGAGGCAAATCTCGTCCTGGTCGGCGACGGCGGCGAACTTCGTGTTCTTGAACTCCTTCAATGCGCCATACTAATCGCAGTTAGGATTTTTAAGGAAACGACGAATAAGTCAATTCGAGGCCACGCCGAGGGATTTTTTCGTCAGGCAAGGAAGATGCCGCGAAGGCGTAGCATCGCTACGTCGAACGGCATCTGACGCAGCATGACGGAAAAAGACCCGGCGT
>JAFVAI010000050.1 GCA_017480545.1 Schwartzia sp. (in: firmicutes) | reverse complement strand
GATTATCAAATGTATCAACCGGCAACTACGAACCCGCTGATTATCATGTGCATCAACATGACGATCGTTTTCGCCGTGCTGATCGTTCTTTCGTTCATGATCAAGTTCATTCACCTGATCGATCCGACGAAGCCGAAGGAAAAACCGGCGGAGGCCCCGAAAGCGGCCCCGGCAGCGGCTCCTGCGGCTCCTGCGGCTCCGGCCGTTGACCCGAACCTCAACATCGCGGTCATCTCGGCAGCTGTTGCGGCCTATGGACTCGGCGCGAAGATCGTTGCGATCCGCCCAATCGAGAGTGCGGGCTGGAAGAACGTCGGTCGCGCGAACGGCGTCCAGAATACGGTCTTTTAAGGAGGAATCATAGGCATGAATGAATTTATGACGGCATTCAGCGTCTCTCTCCAGTCGGTATGGAATGACTCGGGCTTCCAGTCCCTTACGATTGACAACGTTATCATGATGTTGGTCGGTTGCGTCCTTCTGTACATGGCTTTCGTCAAGGAGTATGAGCCGCTGCTCCTCTCGCCGATTGCGTTCGGCTGCATCTTGGCGAACTTCCCGAAGACGGGGTTCAACGATGAGATGAACGTCATGATGGCGATTGGCTTCGGTATCAAGTATGAAATCTTCCCGCCGATCATCTTCATGGGCGTCGGCGCGATGACGGACTTCGGCCCGATGATCGCTGACCCCGATACGATGCTTCTCGGTGCCGCGGCGCAGTTCGGCGTGTTCATCGCGTTGGCGGGCGCCATGCTCCTCGGCTTCAATGTCCAGGAAGCGGCCTGCATCGGTATCATCGGCGGCGCGGACGGTCCGACGTCGATTTATTTGACGGTCAAGATGGCTCCGCACCTTTTGGGCGCGATCGCGGTGGCGGCGTACAGCTACATGTCGCTGGTTCCGCTGATCCAGCCGCCTGTCATGATGCTCATGACGACGAAGGAAGACCGCGCGATCAAGATGCCGCAGCTCCGTCCGGTGACGAAGTTCGAGCGCATCGTGTTCCCGGTCGTTTCGACCATCGTTATTTCCCTGCTTCTCCCGCCGGTTGCTTCCCTGATCGGTATGCTGATGCTGGGCAACCTGTTCCGTGAGTCGGGCGTGACGGATCGTCTGTCCGATACGGCGCAGAATGCGCTCATCAACATCGTCACGATTTTCCTGGCTACCGGTACCGGTCTTACGATGGACGCCGAGAGCTTCCTGAAGGCTGAGACCATCAAGATCATCTGCCTCGGCCTTGTCGCTTTCATCGGCGGTACTGCCGCTGGTTTGATTTTCGGCCAGATCATGAAGGTCGCTACGGGCGGTCGCGTCAATCCGCTGATCGGATCGGCGGGCGTTTCCGCTGTCCCGATGGCGGCGCGCGTCAGCCAGATGGTCGTGCAGAAGTCCTGCCCGGGCAACTTCCTGCTGATGAACGCGATGGGCCCGAACGTGGCCGGCGTTATCGGTACGGCTGTTGCGGCCGGTACGGCTCTTGCGATGTTGCAGGGCTAAGATTTGGTTTTTTAGCAAGACAAATGGGGAAGTTTCTCGCCGGGGCGCTCGCCCCGCGAGAAACGGTTCCCGCGTCCTCATAATTAAAAGGAGGTTAGGTTTATGTCACCAGCAGTACAATGCTTGATTGTTGTTGCAATCGTAGCATTCTTCTTCGTGACGGAGCTCCTGCCGTTGGCAGTTACCTCGATGTCCGGCTGTATCGCGGTCGGCCTCTTGGGGCTCATTCCTATCAAAACGGTATTTTCCGGTCTTTCCAATTCCACGGTTGTCCTGTTCGCCGGCATGTTCATCGTCGGCGCGGCGATGTTCCATACGGGCGTTGCCCAGAAGATTGGTGAGCAGATTGTCAAGATTACGGGCACCGCTGAGAACAGCGTTATGGCCGGTGGCATGACGGCCGGCGCCGTTATGTCCGCGTTCCTGTCCAACACTTCGACGGCTGCTTCGCTGCTGCCGGTTATCCAGGGTATCTGCTCCGCCGCGAAGCTTTCCCCGCAGCGCCAGTTGATGCCGATGGCCTTCGGTTGCGGCATGGGCGGTATCATCACGCTCGTTGGCACGCCCCCGAATATCCTTGCTTCCGGCGCGCTTGAGAACGTCGGCATGACGGGCTTCGGTTTCTTCGAGTTTGCTTGGATTGGTGTTCCTATCACGGCCGCTGGTATCATCTATATGATTCTCATCGGCAAGCGCTTCCTGCCGGCCGGCAGCGAAGTCGGCGAACTGGACGAGGAGTCCAAGAAGGAAGCCGCTGCTTCGTCGAATGACAGCACGAAGCAGGTCATCGTTCTCGTTACCTTTGCTATCGCCGTTATCATGATGGCGAAGTTCACGAAGGTGATCCCGATGCAGGTCACGGCTATCATGGCCGCTTTGATCCTCGTCATCACGAAGTGCCTCACCGAGAAACAGGCGTATGCCGGTATCGACTGGGTCACGATCTTCCTGTTCGCGGGCATGATGCCTGTCTCGACGGCGATGGACAAGACGGGCGCCGGCAAACTGATTGCTGACGCCGCTGTTGGTCTGATGGGCGGCTCCCCGAGCCCGCTGGTCGTCACGGCGATCCTGTTCGTCCTGTCCTGCGGCCTGACGCAGTTCATGTCCAACACCGCGTCCGCGGCTCTGCTCTGCCCGATCGGTATCTCCATCGCGCAGAACATCGGTGCCGACCCGCACGCCGTGCTGATGGCTATCGCCGTCGCCGCGTCCTGCGCGTTCGCAACGCCGGTCGGCACGCCGCCGAATACGTTGGTGCTTGGCCCTGGCGGATACAAGTTCTTCGACTATGTCAAGGCCGGTGTTCCGCTGGTTCTCGTATCCTTCGTAGTTTCCCTGATTGTTATTCCTATCGTTTGGCCGTTCTTCCCCTGATGGGCTGAAAGGTTGCGCATAGGACAAGAAAAGCCCCCGCGTTCGCGGGGGCTTTTTGTATTGACGATTTATCAGGTTATGGTATATTCGGTTATTCGTCTTCTTCATTTCCGATGATTTTCAGGATCCGGCGGTTTTTGGCCATGCGCGTCGGGCTCATGGCGGCCCAGTCGTAAAAACGGTGGTAGACGTCGTAGCGGCGGAAGTCCGCGAAGTTTTGCCGTTGCGCGGCGTCCATCGTGCTCCAGAGCGGCGCGAGGTTGTAACGTTCCTTGAGCTCGTCGAGCAGGCCGAGGCGGGAGAGGGCATCCGCGTTGTCGTAAACGGCCAAAAACATCTGGTATTTTGCCGGGCAGTTTTTTCGGGAAAGGCCTTGATTGAAAAAGGTCAGCTTCCCGTTTTGGTAGAAAATGTTGTCCGGCGTCATGTTCAGGTAGGCGTGTTCGAGGATCACGCCCCAGTCGGCCTTGGAATCCAGTTTTTTCATGCAGTTCATGGTGTCCGGCACGGGAGGCGAGGACTGGAGGATGGCGGCCCAGAGCCGCTCCATCGCCGCGAGGATGGCGTCCCTGTCCTTGGCCGTCGCCGTCTGGAGCCAGGACGCCATCGTCGGAGCGTCCTGGCGCGGCATGAGCAACTTTCCGTCCCGCAGTTCGCACGGTATGACATCCAGCCCGCGATCCCGGAGTGTTTCGAGGTTTTTCGCGATTTCATGGATTCCCCGCATGGCAGATGCCATGACCGGTTTTTTCAAGAATTGTCCACCTTCGCGGCATGTCGCGATATTGAATTCGGGGGCGCGATCGCAGGCAATCGATGCCAGCTCCGTCGGGCAAAAATCCTCCGTCATTCCACATTCGATCAGGAAGGAGTTTGCCATGGCCGGAAAGAGGTTGTTCTGCACGATGTCCGCGTACAGCGTACCTTCCGGCAATACGCGGGTGTCCGGCGTCGGGTCGTAAGGGAGGAGGGCTTCGCTGAACCATGGCTCCGGAAGCGCGGCGTCTGTGAAAACGAACTGCGGCAGACGGTAGTCCGGCAACGGGTAGTAAAACTTCCAGTGGGTGAAGCCGGCCGCCGACAGGATTTCCAGAAGCTCCGATTTTGTGAAAAGACGTCCCGCTCCGACGGTTCCGGAGAGCTGCCCGAAAAGCTCGTCCGAATACGGGTCGCGGGCGCCGCAGGCGAATTTCAGTCCGAGGCGGTTGTCCATGGCGAGCAGAAGACGGCCCTGAGGCTTCAGATAGTCGAGCAGGGATTTCAGATAGGCGGCGTACGGTGCCAGCGATTTTTCGCCGTCGGCGATACGGGGCAGCACGTCCACAAGCACAAGGACATCGAAACGCTGGGGAAAGGGAATGTCCCGAAGCCTTCCGGCGTATACGTCGATGTTCTCTTTCGCGGACCAACGCTTCGCGCAGGCACGGGCGCGGAACAGCGATTCATCCAGCGCGGCGACGTGGGCGGCGCGTTCCGCGAGCACACCCGTCAGCGCACCGAAACCGCAGCCGATTTCCAGCACGTCGGCATCCCTCGGCATATCGTACCAACCGAAAAGAGCCTGCCGCATATCGGAGAGGTGTAAAAAGACCTCCCAACGGTTGTCTGCCATGAGCGCTTCGTCATAGACACCGTCAGCGTGTACTGTGATGTAGTGATCGATATCTTGTTCCACCTGGGAGACAGGCGTTGACGTATTGATGAATTTTGTGTGCAGGCGTGCCATCGGTTCGCTCCTTCCTTTACACATAGAGACGCTGTACAAACTCATAAAGAAGCTGTACAATGAATTATACCACTAGGGCATAAAAAATTCCACTGTTTCCTTTGTTCTTGCGCTTTGCCCGAAGACAGGATTTTTCTTTCGCGCGCACTGGAAAAATAATCCTGCGATGGTATAATAGCAGGCATGGAAGGATTGGCAATGATACGAATCGCAGTTAGGATTTTTCAATCCTTGCTGCGATTGCATGAGACGTCAGACGCGCTTTGGCGCGGCTGTAGCCTGCGAAGCAGGCGCATCTCAGGCCAAATTTTATTTAAAATTTTGGCCTGAGATGCGTATTAGGAGGGGAAGAAATGGCGGCAATCACTTGCCTTGTGATATTGGCGGTCTTGTGCTTCTTTTTTGTCACGGAGCTTTTGCCGTTGGCGGTCACGGCAATGACCGGCGCGCTTGCCGTCGGGCTTGCCGGTTTGGTTCCGCTGCGGGATATCTTCAACGGCCTTTCCAACGGCATGGTCATCCTGATGGCGGGCATGCTCATCGTGGGCGCGGCCATGTTCCATACGGGGTTGGCCCAAAGGATCAGCGAATGGGTCGTCCGCCATGTGGGAAAAAGCGAAAACAGCCTGATGCTCGTCTGCATGGGCGTGGGCGCGGTGATGAGCTCTTTCCTTTCCAACGTGGGCATGACGGCCTCGCTGCTTCCGATTGTGCTGGGCATTTGCTCCGCTTCGAAGATTTCCCCGCGCAGGCAGCTCATGCCGATGGCGTTCGGCTGCGGCCTCGGCGGCGTCATCACCGTCATGGGTACGCCGTCGAACCTGATTGCGTCCGGTACTTTGGCGAACGCGGGCTTTAAGGGGTTCGGCTTTTTCGAGTTCGCGTGGATCGGGCTGCCGGTCACGGTGGCGGGCATTCTTTACATGGTGCTCGTCGGCAAGCGGTTCCTGCCGACGGACGGCGCGACAGGAAAAGGGATCGACGAGGAAGCGGCAGTGGCGGCGCAAGCCTCCACGAACGATCCGCGCAAGATGTACGCGGTAGCCGTGATTTGCATGGCCGCGCTTGTCATGTTGGCGGCAGGGACGGGCGTTGTGCCGGAGCATGTGACGGCTGTGATTGCCGCGCTTCTTCTGGTTTCCAGCAGATGCTTGACCGAGCGGCAGGCGTTCGAGAGCATCGACTGGGTCACGGTGTTCCTGTTCGCGGGCATGATGCCCGTCACCATTGCGCTGGACTCGAGCGGGGCGAGCCGTCTCCTTGCCGAGGCGATGCTGGGCATGATGGGGGAACGGCCCAGCCCGGTGATGATCACGTCGGTGCTTTTTTTCCTGTCCTGCGGCTTGACGCAGATCATGTCCAACACGGCGTCCGCGGCCATATTGTGCCCCCTGGGCATTTCCATCGCGCAGGAAATCGGCGCCGATCCCCGCGCGGTGCTCATGGTCATCGCGGTGGGAACCTCCTGCGCTTTCGCCACGCCGGTGGGGACACCGCCGAATATGCTGGTGCTCGTTCCCGGCGGCTACAGGTTCCGGGATTATGTGATTACGGGCACGCCGCTGATTCTCGTCTGCTTCCTCGTTTCCCTGCTCGTCATTCCTTACGTTTGGCCGTTCTTCCCTTGACGATTTATGGATTTATGCTATAATGGACATAGAAAGAGACAGCCGATGTCGGAGCGTCGGCTCTCCCTAGTTTTTGTGGCTAGAAAAAACCGCGCAGCGAACGCGGTTTTTTCATTTCATTGCTGAAACTATCTCCGATACGAAAGGATTGCTACGATAAGCAGCCCGAAAGCGATCATCAAAGATAACGTTTCGTAAACTGTCATCGGGCATCACCTCCCTTACGGGAGCAAACCGACATGCATCTGCTGTCTCTTTTTGGAATTATAGCATAAATGTTTTGTACAAGAAAGGTTTCATGCCGCAGGTTTTTGTTCCTGCGGCTTTATTTTTTTGCGGTCAATGCTTGGTATATCTCCATCAATTTCGCCACACATTCCGCCTCGCTGATTTTTACGTCGAAATTGTACGCCGACATGACGGCGCGGTCGTTCGCTTGGTGCGCCTTGCGAAGCTCCGGCGGCATGGTGGTTTCGTCGTAGAGGTCGGCAAGGCTCGCGTCGGGGTATTTTGCGCGGGCGTCGAGGATGGCTTGCGCGGTTTGCTCGATGGTTTGTTTTTGCGCGTCGGTGGGGGTGGGCCATGGGAAATTGTTGTAGACGATGGAGTTGGAGTAGCTGTAATCACTTTTCAATCTTCCGGCTATCGCTCGCATCCATGCCATATGGACATTCGAGGTCAATATGCCGAAGTGATAAAGCGTGGAATTTGGCAACATGAAGAGTTTGTCGCCTGCTATAACTTCAGCTTCGAGATAGTCGATAGGAATATACCGACGCCGTTCTGATGAAACTTTAGGGAGCGCAATATAATCTGTTGTAAGTGGGCGAACTTCATCAAAAAGTGTCGGCGTTTCCGCTTTCTTTTGTGTTGCGGGCTTTTTGCTCGCAAGACGAAATACTTTGACTTTCTGCACTCGTTCCAAAATACGCGGGCATTTTTTGAGTTCCGCAGGATTTGCGCCGACAAGCCAAAGACAGTAGCGCGGCTTTCGTTGAATGAAATCTGCCCCCATCATAAACGGGCGTATAAATTTTTCTGCTGCCGGATTTTCGGTAATTAGCGCGTTTTTCTCTTCCTCCGTTAAAATCAAATTGCCGCCCTCGGCAGGTTTCCCTCCGTTTAACATTTCTGGCACTTTGCAAAGGGGGGTGTTTCGGCTTCCCACAAACACGGTCGGCGCGTCCACAAGGTACGGGCTGATATTCTTGACAATCTGCACTTGTTCGCCCGCATAGAGCCGCTTTTCCCTGCCATGCTCCTCTACACTGAAACCGACAATCACAACATGGACGTGCGCTTTGTCGCTCGATTCACTGTCCCATCGGAAGGTGCGGTGCGCGAAGTCGATATGTACGCCGAACCGCTCATAGAGCGGCTTCCATACGTCGGCGACCTGTTCGCCCTGCGTGATGGAGTTGGTGGAAACGAACGCGGCACGAATAGCCCTCCTCTTTGAGGAGGGGGGACCGCCGAAGGCGGTGGGAGGAGTTTTCCCGCCAGTTTGCAAAACTCCCTCCGTCGCGCTTCGCGCGCCACCTCCCTCAGAGAGGGAGGCAAGAAACTCCGCCGCCTTGAAGTACCAGCCCGCCACATAATCAATCTTGCCCGCCTTTTTGTACGGCTTGCCTTTTTCGTCTACATACACATGAAGCATAT
>JAFVAI010000049.1 GCA_017480545.1 Schwartzia sp. (in: firmicutes) | reverse complement strand
CCGGTGTTGGTTCCTCGACGACCGGCTCCGGTTCTGGCTCCGGCGTCGGTTCCTCGACGACCGGCTCCGGTTCTGGCTCCGGAGTCGGTTCCTCGACGACCGGTTCCGGTTCTGGCTCCGGTGTCGGTGCCTCGACGAGCGGCTCCGGTGTTGGCTCCTCGGCAACCGGTTCCGGTTCCGGCTCCGGTGTTGGTTCCTCGACGACCGGCTCCGGTTCCGGCTCCGGCGTCGGTTCCTCGACAACCGGCGCGGGCTCGGGTTCCAGCGTCGGTTCCTCGACGACCGGCTCCGGTTCAGGCTCCGGCGTCGGTTCCTCGGCAACCGGCTCCGTTTCTGGCTCCGGCGTCGGTTCCTCGACAACCGGCGCGGGCTCGGGTTCCGGCATCGGCTTCTCGATGATCGGTTCCGGTTTCAGTTCCGGTATCGGCTTCCCGGCAATCGGTTCCGGTGTCGGTTCTTCGGCACCGGGTGCCGGTTCCGTCGGAAGCTCGACCTCCCAGACGATTTCTTCTTTCGGTTCTGAAGGAGGTTCCGGCTCCTCCGGTTCGACGGGAAGTTCCGTTGCCGATTCTTCCTCGGGCACAAGGACGACGGGTTTGGTTTTTCTTTTTTCCTCGCGGTCTTCGGCAAATGCGACGCGCGCGTACTCGCGCCGCAACAAGTATTCATTCAGCCCCGTGACGAGAGCTGCCGAGCCGATGACCATGACAACCAGCATCATCAGATGATTGAAGGTCAAATATGCGGATAAAAGAATGGCTGAAAAATTCACGACCAATGCCATGACTGCGCAAAGCGCAAGGGCCCTGCGGTCTACGGCAAGCCCAAATCGCCGCGCGATGCGCTGCACGAGAAGTACGCTTGCCACCATAAAGGCAACGGCGGCGAAAAGAAAGCCCAAGATCATTCACCACACTTGCAACAATCGGTAAATACATTCGACGGGACGCAAAAAAGTCCTGCCGCTTTCTTGTGATTTATACGGAAATAATCAATCATTTCATATTATATCATTTGTAAAATGCCCTGTCCACTGATACGAAAGAAGAAAAGCGCGCCAAAAACGGCAGGAAGGATTTAATACGAACTGCGATCAGCATGAGAGCCAGTATCCGGACGGCAGCCCCTTGTTTCGCAAGTCGTTTCTTCCGGGTTGCTCTTCCCATAAAAAATCGAGGTAAGAAATTCTTACCTCAATTTTTTGTACGTGTATGTGTGCGATCAATATCCCACCGAGATTGCCCATCCGTCTCCGGTTTCCCGATAATAAACGCGTTCGTTCGGGAACTCTACGCTGTCTTCGTCCTCGACCCGGTGCTTCTGGAAGATATAGTAATTGCCATCCTCGCTTGGGAACGTGGACTCGAATCGTGTCGCTTTGTTCTTGCCCATTTCGGCTTGCAGGAATTGCTTGGCCATGCGCATGGCCATTTCCATCGTCGCGTCCGATGCTGTCCCCGTCGCTGCGCGCGGCTTTGCGTTCATGCGCGTGATGCGTCGGCGGCTCTCGTGCTGGATTGCGCTGTAGATTTGTTCTTTTTCCTTGCCGTAAGTCTCGCAAAGGGACTTGACGCCGCCTTCGCCGAGCTGGCCCGAAATCGTGCAGCTAACGACTTCTTCCGTCAGGCTGGTCAGCGCCCTGTCGTCGATGGCTTCGAGGGCTTCCTTCAAGGTCAGGTTTTCCCGCACTTCCCAAGGCCAGACTATGGATTCTGTGGTGGTCTGTACGACATAGCCCTCCGGCACTTTCATTTGGATCAACGTCTCGTCCCCCGCTTCTTCCTCCGGCTCCGCCGCTTCCACGCGAACGGTGGCCCATTTCCGCAAATCTTCGAGGTTTCGCCGCAGCAGTCTCGATGCCGCTCGGGACGGCGACCGACGCGCCGGGGCGATGCCGGTCGAGGCTTCGGCAACGGATGCCCGGGCCGTCCCCGCTTTCTCCGCGGGAGGCGTGTCCGGCATTTCGACGACGATTTCCCCGGCCTCGGCGACAGGCGGCTCTTCCGTGCGAGCCGGTTCCATGATGGGCTCGCTTTGCGCCTCGATAACGATTTCCTCGGCTTCGACAATGGGCGGGGCTTCCGCTTGCATCGTTTCTCTGGCGGGGCCGCTTTGCGCTTCGATTCCCATTTCTTCGATTTCGGCCCGCGGCGTTTCTTCCGGCCGCGCGGCCCGGGATTCGCTCCGCGGCTCGATCATCGGTTCGATGATGGGTTCGGAAACCGGTTCCATGGATACGGAGGTTTCCTGCGGCGTGGACGTTTCCCCGAAAAACGGCCGATAGATCACGGAATCCTCGTCGGCGCTTTTCATCGGCGCATCGGGCGCCTGCGTCTCGGTGCGGATGAATTCGCTCCGTGACACGGGCGGCTCCGTGAAGAACGGCGCCCCCACCGTCTGCGGCGAAAGCCCTTGCTCCGCCCGCAGGATTGGTGCGCCCGGCACTGGGCCAAAGCCCAGGAGCGCGTCGGCGGAATCAAAATCGTCGAGCCGCGACAATACGTCGTCCATGGAAATCCCCGTTTCCATCTCCAACTCGCGGAGGTCGAGCAGGGAACAGCCGATGGGCAAAAGTTCCCGGCGGTTTCGTCGGAAAAAGAAAGCGTCGCCGTTGGACGCGCATGTGCTGACCGAAACAAACATCTGCATCGTGCCTTTCTTCGGAAGCCCGGACGGCTTCCGCGAAACTCTATATTTTGTACTTTGCCATGCGGGCAACCACAAGGATTATAACAGAAAGGCGCGCTTGCTGTCAAAATTTCCATGTGTATTTTGTATACATGTTTTGTTTCCGTAGACAACTGTTTTCATGTTTTCTATAATAATACTGCAACTATTATAAAGGAGGGGTTCTGCATGAACTTATCCGTAAAAATCTTTATCGCCCTCGTGCTGTCCGTTGTCGTCGGACTGGTCGCGGGACCGGAATCGCTGCCGTTTGTGAAGCTGTGGATAGCGCCGATCGGCACGATATTCATCAATCTCATTAAAATGATGATTGTTCCCGTGGTCTTTACTTCGCTGGTCGTCGGCATGACGAGCCTCGGCGACACGAAGACGCTGGGACGCATCGGCGTCCGCACGATTGCCATTTATCTGGTTACGACGGCGATCGCCATCCTGATCGGTTTCGTGGTCGCCGGCATTGGCCAGCCGGGCACGGGCCTGGAAATGACGGCCGGCGGCGACGTCAAGGTCAAGGAAGCGCCGAGCATCATGCAGGTGCTGGTCGCGATGATTCCGACCAGCCCGGTGGAGGCCATGGCGAAAGCGCAAATTTTGCCGGTCATCGTGTTCGCGCTGTTCGCCGGTGTCGGCATTATCCAAGTCGGCGGCGAGCGCGCGCAGGTACTTATCAAGTTCTTTGACGCGGCGGCGGAGACCTGCTACAAAATTATCGCGCTGATTATGGGCTTTGCCCCGATTGGCGTATTCGCTCTGCTGCTGCCGGTGGTCGCGGCCAACGGCCCGAAGGTGCTGCTGCCGCTGATTTCGGTCATTGCGTGCCTCGCCATCGGCTGCGCGATTCACGCGGTGGCTGTCTACTCGACGATTGCCCAAGTGGGCGGGCGCATTTCCCCAATGAAATTTTTCTCCGCCATGTCGGAGGCCATGATGTTGGCCTTTACGACTTGCTCCAGCGCGGCGGCGTTGCCGGTCAACATGAAAAACTTGCAGGAAAAGCTCGGCGTTTCCCGCGAGGTCACCAGCTTTGTGTTGCCGTTGGGCGCGACGATCAATATGGACGGCACCGCGCTGTATATGGGTGTCTGCTCCCTCTTCATCGCGAATGTTTTCGGCATCGAACTGACGGGCGGGCAAATGATGATGATCGTCTTCACCGGGACGTTGGCTTCCATCGGCACGGCCGGCGTCCCCGGCGCGGGTCTCATCATGCTGGCGATGGTGCTCCAGTCTGTGGGGCTGCCGATCGAAGGTCTCGCCCTTGTGGCGGGCATCGACCGTGTGCTCGATATGTTCCGCACCTGCCTGAATATCACCGGCGACGGCGCAGTGGCGGTGGCCATCGACTATTCGGAAAAACAGCGCGGAGATATTCCCGCATAAGGAATGGTCGCGGCGGTCAAATCCCTCGGCTTGTCCGGGGGATTTTTCTTTGAAATTTTCCGTAATTCGTTAGTTTTCCTTTAATTTTTAAGGAATTATCCTTGCAAGTCTTGTTTCCACTTTACAAAATTAAGCCATGTTCGTATACTATGACGCGGACGCGGTTTTCGCGTTCACAAAAGCCTGCGGGGTTTGCCGTGGACGGCTTTGCCGCAGGAAGTATTGGGAGGGAATGAAATGAACATCGAGCAAATGTTGAATGACCTGAACAATTTTGTTTGGGGACCGATTATGCTGACGCTTCTCGTCGGCACCGGCGTCTTCCTGACGATCCGGCTGAATTTCCTGCCCTGGCGCAATCTTTTTTACGCTATCGGCATGATCACCCAAAAGAAAGAAAAACATGAAGGCGATATTTCGCCGTTCCAGTCCTTGATGACGGCGCTTTCGGCCACCGTCGGCACCGGCAATATCGTCGGCGTCGCGACGGCGATGGTTCTCGGCGGCCCGGGCGCTTTGGTCTGGATGTGGATCAGCGCGCTTTTCGGCCTTTCCACGAAGTACGGCGAGTCGGTGCTTGCGGTCAAGTACCGCGAGACGAACAGCGTCGGCGAAATGGCGGGCGGCCCGATGTACGCGATGAAGAACGGCATCGGCGGCGCGTTCGGCAGCATCATGGCGACGCTCTTTGCGCTTTTCGCCGTGTTCTCGTCCTTCGGCATCGGCAACATGACCCAGGCGAACTCGATCGCCTCGGCAATCCATGCGAGCTTCGGCGTCTCGACGACGGCGACGGGCGCAGTCATCACGGTGCTTTCGCTTGTGATTCTCGTGCGCGGCATCCACAGCATCGGCAAGGTGTCCAGCGTTATCGTTCCGTTCATGGCGGTGTTTTATTTCCTCGCGGCGATTATCGCCATCGGCATGAATATTTCCGCCGTCCCGGCGGGTCTCGCCGAAATTTTCCGCATGGCGTTCTCCTTTGACGCGGTGGCGGGCGGCGTCGGCGGCTCCGTGGTCGCCTCGATGTTGACGGCCATGCGCTGGGGCGTAGCCCGCGGCGTGTTCTCCAACGAGGCCGGCATGGGCTCCGCGCCGATCGCGGCGGCGGCGGCCCGCACCGACCATCCGTCCCGGCAGGGCTATGTCAACATGACCGGCACCTTCTTCGACACGATGATTATCTGCATGCTGACGGGCCTCGTCATCGCTTCCTCCGGCGCGCTCGGCATGACCGACCCGGCGACGGGCAAGCTGATTTCCGGCGCGAACCTGACGATTCTCGCCTTCCGTTCCGCCTTTGGCGACGCGGCGCCGGTCATCGTCTCCGTTTCGCTGGCGCTTTTCGCATTCTCCACGATTCTCGGCTGGGAATACTACGGCGAGAAATCCCTCGAGTACCTCGTCAGCGCCCGCCCGGCGATCATGGCCTACCGCATCGTTTTCTCGCTGATTACTTTCGTCGGCGCGACCACGACGCTGGAAATCGTCTGGAATTTTTCCGACACGATGAACGGCCTGATGTCGATCCCGAACCTGATTTGCCTGATCTGGCTCTCGGGCGACATTGCCAAGGAATGCTTCGATTATGAGAAAGACGTAATCGAGCGGGAAAAATAATGCCGGCAAAAGGGGGACTGTCCGGAAAGGAACGCTCTTTCCGGGCAGTCCCTTTTTCGTGACATTTTGCCGAAAATCAGGTATGATAATTTAAGGAAACGCCGAACAAGTCCCTTCGGCCCACGCCGGCTCTTTTTCCGTCATGCTGCGTCAGATGCCGTTCGACGTAGCGATGCTACGCCTTCGCGGCATCTTCCTTGCCTGACGAAAAAATCCCTCGGCGTGGCCTCGAATTGACTTATTCGTCGTTTCCTTAATGATATTTATAAACGGGAGACATGACTATGATTACCCTTTCCCATATCGAAAAGACATACGAGGGCACCGACGGGGCGGTGACGGCGCTGAAGGATGTCAGCCTGTCCGTGGCCCGGGGCGAGATTTTCGGCGTGATCGGGCTGTCCGGCGCAGGCAAGTCGACCCTGATCCGCTGCATCAATCTTTTGGAGCGCCCGACGAAAGGCTCCGTCGTCGTGGACGGGCTGGACATGATGGCGCTTTCCGACGCGGAGCTCCGCGAGGCGCGCAAGTCCATCGGCATGATTTTCCAGCACTTCAACCTGCTGTCGTCGGCGACCGTCTATGACAACGTGGCGTTTCCGCTCCGGCTTTCCGGCATGGACGAGGACGCGATCCGCGCGAAGGTGGAGCCGTTGCTCGCGTTGGTGTCGCTGGCGGACAAGGCGAACCGGTACCCGGCCCAGCTTTCCGGCGGGCAAAAGCAGCGCGTCGGCATCGCCCGCGCGCTGGCCTCGGCGCCGAAGGTGCTGCTCTGCGACGAGGCGACCTCCGCCCTCGACCCGCAGACGACAAAGGCGATTCTGGAGCTGATCAAGGACATCAACAAAAAGCTCGGCCTGACCGTCGTAATCATTACCCACGAGATGCAGGTCATCAAGGATATCTGCGACAAGGTCGCAGTCATCGAGAACGGCGTCATCACGGAATCGGGGCGCGTCATCGACGTGTTCACCGCCCCGCAACGGGATATGACAAAAGAATTCATCAGTGTGCTGATGGGCAGCGGCCTGCCGCCGGAGCTTCAAAACGCGTCAATTTCCGCCGATCCGGTTCCCGGCGGGCGGCTGCTCGTGCGGCTGACCTTCGTCGGCACCTCGGCGGGCGAGCCGGTCATTTCCGCGCTGATCCGGAAATTCGACGTGGAGGCGGATATCTTGTACGGAAATATCGACTCCATCAAAGACACCCCTTATGGGCGGATGCTGCTCGGCCTGTCCGGCGCCGAGGAGGCCGTGGAAAGCGCGCTGGCGTTTTTGCGTGAAAAGGATCTCAGAATCGAGGTGATCGGTTATGTCCGCTGATGTTTTGCCGCTTTTGATGAAGGCCCTCGGCGAGACCGTCGCGATGGTCGTCGTCTCGATGATTGCCGCCACCGCTGTCGGTGTGCCGCTGGGTGTGCTGCTCGTCGTCACGGCGAAAGGCGGCATCCTCGAATGCCCCGTGCTGAACCGGGCCGTCGCCGCTATCGTCAACGCGGTGCGCTCGATTCCCTTCATTATCTTGATGGTTGCGATTATCCCGTTCACGCGCCTTGTCGCCGGGACGTCCATCGGCACGACTGCGGCGATGGTGCCGCTGACGCTGGCGTCGATTCCCTTCATCGGGCGGCAGGTGGAGACCTCGCTCCGCGAAGTGCCCTACGGTCTCGTCGAGGCGGCGCTCGCGATGGGCGCGACGCCCATGCAGATCATCCGCCGCGTCTATCTGCCGGAGGCTCTCCCCGGCATCGTCGCCCAGCTCACCACGGTGGTCATCGCCCTCGTCGGCGAGTCGGCCATGGCGGGCGCCATTGGCGGCGGCGGCCTCGGCGACCTCGCCATCCGCTACGGCTACCAAAGATTCCGTCCGGAAATCATGCTGGCGACGGTTGTGGTCCTGATCGCCCTCGTCCAACTCGTGCAGTTCGCCGGAAACGCGCTGGCGAAAAAACTGAACAAGAAAGAATTGTAGTTGGCTGCCGCCCCTGCAAGTTTGTCAATGATATGTTCAAATTTCCATCAAAAAGAAGGCTTGTCGCAGTTGACAGCCTTCTTTTTTTGCCCTATGATACGAAATGGAATGCATATATATTTATTAGGAGGGGAAACATGATATGAAAAAATTGGTTCTTATTCTCTCCGCGCTTCTGCTCGTCGTATTCGCGGCGGGCTGCGGCGGCGGGGACAAAAAGCCCGCTTCCTCGGGAGCGCCTGCCTCGTCCGGCGGCGCGAAGGTCACGCTGAAGGTCGGCGCGTCGCCGGTGCCGCACGCGGAGCTGTTGGAACAGATCAAGCCGGTGCTGGCGAAGCAGAACATCGAGCTCAAGGTCATCGAGTTCAGCGACTACATCCAGCCGAACATGGCGTTGGGGGACAAGGAACTGGACGCGAACTTCTTCCAGCATGAGCCGTATCTTTTGAACTTCATCGACGAGCACAAAAACCTGAAGCTGAAGAGCGCCGGCGGTGTCCATGTGGAGCCGATGGGCGTTTACTCGAAAAAGGTCAAGAAGCTCGACGAGCTGAAAGCGGGCGACATTGTCGCCATCCCGAACGACCCGACGAACGGCGGCCGTGCGCTGCTGCTCTTGGAAAAGGCCGGCCTTCTCAAGCTGAAAGCGGGGCTCGGCGTCAAGGCGACGGTGCAGGACGTGGCCGAGAACAAGCTGAACCTCCAGTTCAAGGAAATCGAGGCCGCGCAGCTTCCTCGCGCATTGGACGATGTGGCCATCGCCGTCATCAACACGAATTTCGCGATGCAGGCGAGCCTGAACCCGACGAAGGACGCGATCTTCATCGAGGACAAGACTTCGCCCTATTCGAACATCGTGGCTGTCCGCGAGGGCGACGAAAAGCGTCCCGAGATTGTCGCGCTGATGAAGGCGCTCCAGTCGAAGGAAATCAAGGAATTCATCGAAAAGAAATACGGCGGATCGATTGTCCCCGCGTTCTGACCAAAGCCTTGAGGCAGTCTGGGATAAGAAAATTTGTCACACACAAAAAATTTGAGGTAAGAAATTCTTACCTCAAATTTTTTTGCCATGCGGGAACCAGGCAGGCCGCAACAGAGAAGCCGCCGCTCCGGAGAGCGGCGGCCATTTTTGTATATGGATTATACCCAGCCTTGGGCCTGCATTGCGGTGGCGACCTTCTCGAAGCCCGCGAGGTTCGCGCCGGCGAGGAGATTGCCCTTGACGCCATAACGCTCGGCGGCTTCCTTCGCCTGGGTGTAGCTGCCGTGCATGATGCCCTTCAGGCGCTCGTCGACCTCTTCAAAGGTCCAGTGCAGACGCTCGGAGTTCTGGCTCATTTCGAGCGCGGAGACGGACACGCCGCCGACGTTCGCGGCTTTCGCCGGAGCGAAGAGCACCCCCTTCTTCTGCAAAAATTCGATGGCGTCCAACGTGGTCGGCATATTCGCGCCCTCGCCCACGGCCTTGACGCCGTTCTTGACCAACGTTTTCGCGCTGTCGAGGTCGAGCTCGTTCTGCGTCGCGCAGGGGAGAGCGATGTCGCCCTTGACCGTCCAGACGCCCTTCGAACCGTCCTTGTCCTCGAAGTATTTCGCTTTCTTGCGCTTCTTGACATATTCGCTGATGCGCGCGCGGCGGACTTCCTTGATGTCCTTCACAAGATCAAGGTCGATGCCGTCCGGATCGTAGACGTAGCCGTTGGAGTCGGAGCAGGTGACAACTTTCGCGCCCATCTCCTGCGCCTTCTCGATGGCGTAGGTGGCGACGTTGCCCGCGCCGGAGACGAGAACCGTCTTACCTTTGATGTCGATATCCGCGTCCTCGAGCATTTCCTTGACGAAATAGAGGAGGCCGTAGCCCGTGGCCTCGGTGCGCGCGAGGCTGCCGCCGAAGGTCAGGCCCTTGCCCGTCAAAACGCCCTCGTACAGCTTCGTGATACGCTTGTACTGGCCGTAGAGATAGCCGATCTCGCGCCCGCCGACGCCGATGTCGCCCGCCGGTACGTCAATGTCCGCGCCGATGTGGCGGTACAGCTCCGTCATGAAGCTCTGGCAGAAGCGCATGACCTCGCCGTCGGATTTGCCCTTCGGGTCGAAATCGGAGCCGCCCTTGCCGCCGCCGATGGGCAGCCCGGAAAGCGCGTTCTTCAAAACCTGCTCCATGGCAAGGAATTTCATGATGGAAAGATTGACGCTCGGATGGAAGCGCAGGCCGCCCTTGTACGGGCCGATGGCGCTGGACATCTGCACACGAAAGCCGCGGTTCACCTGAAGCTCGCCCTTGTCGTCGGCCCACGGCACACGGAAAATCACCACGCGCTCCGGCTCGACGAAACGCTCCAAGAGTTTGTTTTGCTTATATTCGGGATGCTGCTCCAACACCGGGATAATCGAGTACAGGACTTCCTTCGCCGTGTTCATGAACTCCGGCTGGTTCCAGTCCTTCTTCTTGATGATTTCCAGTACATCCTCGACATACTTCTTCATGCTTGCGTTTGCCATTAAAACCACTCCTTCAATTTCTGGGGAAGTCCCTCTTACGGGGCGTCCCCCGCATGGAGTTTCTCCTATGCTTTTTCGACAGTGCATAGTATAACGCAAATGATATAGAAGAAACAAGAGGGATAACACAAAAATACTGTATACAAAAGATGGGAAAACAAGAAAACGCCCCGTCGCGCAAATGCGAAGCAGGGCGCTCTTGGATATTGCTCATACGAATCGCAGTTAGGATTTTTAAATCCCTCCTGTGATTCGTATGATTCAAATCTTTTCCCCAATCATCAAGAAGCGCTTGGCATAGAAATTCTCCCTTGCCATATTCCAAATGGAAACGGCGTTATTTTTCAGGAATTTTTGCAGCCGAAGGATTTCCTGCTCCGAAAAACCGTAAGCATGATGGCAGTAATAGCCGGGGAGCGTGACGCCCGCATAAATGTCCGGGTCGTCTTCACGCTCAGCGCGGATTTCGATTTTGTCCATGCCAGATTCGTCCTCGTACATATTCATAATGAAAATGCAGATATTCCCATCATCCCGGTAAATTTTGCAGAACTGCATCGTGCCTCCCCCCTTCCTATCAGACGTTTTCCGCTTTTTCCCCCCTCACCTTCGCCGCGAGTTTCTCGACAATCACATAGAACACCGGAATCAGGAAAATGCCGATGACCGTGGCAAACGTCATGCCGCCGACGACGGCGATGCCCATGTTGTTTCTCGCGCCCGCGCCCGCGCCGGTGGCGATGGCGAGCGGCAGGCAGCCGATGACGGAGGTCAGCGCGGTCATCATGATCGGGCGCAGGCGGAGCCTTGCCGCCTCGATGGCGGCTTCCACCGGGTCGCCGCCGTTGTCGACGCGCTCCTTCGCGAACTCGACAATCAGGATTGCGTTTTTCGCCGCGAGGCCGATGATCATGATGACGCCGATTTGCATATAGATGGTGTTCTGCTGCCCCAGCGCGTATTCGCAGATGAGCGCGCCGAAAATGCCCGTCGGCACGGTCGCCAAGACCGCGAAAGGCACGCTCCAGCTCTCGTAGAGCGCGGCGAGGCAGAGGAACGCGAAGACGAGAGCCAACGCGAGAACCTCCAGCGTCTTCGACCCCGCCTTTTTCTCTTCGCGGCTCTGGCCCGCCCAGTCAATGTTGAAGCCCGTGGGCGCGTTATCGCGCACGACTTCCTCCAACGCCGCCATCGCCTGCCCGGAGCTGTAGCCCGGGGCCTCGCTGCCTTGGACAGTAATGCTTCGGGCGGCGTTGAAGCGCGAGATAATCGGCGCGCCGGTATCGAGGCGCGGCACCAAAAGCGTATCGAGCGGCACAAGGCGGCCCGTATTCGATTTCACAAAGACGAATTTCGCCGCTTCTGCCTCGGTGCGGTAGGCGGTGTCGGACTGCACGACGACCTTGTAGGTGCGCCCGAAGCGGTTGAAGTCATTGACCTCGTAGCCGCCGAAATTGACCTGGAGCGCGGTGAACACGTCGGCGAGGTCCACGCCGAGGTTCATGACCTTCTCGCGGTCGATGGTAAAGTCGCAAATCGGGGAATTGATGGAATAGGTGGAGTAAACGCCCATCAGTTCCGGCCGTTGGTTCGCCGCCGCGACGATGCGCTTGGTGATTTCGTCGAGCTCCGTGTCCGTATGCCCCGACATATCCTGCAACTGCATATTGAAGCCGCCGACCGTGCCGAGACCGGGGAGCGAGGGCGGGTTGAACGCGATGACGAACGCCTCCGGCGTCACGCTCCTGCCGAGGCCGAAAGTCTTGCCGATGGCGGCGCCGATGGCAGTCTCCGCGCTCTCGCGCTCCGACCATTCCTTGAGGCCGATGAACATAGTCGCGCCGTTGGACTTCGCGCCGTTGGAGAGCACGTCGAAGCCCGTGATGTTCATCACGTTGTCCACGCCGGGCAACTCGCCGAGCTTCGCCGCGAGCCTCTGCGTCGTGTTCGACGTGCGGTTCAGCGATGTGCCTTCGGGCAGGGTGACGGAGGCGACATAGAAGCCCTGATCCTCCTGCGGGATAAAGGCGGAGGGCACGAGCTTGTAGAGCATCCCCATCAGCACGGTAATGACGAGAAGAGCGAGCACGCCGAGCTTCAGCCGCGAAACGAGCCAGCTCACCTGCCCGACATACTTGCCCGTGACGCGCTCGAACCAATCGTTGAACTTCGCGAAGAAGCCCGCGAACACGCTCCCTTCCGCGCCCAGCTCGTGCGGCTTCAAAAGCAGCGCGCAGAGCGCGGGAGAAAGCGTCAAGGCGACGAACGCCGAGAACGCGACGGAAATGGTGATCGTCAGCGCGAACTGCTTGTACAAGACGCCCATCATGCCGCCGAGGAACGCCACCGGCACAAAGACCGCCGCCAACACGAAGGTCGTTGCGATAATCGGCCCCTGCACCTCGTCCATGGCAATCTCCGTCGCCTTGTCCGCGGGAAGGTCCTGCTCCACCATATTGCGCTCGACGTTCTCGATGACGACAATCGCGTCATCGACGACGAGGCCGATGGCAAGCACCATCGCGAACAGCGTCAGCGTATTGATGGAAAAGCCCAGCACGACGAACGCGCCAAAAGTGGCAATCAGCGAGACCGGGACGGCGAGGGCGGGAATCAGCGTCGCCCGCCAGTTTTGCAGGAACAAATAGAGAATCGCGGTGACGAGAACCAATGCTTCAATAAAAGTCTCGGCAACCTCGTGGATGGACGCGCGGATATAGCGCGTACTGTCAATGACTTCCCGATATTTCAGGTCGGGCGGGAAATCCTTCTCCGCCTCGCGGATGACCTCCTGCACGCCGCGCACCGTGTCCATCGCGTTCGCGTCGCTGGTGAGCTGGATGCCGAAGCCGATGCCCACCATGCCGTTCGTCATGGCCTCGACGTTGATGCGGCGCGCGCCCGTCTCGATGCGCGCGATATCCTTCATGCGGACGAAGGAGCCGTTCGCCTCCGCGCGCACGATGATATTGGCAAATTCCTCGTCGCTGATAAGACGTCCCGCCACGCGGCCCGTGTACTGCTTTTCCTGCGCGGCCGGGGTCGGCTGCATGCCGATGGTGCCCGCCGGGGCCTGCACGTTTTGGCTCCTGATGGCGCTCGTCACGTCGGCGACGGTCAGCCCCAGTTCCGCCAGTTTGTCCGGGTTCAGCCATATCCGCATCGCGTAGTCCGGCCCGAAAATATTGACGTCGCCGACGCCGGGCACACGCTTCACCTTGTCGATGATGTAAATGTCGGCGTAGTTCTTCATGAACTGCCGCGTATACGTGCCGTTCGGCGAGTACAGCGACCCGGCGAGCGCCATGTCCGGCGACGCCTTTTTCGTCGTGACGCCGTAAGAAGTGACTTCATTCGGCAGGCTCGCCGACGCGACGGAAACATTGTTTTGCGTCTTGACCGTGTCCATGTCCGCGTCGGAATCGAGATCGAACACTACGGACAGACGGTAGCGGCCCGTGTCGTCGGAGTTCGACGACATATAGTCCATGCCCTCGGTGCCGTTCACCTGCTGCTCGATGACCTGCGCCACCGTCTCGTTCAGGACGCTGGCATTGGCGCCGACGTAACTCGTCACGACGCTGACCGTCGGCGGCGAGATGCGCGGATACTGTGCGACCGGCAGGCTCACGGCCGCCAACGTGCCGATAATGACCATCGCAATCGCGATGACGATAGCGAAAATCGGGCGGCGGATAAAAAACTTAGGCAAGATCAATTCCTCCCTCGGCGGCACTTTCGTACCGGAAAACGCTCTGCAATCATACCAATTTATTATATCAAAAAATAAAAGAGTTGTATCGGCGAAAAATTAAAAGCAAATTAAATCTCAGGCGCGTCTGATGTCTCATGCAATCGCAGCAAGGATTTAAAAATCCTAACTGCGATTAGTATCAACCCAAAAACGCGCGGAAGCAGGATCGCTTCCACGCGTTTTTGGGTTTTGCCGTCACGAAAAGATTTTCTTTGTGGTTGGCCGGCCGCCGATTCCCTGCTGTTGCCAGTTGTCCCAGATGACTTTCGCCACGCGGTCGGCCAGTTCGTCGGGCAGGAACGGTTTTTTGATGTAGTCCTGCACACCGTAATCGGTCGCCTTGACCACCGAGCCAAGGTCGGCGGAGGCGGTCAGCATGATGACGGGGGTGTCTTTCAGCTTGGAATCCGAGCGGATCACGGACAATGTCTTGAAGCCGTCCCAGACCGGCATGGTCACGTCGAGCAGCACGAGGTTGACCTCGTATTGGTGCATCAGCTCGATGCCCCGCATGCCCGATTCCGCGGTCAGGACTTTGTAAGGGAGTTTCCGTGTCAAAATCATTTCCGCCATCTGGCGGTTGATCTCGTCGTCGTCGATCATCAATACCGTAATGTTTTTGCTGTCAAGCACCATCATTTTGCTTCAGCCACCTTTCCGCGTCTTGCGCGAGTTTGTCATAGAGCGCCATGGTCCGCTCGTGGTGCGAACGGATAAACCAGACCGCTTCTTGTCTGTCCTCGTCCGTTGTGTCCTCGGCGAAGCACCGCTTCCCGGCGAGCTCCAGTTCCTTCGCCGCGTCCGAGCATTTCTGTCCGCCGATGGTCATGGAGGTGGACTTCAGCGCGTGGAGCATCGTCGCGTAGTCCTTCCAGTCCTCCGCGTCGAGATGCTCCTTCATCTGCTTCTGCTTTTCGGGGCGGAGCTGGATGAACATGCCGAGCACCATCCTGTACATATCCTCCATGCCACCATTATACTTCATGCCTTGCTCGATGTCGAGGTCTCCCGTGTCCCTGTTTTCCGGAGGCGCGGGATTTTCTTCCGGCGCGGCGTCGGCTCCGGCCGCGCCGTTTTCGTCCGGGGCCGTCATGATTTTGCTTTCCGGCAGATATTTCATCAACGTCGCTTCGAGGAGCATGCTGTCAATCGGTTTTGAAATATACGCGGCGAAGCCTTCCTTCAGGAAAGCGTCCTTTGCGCCGGAAATCGCGTTGGCCGTGAGCATGATGAAGGGCGTATCCTTTGCGTTCGGCAGATTCTCGGCGCGGTGCAGCGTCTCGATGCCGTCCATGTTCGGCATCATGTGGTCGAGGAGAATCAGGTCGTAATGCTTTTCCGCGAGGCAGTCCAAACACTGCGGGCCGCTCATGCAGGTGTCGATGCGGATGTTCGTCTGCTTCAATAGCCCCTTGACGACGAGCAGATTCATCTCGTTGTCGTCCACCACGAGGATGTCGGCGTCCGGCGCGGTGAAGGAGGGCACGTATTGCCCGGTGTGCCCGGAAGCCTCGGTCATGCGCTCGGCGAGGTTGCCGATGGGCGAGTCCTCCATGATGGTCTGCGGCAGGACGACGGTGAAGGTCGAGCCTTCGCCGTAAATGCTTTTGAGCTCGATGGTGCCGCCCATCAGGTTCAGCAGCATATTCGTGATGGCGAGCCCGAGGCCCGTGCCTTCGATGTTGCGGTTCTTTTCCTGGTCCAGCCGCTCGAAGTCACGGAACAGCTTTTTCTGGTCCTCTTCCTTGATGCCGATGCCGGTATCGTTGACGACAAAGGAGAGGTAAATGCGGTTTTCTTCCCGCTTTTCGTTCATCACGTAAAAGTTGACCTCGCCTGTCGGCGTGTACTTGACCGCGTTCGTCAGGATATTGATGACGACCTGCTGGACGCGCATCATGTCGCCCAAAAGCGCGTCCGGGATGTCCTCGTCGATGTGCAGGTGGAATTCCAGCCCCTTGGCGTCCGCCTTTGGCTGGATCATCGCCACGACGTTCTTCAGGAGGCGGGACAGCTGGTATTCGCTCTCGATGATTTCGAGCTTGCCGGACTCGATCTTGGAAAAGTCGAGGATGTCGTTGATGATGGAGAGCAGCGACTCGCCGGCGCGGGAGATGCTCTGCGCGTACTCGCGGATATTCGGCTTTCCCGCCTCGCGGAGGATCATTTCGTTCATGCCGAGGATGGCGTTGATCGGCGTACGGATTTCGTGGCTCATGTTCGCGAGGAAGGCGCTCTTCGCCTGGCTCGCCCGGTCGGAGAATTCCTTTTCGCGGCGGAGCGAATCGCTTTCCTCCGCTTTCGCCTGCACGATGAAGAGATAGACGCTCGTCAGCGCGATCAGGAGAAGCAGGATGGCCCCCGCGCGGAGCACCAGCGTGTAAATCCGCGCGATGCCGCCGGCCACTGTCTCCCACGGCACGAAGCCCATCAATGCGCAGTTCGTCTCGGGCAAATCCGCGCCGAACAGGAATACGCGCCCCTTCCGGCTCTCCGTGTAGACCGCCGCGGCAGGCGCGGAGGCAAGGCGCGCCCGAATTTCCTCGTAAGCCGACGAGACGGACGGATCGGCGAAAAACGCCGCGTCCTCCTCGTTGTAGTTTCGGTACGGAATGATGATATCCCCATCTTGGGAGGCGAGCAAAAACTGTCGGTCGGCGTGGTACTCCGCGAGGTTGAAAAGCTGCGCCGCCTGCGCGCCGCTGTAGCGCCGCCAGAGCACACCGCGCACGGTGTCGCCGGAGCGCAGGGGGACGGCGAACAGGAGCCCCTGCCCCTCGGCGTAGTCCACGACATCGTGGCCGAGAATGGCTTGGGGCAGATGATGGAACTCCGAGACGGGGAGCGTGTTTCCGTGGGATCTCTTCCCGTCCACCGACAGGATGCCCACCGCCGCGCCGCCGCGGGCCTGCGCCAACCCCGCGATCATTTCGTCCTCCGCGCCGGGGTGGGCTTCCAGGAATTTCATGGAATTGTGGAGGACCATCAGCTCCTGGCGGAACTGCGACTCTGCCAGAACCGCCATGCTCTCGGTCTGCCGCGCGACGTTTTGCTCCATCGTCGCATTGAGCAAGGCAAAAATCTTGTGCTGCATAAAAATCGCGCAAATGCCAAGCGCGATGACCAACGCGAGGAACTCGGCGGCGATTTTCAGAAACGGATCCCGTCGGCGGTTTTCAGCGATCAAGGAACTCCACCCCCTCCACATACCAGTCCATGCGGTGAATCAGCGCGTCGTCGTGGAGCACCTCGCCCGCGTTTACGCGCAGGCCGCCCCGCATATCGCGGATCGGCCCCCGGAAAATGGCATGGAATCCCGTCAGGTCGCGGCGCAAATTGGCAACGGCATAGCCCGCGTCCAGCCCAATCCGCGCGGACACGTCCGCCAAATGGACCGCGCCCTCGTCGATGCCGATCCAGCGGTTTCGGATCGCGTTCAGCTCGCCTTTCAGATAGCGTTGGAGAATGTGCCGATAGTAAATATCCCAACGGCAGGCGATCGAAGCCAGATGATGGGGGTAATTTGTCAGCCGCGTTTCCGAGCTGATGAACTCGACGCCCAGCGCTTCGCAGGTGTCGGGGATGGACTGGTCGTCCTGCTGGTACGCGATGATATCCGCGCCGGCCCGATAGACGAGCTGCCAGACATTTTCCGTCTCCTTCTCCGCGTCTTCCCATGCCCCCGTCCATGCCACGACGATGCGCGCGTTGGGATTTGTCCGGCGCGCGCCGAGGGCGAACGCGTTCAGGTTGCGGTTCACCTGCGTGTTCGGCATCGCGGCGACATACCCGATGACGCCCGTCTTCGTCCGAAGCCCTGCCAGCGCGCCCGCCAAATAGCGCCCCTGATGCATCCGCGCGAAGCAGGAAGTCATATTCGGTACGGCGGGGCTCGGCGCGTGGGTCGCGAAGGCGATGCCCGGGTACGCCTCCACCATCGCGCGGGTCTCCGCCGGATAGCCGTAGCTGCACAGGAAAATCATGCCCACCCCTTCGTCGGCGAGAGAGCGGATGGCGTCAGCACACGCCCCTGTCCCTTCGGGGACATGGTCGCGGACGAGGAGCGTCACGCCGAAGGCTTCGCAGGCGCTCTTTATGCCTTCGTAGTGCGATTCATTCCAGCCCGGCTCGTCGATGCCGCCGAGGAGAATAAAGCCCACCTTTTCCGTGCGGCGGTCGTCCGCGGCGTCAAAATTGAACACCATCGCCAGCATCCCGAAAACGAGCAGTCCGCTCAGCGCGGCCAGCAGCCACCGCCCCCAAGCCGGAATCATGCGGAACCATTTGCTCATGACGATGCCCCCTGCACCATAATCGCGTGGCTTTCCTCATGCTGCGCCCGCGCCAGCGCGATAAACTCATCCTTCGGCACGGGCTTCGAGAAATAAAAGCCCTGCAAAAAATCGACGGACAGCTTGGCGAGGAGCTTGATCTGCTCCTCCGTTTCCACACCTTCCACGAGAATCTTGCGGCGCATTTCGCGGATCATCCGCACACTGTTGTCGAGAATCGCGCGTCCGATCGCGTTCTTTTCCGCGCTCCAAAGAATGCCCTTGTCGATCTTCACCAAATCGAAATCCAGCGAGAAAATCGACTGCATATTGGAATAGCCCGTGCCGTAATCGTCCATCGCGAAGGTGAAGCCCTCCGCTTTCAGGTCGCGGATCACGGCGTCCAGCGCGTTGTAATCGTTCGCCGCCACCGACTCGGTAATCTCGAAATTGATTTTCGACGGGTTCACGCCGTAGCGGGCGACGATCGCTTTCATGCGCGCGGCGAAGCCCGGCTGGATGCACTGGAGCACCGAAAGATTCACGCCGATGTCGGTCAGCTCCACTTCCTCCGGCACACCGCTGGCGATAAACGCGCAGACCTCCTCCAGCACGAAATCGCCGAGCCGCTCGATGATGCCCGCCTGCTCCGCCGCCGGGATGAACTCGGCGGGCGGGATATTTCCCAGCACACGGTCATGCAAACGGAGAAGCGCCTCCGCGCTTCTCATTTTCAGCGACGGCATTTCATAGACCGGTTGGTAATAGACCTCGAACGTACGCTCCTCCAAGCCGCGATGGAGCGCGCGCTCCACCTCGAGGCGGCGCAGCAGATAGCCGAGGTCGCGCCCCGCGAGGACCTTTTTCTCCTCTTTGACGGGAATCGGGCTGTCCGCCATGAACAGCACATCCGCCCGGGTCGGGAAATTTTTCGGCGCGCTGCCCTGCGTCACCGCCGCGTGGAGCAGCGACTCCACCTTGCCGCCCTTCCACGTCTCGTCAAAGCGGTCAAGGATGGTGGCGGCGATCTCCGCCGCCCGCGTCTCGTCATCGCCGCGGATCAGGATGATGTACGTCGAAGGGTTCGCGTAATAAATGCAGTACGGCGGGAGCAGCGTCCGGAGATAATCCGCCACCGAGCGCAGAAACGCGTCCGAAGCCGACGAGCCCATCACGCGGTGCACCGACACCATGTCCGTGATGCGCACCCCGATGACCTGAAAGACCTGCCCCGTCTCGATGAAATTCTTCAGGTCGAACGCCAACGCGCGGCGGTTGTACGCGCCCGTCGCCATGTCGATGCGGTCGTCCTCGTCCTCGATGGACAGCATCAGGCCGAGCGCCGCCAGCGCGTTCGTGAAGAGCTCGATCTGGATGCCCGGCCACGCGATCTGCACGAGAAGCCCGATCACGACCAGCGCGATGAAAAAAATCAGCGCGTTACGCTTTGCGCCAGTGACCGCGCGCCAAAAGCGGAAAAGATTCAAAAGGCCGAGCAGGAGGTAAAAGGACGCCGACACATACAGCGAATACACGCCCCAGCTCCGGCAATACTGAAACGCGTCATTGTAATAGTAGACCCAGCCCGTCAAAGGATTCAGCAAAATCAAAAGTTCCGTCAGGAGGAACGGCAACGTATAGAGCGCAATCCCGCGATAGGAAAACTGCCACGCGTTGCCGCAGACCAGAAGCACATAGTAGCCGAACATCGGCGCCAGCGACCCGTGGAACACCAACGACGCGAACCGCGCCGTGTCCGCGACGAGACGCGCCCCGGGGCCGGGCACCCCCTCGAAGAACGCGACCACCGTGAGGCTCGCCGCGCAAAAAATGAGGTTCAGCAACAACAAAATATAAAGCTGGTTCTGCCGCCGCGCCGTGCGCCCCTGGATCAAGGTATAGCAAAGGCAAGAAACGCCGAGCAGCGCAGCGCAGATATAAAACGAGCAATAATGGAGCGTAGCCATAAAACCGGAACCCATATCCATGCAAGTGTCTCCTTCCGCGCCTTTCGGGAAAATGGTCGCAGGACGACGAAAAAAACGAGCCGCAGAAAAAAGGCTTACCAAAAAGCCCTTTTCTGCGGCTCGTCGGTAATCGCTAAGCCACGATATATTTTATTATAATGAAGCTTCGAAGCGTTTGCCATACGCCGAAAGACCTATACAAAAGACTTCCGCGAAAATCTCGTTCCCGTGGCGGCCATTTTTTACCTGAAAGTCTTTGGCG
The DNA here is from genome assembly GCA_017480545.1 of Schwartzia sp. (in: firmicutes). Lineage (GTDB taxonomy): Bacteria > Bacillota > Negativicutes > Selenomonadales > Selenomonadaceae > RUG12372. The sequence goes on along the minus strand of JAFVAI010000049.1, from coordinate 16,837 downwards.
CGGGAGGCAGAACCCTTGTCCTGCAAGCAAACTCCCCCGATTCCTTTTTGCCAAAAATTTTTGAGGTAAGAAATTCTTACTTCAAAAAATCTCGTGCGCACGATACGCCGGTATCAATACACCAATTTCATCACCGCGCGAATTTGCCCGCGCTCCGAATAAAGTTCGCGGCTTTCGCCGACCCGCATCATGTAATCCCGGATTTCCATCGCCGTGCAGCGGCTTTCGACAACCTGCTCATGCCGCACGCGAAACCGCACCGCTCCTGTCTGCGCGTCCTGCCCCGTGCGCGTCACATAAAACGCATCCCGCTCATAAGAAACGCGCGCTGCCGGATCCGCCGAAAGCACGTACAGCTTCGCGCGGCGCTCCGTCGGGGCCAGCTCCGCCCGCCCCATAGCGGCGGGATGCGCCCCGTCCGCATCCAGGTCGTACAGCGTGAACTGCACCGCCAACCCGTTCGCCGCCTCGGAAGTCGGGCTCGCAAAGGACAGGAGCGCAACGATGCCAAGCAGCGCGCAAAGCCATATTGTCGTTCGCATCCCTCACCCGTTCCTTTCCTGCCCGTCTCCGCCATGGCCGCCCGTTTTTCGCGCCAGCCTGTCCAATATCGCGCCGCAACCGCGCTGCACATCGCGAAACGTCGCATCGAAATTTCCCGTGTACCACGGATCCGCCACCCCGCGCTCCTCTCCGGCGAACGACATCAGAAGACGCACCTTCCCATCGGGATCGCCGCCCGTCATCCGCGAAAGATCGCGCAAATTTTCCTCGTCCATCGCGACAATCCAATCATACACCGCGTAATCCTCCCGCGTCATCTGCCGCGCCCGCCGCCGCCCGAAAGGAACCCCCTGCTTCCGCAAGACATCCTTCGTCCCCGGATGCACATCCCCGCCGACAGCCTCCGTCGTAGTCGCCGCCGAAGCCACCAAAACCTCCCCTTCCAACCCCGCGCGCCGCACCAAATCCTCCATCACAAACTCCGCCATCGGCGACCTGCAAATGTTGCCGTGACAAACAAAAAGAATCTTCGTCATTGGATTTCTCCTTCCCGAAATGCCGCAATACGCCGTCGTATGCCGCATTATGCACGTTTTGAAAAAAGAACAAAACTTCGTCTGAATATTACATAAATGGCAAATGGGGGCAAATCGCGGCATATTGAGGCAGTCATTCGTAGTAAAAACGTAGTAAAACGGGGCGTGTGTTACTACTCGGACAAGCCCCTCAAAATGGCGATGACAAATAAACACTTTTTTCGTCTTTTTATGGTAGCGGACAATCATGAAGAAGAAATGAGAGCGACAAAAAGGCAGGCTCCCCGAAAGGAAACCTGCCTTTATTTGTTATTGAACCACCCGCAACATACGTGGCGAGAGCCTTGTTTCTTGCTGCCGTTGCTTTCCTTTGAATATTTCCTCCCGCGCCCTTTCTTCTTCCATTTTCCGAAGCTCTTCCGTCGCGTCCTCCAATCCGAGATGCGTATAGGTGTTCATTGTCACGCCAATCTCACTGTGCCCCATCAGATATTGGAGCGTCTTCGGGTTCACGCCGGACTTCGCCATGTTGCTGCAATAGGTGTGGCGGCAAACGTGAGGGGTGATGCTGGGGAGCTGAAGCCGGAAAATCTCGTTGTATCGGTTTACCATATGCTTGAAGCGATGCTCCCAGTGCATCGCCACTAAGGGGAGTCCTTCTTTGTCCACGAACAGGAATCCGCTGTAGCCATCAACCATGCGTTCCACGTTTGGTGTTTCCCGATCCTCTATTATGGTTTGGAAGCAGGCCGCCACATCCTCGGTGATGGGAAGCCGTCTCGTTCCCGCATTCGTTTTCGTCGGCTGTATGATGAGCCGCATATCCGAAGCGCGTTGAATCTGATGGTCGATGTTCACCACACGATTCTTAAGGTCGATGTCATTTATGGTCAGGCCGCAGAATTCAGAAATCCGCATCCCCGTGTGAAACAGAATATACACGACCTCGTAATATTTGCAGTAAACATTGTCGTCGTGGATAAATTTGAGGAACTTCCGCATCTGGTCCCGCGTGATGGCTTCTCTTGTGACGCTGTCGTTGACTATGACTGTTGCCAATTGGAAATCAAAAGGGTTCTTTCTGAGGGTGTCATCGTCCACCGCCATTTGAAAAGCCGGACGCAGGACACCGCGCACGGTCCGGATGGTACTGTACCGCCTTCCGCTCTCCTGCAGCTTGATGAGATAGATTTTTGCATCCGATGTGCGGATGTCGGCGATCTTCCTGCCGCTGAAATCCGTCTTTTCCAGGATTCGCTTGACGAATTTGTAGCCCTGCGCCGTGTTTGCCCGAACGCCTGTCTTCGTACTGACATACCGTTCCACCAGTTCCGCAACGGTCATGTTCCCGCCCAACGGATTGAGTCGGCTCTCCAAGTCGTAACCGATTTGCTTTTCCAGTTCCCGAAGCGAAAGGCATGGCTTCTTTCCTGCGGGGAGCTTGTCCGTAGGTTCTAACCGCCAACTGTAGACGAATCGAGGCTTGCCGTCAACGTGGTACTTGAATTGGTATTTCCCGTCCTGCCGTATGGATTCGCCGCGTCGGAGCACCCGATGCTTGGCGTCACGCCTTTTTCCTTCTGCCACGCTCCAGCGCCTCCTTTTCCTCGGGATGTTGACGGAAATACTGCTCGATCTCCGTCCGAAGGATCAGTTTCCGTTTCCCGTAGAATGCCACAAAACTGTGCGGCTCTTTGAGCCACCGATAGAATTTCCGCTGGCTGAGTCCGAAGTGCCGGATGGCTTCTTCCGGGTTGAGAAGGTTCTTCTGCTCCAGCAGCGCCTTTCTCATGCGCATCCCTCCTTGTGATTTGGTAGGTTATCTATCACTCCACACCGCGGACAAGTCAACTACTTTCGGCAAACAAACGGAATCTTTTCCGTCAGATGGATGACGTGTCTTCGAGAAATTTCTCGAACTTGGGACGTATGATCAGATAACGGCTCCCGTTACGAATGGAAAAACCGGTCATGTTCTCCTCCGCAAGTTTGCGAAGCTGTTTCACCCCGAGATTGAAGTACGCCGAGGCCTCTTTGATGGTCAGTAAATACTTTTCGGGAATCGGAACAGCGGCAGGCGGCTCCGCCTTCGTCGACTTCATCGGGATAATCTCGGCAGGCTTTTCGACTGCAGGGACAAGCGACAGTTTGTTTTTGGTTACGGCATTGAGCATAGCGGTTCAAATCCTTTCCAAGAAAAATGGCTTTCACTATTCCACTGGACAAAAAACGCCAAAGTGGTCCAACGAAATTGAAGGATGCTTTCCTCATCCACTAGGGGCGTGACTCGAACAATATTTTTCTGGTCACATCCCCCTCCTAATCACTAATAGAAATGGGGACAGAAAAAATACGAAAATCACGTGAAAGAATTTTCATCCCGACACATTTTTGACACATGGGCCCGTTATACTTCAATCATCGAAATGAGCAAAACAAAATTTCAGGAGGATGATTCAAATGAAAAGACGATTATGGCGATGGCATTGGCAGCGATGACGGTTGCGACCACGGGGACGGCATTGGCGGCGACACCGGGGCAGGGCAATTTCCAAGACAATGTTCCCCGCATCGAAACGAATTACGCGCACTGCGGCGGGGGATACCACCACGGGGATCGCGGCGAACGCGGCGGATATGGCGGCGGGTATTGCTGGGACAACGAAGGTTGAAAAGTAATTCATCAAAGATTTATGTAACAAAATAAGGGCTTCGGGCAGACGGTATTTCCATCTGTTCGAAGCCCTTGTTTTACTGTTTACCTATTATTGATTGCCTCACGCGCTTAGCAGGCGTAACTTTTTCTGTAAATATCGCAAGGCGTCAACCTGTCCTTGAAACGTTTTCTCTCCCGAATCTGCCGATTCTTCCACAACAAATGGTTCTGATAAAGCGAAGGTCGCTCCACCGATTTGACTTGTGACGATACGCGTCGAGGCGTCCTTCAGCAAATCAAGAAGATGTGCCGCTTCCTGCGGGAGGCTTTGCGTCTTTTCCTGTGCTTTAGCCGTTTCCGCAGCGCTATTCGCTTCCGTCAGCGCCTCGCAGTAAAATGAGACAATACCTTCAAGCAGGCGGCTGGCCGAAGCGATAGAGGCGGCGCGTTTTCCCGCGATGATTTTGACGTCAGGGCGCAGTTCCGGGCGGTACGTTTCGGAAAGTAAAACCTTTTCCCCTACCATACAGTCCACGCCGATGATATAACGGGCCTTGCGCAGGCGTTCCCGGACTTCGGCATCCGGCATTTCCGCATAAGGAATCGGATGAAATTGCAGCATATTGATTCCGAGTTCCCCGCATTCTTTCGACAAAAGCTCGATATACGGACGAAGGTTGTTGAAAACATAGACATCCGTTCCTGCAGGAATTTTCGCGATAGCCAAAAAGAACAACGTCGTCGGATGGAGTTCAAATACGAAAAGGCTGTCCCTGGGAATCACACGGGATAAAACCTCCCGCTGGGTTGATGCACAAATATAGAACGTATCAGGGCGAGCCTCCGAAATCTCATCGACGGTGCTTGTTGCAACGGGAAACTCCACGCCCAAAAAGGCTTCCGTGATTTCCTTAATTTCGTCCGCGATCAGTCGGCTGCTGCCGACGGCGGTGAGCTTCAATTCACGCATGGCAATCCCCTCCTTTCCGTGCAAGTGCAAGAAAAGCCTCTGCGGCATGCGACTGATGGCGATTCGCCTTGTAGACGATCACCAGCGGAAGCTGGAGCGGCGGTTCCAGCACCGCAGAGGACAAGCTATCGTCTCCCTCGCAGAGTGTTTCCGGCAAGACGGAAACGCCGCAGCCTGCCGCCACAAGACCTTTGATTGTCTGCATCTCTTCAGCGTCAATCCGTTTCGTTTTCGACTCGCCTGCCGAAAACGCCGCTTCAACAGGAAGCAGGGACGCTCTCTCCGCGCTCGGCAAAATCCATGTTTCGCCTTTCAAATCTTCAAGCCGTAAAGCGTTATGCCTCCGCAGCGGATGACGGCGGGCAAAACAGACGACCATCTCCAGCAACTCAACGGACAGATATTCCAATGCCGGTATCGTCTCGCCACCGACGAGCATGGCGGCATCCAGCTTCCCTTCCATCAAAAGCCGCTGAAGCTCCTGCGGGGAGTTTTCCGTAATCTGGAGCCGAATTTCCGGATATTCGTCCAGAAATTCCCGGATCAGTGAGAAGCTCGCAGGCACACACGCCATCGGGGACATCCCTAACGACATGACGCCGCCGCTCAGATTACGTATGGCCTGTATCTCGTCCAATGTGTGGGAAATGCCTTTCATTAAAAGCTCCACATGGTTGTGGAATATCCGGCCTTCGCTTGTCAGCGCGGCCTGTTTCTGGCTCCGCTCAAAAAGCTGTATGCCGAGCTCCGTTTCCAGCGCGCGGATTGTGTTCGTCACCGAGGGCTGGGAAACGTAAAGCAACTCGGCGGCGCGGGTAAAGCTCTTCGTCTCGCTGACCGCGAGGAAGTATTCCAGTTGCTTGATTTCCAAGGGGCGACCTCCCTCCGTGTTCTTCCTTTTTTATTGTACCATTTTTCCGTCGGGATCGAATAAGAAAATCAAATGATATCATAAGATTTTCTTTCACCAAGGAGCAAACTCTCGTTTGCCCGAAACAGTGTGATACGACAATCCACCGTTTTTCGCGGTTTTGGGAAAATGCGTCCTCCGTTGCCAAGGCCGATGCTATTTTATGATAAGCTCCCGGTATTTCACTTTTCCATTTTCCGCTGTTATGATTTACACAAGAAGAAAGCCACAGCCGAATAAAAAGGAAAAATGAAGGGGGTTTTACATTATGCCATCGACAGCCATTGACAGCCAAATCCACGGTTCCATGTTCAGCACCGACGAAATGAGGGAAATTTTCAGCGACAAGAGCTGGGCGCAGAAGTGGCTCGACACTGAGGCGGCACTCGCGAAGGCGCAGGGCGAGCTCGGGGTCATCCCGAAGGAAAAGGCCGATGTCATCAACGAATACGCCAAGGCCGATCTCCTCGACATCGCTTCCATCGGCGAGTATTACAAAAGCTCCATCACCATCGTGCCGCTGCTCAAAGCGTTCAAGGCGGTGCTGCCGGACAACGCGGGCGAGTTCGTTCACTGGGGAGCGACGAGCCAGGACATCGTGGACACGGGGCTGGTTCTCCTGCAACGTGACGCCTACAAAGTTATCCTCCGCGATCTCAAAATCTGCCAAAAGCATCTTCTGAAACTTGCGAAGAAGTACAAAGACCTGCCGATGGCGGGACGCACCCACGTCGTCCACGCAATCCCCATCACATTCGGTTACAAGGTCGCCGTCTGGGCGGACGAGCTTGGGCGCGACATCGAGCGCATGGAGGAAATGGCAAAGCGCGTATTCGTCGGCGAACTGGCGGGCGCGGTTGGGACGCTGGCCACGATGCCGGAAAAGGGTCTCGAAGTGCAGAAGCGCACAATGGAAATCCTCGGTCTTGGCGTTCCCGTCATCGCGTGGCATGTCGCACGGGACAGCCAGGCGGAGTTCGCCACGGTGCTTGCTCTCATCGCAGGGACGCTGGGACGCATCAACCACGAAATCCTCACGCTTCAGCGGACGGAAATCCTCGAACTGGAAGAACCTTTCTTCACGGGCAAGGTCGGTTCCTCCACGATGCCGCACAAGCGGAACCCGGCGGTGCTGGAAAACGTGCTGGCGCTCCTCCGCAACGTCCGCAGCATCGCTCCCGCCATCGTCGAGAGCATGATCAGCGAGAACGAGCGCGACTGGGGCTGCTTCCTTTCCGAGTGGGAGGGAATCCCCCGCGCCTGCCACTTGATGGCGGCAGCATTGGCGAAGTCGAAAAACATCTTCGAGAACATGATTGTCTATGAGCAGCATATGGAGCGTAATCTCTTCGCGCAGAAAGGGCTGATGATGAGCGAGTGCGTTATGATGCACCTCGCGCCACGCCTCGGTCGTATGACTGCCCACGAGGTCGTCTACAACAGCTGCATGGAGGCATACGAAAAGGAAATCCCGCTCAAGGACGTACTGATGAAGACTAAAGAAGTCGTCGAGGCATTCAAGGAAGCAGAAGTGGACGCTATGCTCGATCCGAAAGCATACGTTGGCCTCTCGCCTGTCTTTGCCGATCGCGTATTGGAAAAGTACGGCGAGAAATAAAAAGCCTGCAGGGAAAACGACCGGGCAGCCCGATTCGCTGCCCGGTCTCCCAAAAAAAGGAAGGAGATTCCCATGAACGCAACGCAAAAAAGGGATCTGGCCATCACGGTGCTCATCGGTGTCCTATTGTGGTTCTGTCCGGTCATCCCCGAGGGCGTCAAGCCGGAGGCGTGGCACCTGTTCGCCATCTTCGCCGCCACCATCGTCGGTTTCATACTGTCGCCCATGCCCATCGGCGCAGTAGCCTTCGTCGGCATCACCGTCGCGGCACTCACGAAGGTCATCACTGTCAAGGTTGCCATCTCCGGCTTTGGGAATGGCACGATTTGGCTCATCATCTGCGCGTTTCTTTTGGCGCGCGGCTTCATCAAAAGCGGCCTCGGCCGCCGCATCGCGTTCCTCATCATCAAAGCCATCGGCAAATCCTCTCTGACGCTGGGCTACGCGATTACGCTGTCCGACCTCGTCATCGCCCCGGCGACGCCCTCCTCCACGGCCCGGGCGGGCGGCATCCTCTACCCGATCATACGCAGCCTTTCCACGGCGCTTGGCTCCGAGCCGGGAGAAACGCGACGAAAATTCGGCGCGTACATCATGCAGCTTGAATATCAGGCGAACGCCATCACTTGCGCGATGTTCATGACAGCGATGGCGGGCAATCCCCTCTGCGTGGAGCTTGCGGAAAAGGCAATCGGCGTCCAGATTACTTGGGGCTCCTGGGCGATGGCCGCCCTCGTTCCCGGCGTCATTTCGCTGATTATCGTTCCGTTCCTTCTTTACAAAATCTATCCACCAGAAATCAAGGATATGCCGACGGCGAAGAAGATGGCCGTGGACGAGCTTGAAAAAATGGGGCCCATGACGCGAATGGAAAAAATCGTCGCCGTGGTCTTCGTCGGTGCGTTGGCGCTTTGGGCGACCTCCGAGCTGACGAAAATCGGCGCGACCGTCGTCGGTATGCTCGCCGTTTCAGTGCTTGTCCTGACCAGCGTCCTGACATGGGACGACGTGCTTTCGGAAAAGGGCGCGTGGAACACGATGTTCTGGATGGGCGCTCTGATGTCGTTGGCCGGTGCTCTCTCCTCCTCCGGCTTTATCAAGACGGTCGCTGACATGGCGGGCACAGCGATTCAAGCAGCTGGCATGTCTTGGCTTACGGCGTTTATGCTGCTCATCGTTATCTATGTTTATTCCCATTATGCCTTCGCAAGCCTCTCGGCACATATCGGCGCAATGTACGCGGCTTTCCTTGCGGTCGCCGTCTCTGTCGGCACGCCGCCGCTTCTCGCGGCGCTCGCCTTCGGCGCGGTCTCGAATTTCATGATGTCGCTGACGCATTACGGCGGCGGCCCCGCTCCGATTCTCTATGGCGAAGGTTTCGTCACGCAGGGCGAATGGTGGAAAATCGGCTTCATCATGACGACGGTCAATCTTGTGATTTGGCTCGGCATCGGCAGTATGTGGTGGAAAATGATCGGGCTTTGGTAAAAGACGACGGGCATCGGGGAGTATACGTAACTCCTCAATGCCCGTCCTTTTGCTGCGTCCCTCGCTGCCGTGTCCGCCATGTCGATGCCGTTGAGTTTTTGGCAGCCCTTCACGGCACGGAACTTTCGCCCCCGCACTTCCGGCTCCGTGAAATCGTACTCAAGTCCCGCATCCAGTTTTTCCGCTTCTGTCATGAAACTCCCTCCTCGTCCGAAACCCATACAAAATCCATAGTTGCACATATTGTCTGCAACACCGCAAAATGCACACGCCAATCCGGCTCACGGCGAAGGGAACTGCTTTTGCATTGATTTCCATATGCCCAAAGTTGCCGCAAAGGAAAGAACATATTTTATTCCCAGCACCGGCGCGTTATACAAAAACGAATACACCCACGGGTTCATGCCCTCGGGAGCGAATGATGCGAAAAAATACACACCCGAAAGTATGCTGAAAAAAATGTGGCAACATGACGCAAGGAAAACCCCCGCCCACATGGGGCGAGCGGCCGTAAGCCCAGCGCACGCAAAAGCTATCGGATAATCCAAAAGTGCCTGCATTGGATGAAGAACATATCCTCCCATCACAAAAAGCACTGTGCCCGCCAAAGCCCCCGCAAGCATGCCCTGTTTCATGCCATGCCGGAAGGAGAGCACCATCAAAGGGACAAGTTCCAGGCTAACCTCGCCGCCTTGCGGCATCCTGAAAAGGACAAACAAGGAAAGCACGGCTGCCAAGGCAACGCCCAAAGCGCTTTCAAGAAGAACAACCAGTCGGCTTCGTACAGTTTCCATTTCACAATACTCCTGCTTAATCATTTTTCCATTATACCACGTTTTGGAAAACAAAAAGAGCGGGCATCGAGGAAAATCACAATTCCTCAACGCCCGCCGTTTACTATTTTACCGCACAAAAAATGACGGCAATCGCCGCCAGCGCATAAGCCGTATTCCTCTGCCGCTCAATTCTCCGCCGCTTCCGCTGCTCCTCTTGCTCGTACTCTTTCAACAATCGATTGGCATTCTCCAATGAGCCGGTCTGCTCGGTCAGTTCCTTCGAGAGCCAGTCCAGCTTCACGCTGAGAATCCTCGAGTTCCGCTCGGACGCCTCTAATCGCGTCTCCGAGGCTTTCAGTTTCTCCTGCAAGCTCGTGAGCTTCTCCCGCTGCCCTTCGTTCACGGTCGACAGCTCGCTCAAGTTCTCTTCCAAGAGCGTCAGCTCCTCCTCGCTGATCTCGTACATCGTCCCCTCCGCCGCCGAGGCAAATGTACAGAGCGAGCCCGAGAGCAGCAGCCACAAGAAAACGAGCACCCCAGCGCATAGCCGTTTTCCGAAGTCCGGCGATTTTTTCACCATCCACATCACAGCACCTCCGCCAAGCAGATATTCCCGTCGAAGCCCCGTCCGTCAATCTCCAATTCATCCGTGTACTGCCAAATTGCTGTCCCCGGCCAGTCGCACTCGTCATCCCACTGGGCGCACCAAATCGGCGCACCGGGAAACGCGTCCGTGTCGAGGCGGTTCTCCAGCCAGTTGAGGCTTGCGTACACGCCGCACTTGAAGCCGCGTTCACGGCAGACCTCGATGAACGCCCTGCAGATATCCGTGAGCGTCCAGTTGTCCGGCATCCCGTGGCGTTCCTTGTAGCCGTCAGCGTCCTCTTGGTCGAACCAAACGCCCAGCGGCAGCCTGTCCGCCGTCAGGCCGCAATCGAGCAAGATATCCACGAGGAAATCCGCCTCGTGCTCCGCCGCCTCCGCATCCAGCGCGTAGCTGTAATAATACACGCCGACCTCAAGCCCGGCTGATATAGCCCCGTTGATGTTCTCGTAGAAGCGTTCATCAAGGTGGCGGTTGCCGTAGCCCAGCCGGACGATGGCGAAGTCAATGCCCGCATCCTTCACGGCCTCCCAGTCGACTCTTCCATTGTTCTCAGATACGTCGATGCCCTTTTTCATGTTCCTCGTCCTCCTTTATTAGAGCCGCTTATGAGCATGAGCGAATTAGCGGCTCTTATATGCATGGGAATCGCGAAGCGATTCATCGTACTCAAACTCGTCGGGAATCCCGTTGTCGTCCTCGTCTATCAGCGCCTTGCCGAAGAAACCAATCGCCGCGACGAACGAGACGCTCGTTATCGCGGCGATAAACTGTATCATAATCGGCAGCGGCGGCTCACTGGTCACGAACCACACAAACACCCAGCCGCCTATGAACAGCGTTATACAAAGCAGGATAAGCAGAATGAAAGTGTAGACCATGAGCCTCGGCGCGCCCCGAATCTGAAACATGGCAATCTTCTCGATGGCTGCCTTCAAATAGTTTCTTGCTTTCCCCAGCATCGAATCACCCTTTCTTCTTTTGCTTGTGCGGCAAGTTGATGAACTTGTTGTAAATCTCGGTAATCGCGCCGTTGCCGCCGAGGTCGTGGTACGCTTGGTACATATTGGTCACGTTCTGGATGGCGTAGAACGGCGTTTCCTCCTTCGATTCACAGTCCTCGTAAAGCTGGATAATCCTGTCCCGAAGGATTGCCCGCATCCCCGTGCGGATGGCTTTGTACTCCCGCTGGCGGATTTCCTCCTCGTCCTGCCGCTCCCTGTCACGCTTCTTCAGCCACCAGCCGAAATAGGCGATGGCCGCCGAGAACGCCGTGCTGGCACAGGAGAAGAAAAACTGCATCGTGTTGTCCATAAAGCACCTCCTTTGAAATAAAAAAGCGCGGAATCCCGCGCTTACGCTTCCGTCATCCCGTATTGCTCATAGATGAGTTTTTCCAATCTTCGGAACACCCCCTCGGCATCCGGCATAGGACAGAAACGGTAGTTTCTTGAGCCGCAGATGAAGCCCATCCTTCCCCCGAAAATCTTGTCCGCCGTGCTCCCGTTCTGCAGGAGATAGCCGCCGTCCCGCAATCGGTACAGGCTCGCCTGCCGGAAATTCGAGGAAGCACTGTAAACTTCTTTCCCGCCGTCCGTGATGCTCCACTTGTCGCCAGACCTCGTTGAGACAAAATCGTCATTCAGAGGGAAACGGTCGCGGTAGGTGGACGTGTCGTTTGCCGTCGTGTTCGTGTAATAAAAATACACGCTCCTTGGCTTCACATAACCGCCGAGAAGCTCGTCGCCCTTTTTCTTGATGAACTGCGAGCCGTCCGGCAACAGTATGCATTGCCCCCATGCGTCCCAATACTGCTCCTCGTTTTCGTACATTTCCTTCTCGAAGGGGAACGCCGTGACGAAGTTGTCGCCGCCCGAGATGAGAATCAGGATAGGGGCGGACAGATTAAGGTACGGGTCCACCCACGTCGTGACGGCTCCCACGCCATGCAGGACGGGAATCACCTCGTCCGCCGCCGTTTCATTGACGTACCCATTGGGGATTCTCGGCGCAGTCGGGTTTTGGATATTGGTGCTGAACTGCGCCCACGTCAAGGCTCCGTTCTCCGTATACGCCCGTCCCTGGGCGTCCATCGTCGCGCTCACCTGCACCGCGGCATGGCTCGACAGCTGGATTTCCGGTCCCAGATACTTTGCGTGGCCGGAAAAGTTTGCCAAGGTCGTGTAAAAGTTCCCGCCCTTCGTAATCCTGCCGCTGTGACCTTGGATGTATGCGTTCCCGTCGCTGCTTTCTGCCTCCGCAAGAAGCATATCAAGCCCCGCGCCCGCGACCTCGTTGGCGGTCGGGAGCGGCACGGCAAGAGAGCCGGACTTGTAAAGTCCGATGTTCTTCCTTTCCTTGTATCCCACGATGTCGCCAACTTCCAGCGTCAGGAGGCAACTGACCTCGATGCCTTGGTTCTCTTTGGATGATTCGGATGCCTCCGGCTCACCCGGCTCTTCCAGCACGGTCTCTATCTGAGCGTCCGCTGCTCTCTCGTCTGAGGTGTAGACAAGCGTCCCCGTCTCAAGATCGTACCAGTCGACCGTCTTGCCGTTGTCAGAGGTCAATTCGACAAAGGCACTCTGTTCGTTGTTGACGAACCCGACAATATCCACGTCCGCATTTATTGCGTAACTCTTCTTGATTTTGCCGTCCTTGGCGGAGAGGATATAGAACTGCTTACCGAAAGCAACAGGAATGCCGCCGCCGCTGTCGCTGAAAAGAAGCAACTCACCCGCGCTGGGAAACTCGTTCCCGTAAATCACGCGCCCGTCCGTCCAAACTGCGTCACCCACGTGTACGTTCATGCTCCCGATTCGTTCAAGGGGCCTGCCCCTCTCATCGGTGCAGAGCTTCCCGTTCACCGATGAAATCATTGTCTGGTACATCGTCACGCCCCCACGATGACGGCAAGCGTCTCGTTGTCGGTAAGCTGGCACCATACAACGTCGCCGTCGCTTATGTTCAAATCCACTGCCAACTTGCACGGATAGAGCCTCGTCCCGATTTGGACGCTGCCGCCCGTGATGACACCCCGCTCGGCGGGACGGCCTTGTTTGGATTTTTCCACTGCCTTGGCTATCGTCGCCGCGAGCTTTTCCATCCCGTCCATCAGTACCACCTCACCAGCGTCAGCGCCTGTTTCAGGTTTCTCGGCGTGAGCGTTACGGTATTTGAGACCAAATAATACTCCTGCCCGTTCAGACGATAGCGGTCGAAGAAATCCATCACATGATTCCCGCCAGCCGCCACCTTTCCCTGACACACGGGAGCGGTGATGGTGAGCGTCGCTTTTTCCTCGATGCGCCTGTCCATCCATTCCAGTTCCCTCCGGTACGCGCGGCACGTGTCCGCGTCGAGCGCCGGTGCGTCCGCGGGGATATGGGACAGGAAGGAATCCCCCTTCGAGGTGCCGGACTTCTTCCACTGGCCGCCGTGGGAAAGGGCGACCTGCTCATCCATGTGGTCGTTCCCCATGTCACCCGGACGTCCCCGCCAAGCGCTGCTCCCGGTCTCCACTTGGGAATCCGCTGCAGCGCTTCCCGTCGCATCCACGGACTCCTCCACGACCTCGTTGTTCTCGGTGACGACCATGTGCCGCCACCCGTCGCTGGTATAGGTGTATTTTGTTATCCGCGTCTTGTACACCTCGCCGGATGGGAAGCTCGTCTCCTCGGTAATCTTCCGCAGGAGATAATCCCTGCCCGTGTCGATGTACTCGTAGTCCGTCCGTGTGACCGAGCCGTCCGGGTTCGTGCGCTCGGTGTACTTGATTCGGTTGTCCAAGCGGGAGCCGCCGCCGCGCGATACATTCTCGTAAACGGTGTTTACGCCGTCATCCGAGGGCGTGGGCGTTTTCGGGCTGTCCTCGATCCAGTAGATTTTCTTGTGGACCATGCCGCCTCCCGCGATGGGAATGTCCGTATCGTCGGGCTCCGCGTCTTGATTCCATGTTGTGCGCATAACCCTTCGGTCGAACACCGGGCGGTCGAACCACGGCACATTCGCCAAATCCACGATACCCGTCTCATGGCCGCGCTGAAGAAAGTACAGACGGTTGCCGCGGATGAAAATATTGATTTGCATCCGCGGCACGTTCTTCGTCCACCCGAACACGCCGGAGAGGATGCTCTGGTATGTGGTCTGCGTATCCGCGTAGCTGTCCCTTGGAAAGAAATCCTGTGCCATATAGACGGGGGAAAGCCCCATAGCCCCGGCGATTTTCCCCGCGTGGACGCTGGCCTGCACACCGCTTGTCCTTTTTCCGTCGCAGTCCCAGTATTCCGATGATGAGCCGGAATCGAGGGAATATGTCATTGTTGTGTAGAGCATCTTGTCGGCGTTGTACATGGTCCGCTTCACGGTAAAGAGGATGCCTTCCTCACGGACTTCCTCCGCTTGGAAACTGTAAGGGAAATCGAGAAGTTTCCCGCGCACGCCGTCCTTCGGCTGGACAGGGGATGTTGTGGCCATCTCGAAAGTGTCGGAGAGTGTGCTCTCGGCAAGCCGGAGCGTCACGGACTGCAAGTTTCCCTTTCCCGGCTCGATCCTGTGGGGCAGGGAACGGGAAGCGGCATAGCGTCTATCTATGACGCGGCACACCTCGCGGATTGTGCCGAAGGAAAGCGAGATATGCTTCCTGACTTTGACCAGCGACTCACGGGAGATATCGTAATTCGCGACGATGATGTTCGAGAGCACTTGGTCGCCCGTATGAATCGCGGTCTGCGTCCAGAGCGTGTCTTCGGGGAGGGAACCGGACGCGGACACCGCCAGTTCGTCGTCGATGAAAAGCTCCATGCCGCTCCGCCCGATGTGCATGACGAACTTGTGGATTCCTTCGGTTAAGGAGGGAATGTTGCCAACCGCCGCGTCGCTGAACAAGACATACCCGCCGGATATCCCGCTCGGCCACGGCCTCGTGCCGTTGACCACAAAGAAGAGCCATGTGATTGCCGCCTGCCCATTTCCTGCGGGAAGCCACGCGTCCCATCTCGCCCAAATCTCGTCGATAGCGGAAAAGCCCAGCGCGGTTTCCAGCGGCGTCATGTACGCCCCTTCTTTGCCTGTTACACCTGTCCCCGTGTCCGTTTTCGATGCATCGGTCATGACCGTCCCGCCGAAGCTGAACAGGGCATCGGATATCCCTTTGTTCGTATAACGCAGGCGGTTCGTTACCGTCCGCGCCGAATCAAAGGCAAGGGCGACGCTTCGGATAATTTTCCGCTGGACATCGAAGCGCAGCGTGATGTCATGTTCCTCGCCCTTTACGATCCGCTGTGTAGCAAAGGAATATTGACAGACCGCCTCCAACTCACGCAGAGTATCTGCCTTTAGTTTTACGGTTATGGATGTATCCTCGTCGAAGACTGTCGCAAACAGCAGCGGGCTGACTATGGTTTTTCCCGGCTTTGTGACCGTCGCCGCCATGACGGGAGAGACGTTCGCCGCCGCAGGGTTCGTCCCGCTGGTGAAAAGGAGCGGAGAAACGTACATTGCCATAATCCCGCCCCCTCAGCTTTTCGCTTTCCAGCCCAGCGTTAGATTTGAAAGCGCATCCGCGCTCATGGCCTCGCTCCACGACACGACAATTCCCGCCTTTATATTGGACGACAAGGCGACGGTTTCCATCTCCGCGTCGTTTTTCATCGCGGCGAGGGAGGAGAGACCGTCGCCCTCATAATACGCGGGGACAGCCGCCACAGCGAGACCGGTAATGGAAACCGCGTCGGAGCCTGCCTTCGATTTCAGCGCGGCGACATCAACCTTCTGCCGCACATGCTGGTTCTCGGAATCTGCCGTATACAACCCGCCAGACTCGCCCATGTCCGTTTCCGTAGTTTTCGGTGTAAGAACATAGACTTCTTCGCTCTTGGCAATTTCGTGGTCGGAGATGATGATGTTCGTGATAAAGAGCGATGTATTGGCGGACTTGAAATAGACGTACTGGTTCGCCCACGTCACCTCGCCTGTTTTCGAGAACGCTTCCACGCCGTCGATGAAAATCTCAAGAAGCCCGTCGCTCCCGGCTTTGCAGTGCATCCACACTGTGTGGCAGTCATAATCGGTTGTGCCTTGGATTTTCGTGGATACCCCTTGGAAATACGCCCTGTTGTCATCCTTGCCGTAGCGGTAAAAACCGTACTTGCTTTGATTGCTCCCGATGTAGCAATTGAGCTGCCAAGTATATGTGGTGTTGCTGTAGAATCCGAATTTTACCCATACCTCGTCGCAGCCTTCGGGGAGATAATAATATCCGTCCCCGCTGCCTTTCATGGCGATCCCGTTTATCGGGTTGTATGTTGTGGATTTGGATGTTGTCATGGATGAGTCCGCGAGAAGCTCCGCGTAGCCGGGATTGATGTACTTGAACGGCATGGCTTATCCCTCCGCTTCGACGATTGTCGCGTGAAGCACGACTTTAACGGACGTGTCCTTGCGGGGCGTTTCGTCGGACGAGGACACCGCCTTGATATAAAAGACGCGGTTTGTTGTCCCGACTGCATCGGAAATTGCGTGCGTCGCGGAGAACGCGCCGTCCTCCGTATCGCCAGCGCTCCATTTCGCCGCGCTCTCCCCCTCGAATGAGATCATGGTGTCCCCGCTGGTCTTGTAGCCGTCCCCGCAGCGGTGCTCACATTTTATGGTCTTGGCTTCGTTCGCCGGCGCGTCGAGCATGACGCTGAGCGGGGCGGTTGCCGAACCGTCGAGGGATACGGCTGTGCCGTCCGTCCCCCCGGCTGTCGGATTGTTCATATAAAGGTTGATGTAT
>JAFVAI010000048.1 GCA_017480545.1 Schwartzia sp. (in: firmicutes) | reverse complement strand
GTCGTACATCTCGTCGATGAGCGTCGGGTTTTCCACATCGTGCTCATAGGTGCGGCTCAGGTTGTTGTCCGTGTTCAGCTTGTAAAGCTGGCGGGCCTGCTCGAAGAGGAACCGCGCGACAAGGTCGCCCAGAATGACGTATGCGATCACCAAGAAATATCACCTTCCATAAATAATATATAGTAAAGCATGGGGCGGCACGTTTGTCAACCGTTGACATTCCTCTGCCTCATTGGTAGTATTACGGCGGGAGGCGGAGCATGGACAGGGAAACGCGGCTGCGGCTGGAACGGCAGCTGGAGGAAATGAGAAAGCGCATGGCGACGGAGGCCAGCGATCTCGACTACGAAACCCAACGGTACGCGATACGCGCGCTGGAGCGAATCCTGGCGCGGGATTCGGAGAAGAAATAGACACAGACATTTGCCGTCTGCGTCTTTTTCATTTGAAAATCAGATTCCCCTCGCATAATTGCGTCGACAACAGACAGAGGAGAGATGGATTTGTCGGAACGGTTGACCATGCAGGAAGTTTTGAAGGAATACGGTGTGCCGCTGATCAAGCTGGACGTCCACGCGACGCGCTCCGAATGCGAGACGCTCCGCGAAAAGCTGGTCGCCGTGCGCGACGTCTCCGGCGGCCGGGAGCAGGGGTATCTTGACATCGACTGCAAGCTTTTCATCGACGTCCACGACATTGACCGCTATCTGTCCGGGGAACTGGACACCTTGGGCGAGATTTACGCGTTCCCGGATGATATCAAGGCCAGCGCGGAATAAGGAACTGTTCAAAAATAAATTTTAATTCTCGCTTGTCAGCTTTGCATAAGCGACTCACACGGCGCTAAAGCGCCGGTTCGCTGCTTATAAATTTCCCTGTGCGTCGTTGTCGTCAGTCGGCGTAGCCCCGCTACGCCTCCTTCCTCCGCCTAGCACAGAAAAATTTATCCTGCGCGATAACTTAAAATTTATTTCTTCACAGTTCCTAACAACAGGAGGCATTTTCACAGAATGAAGCGTAAAAAAATCATGGCGATGGTTGCCGCGGGGGTATTGGCCTTCGCGGCGGTTGGGCTTCCCTATGGCGCGGAAGCCGCTGTCGGAGGCATGCGCGCGCCGCGCATGACGGCCCCCCGCATGAATACGCCGAGGCCGCAAGCGCCGCGCGCAAATACGCCGTCCCCTTCGCAGAACGCGCGGCCGAACCAACAGTACCGTCCCTCGCAAAAGGCGGGCGACATCCCCTCCGCCTCGCCCCGCGCCGCGGCGCCCTCGGGACAGGCGGGCGCAAGCTCCGTACCGTACCACGGCACCCGATGGGGAAATATGATGCGGAGCGTCGGATTCCTCGCGGGCGGCATGCTTCTCGGCGGCCTGCTCGGGAACCTCTTCGGCTTCGGCGCGGGCAGCTTCATGGGAGATTTCTTCGGGCTGCTCATCAACGCCGCCCTGATCTATTTCGCGTTCCGCCTCCTCGCGCACCTTTGGGGGGCGTGGCGCGGCAAATCGGCGCGGCGGGAAAATCCCTACCGGCAGGAAACGCGGGAAGCGCCGTTCCCGGTGCGCGACATTCGCCCGCCGCAAAACGCGCGCGCCTTTGCCTCGGGCGGCACGGACTATGATCCGAAGCGCACGGCGGACTGGTACAGGAGCAGATAATGAAAGATACGACGAAAACCGCACTGGACACTTTGCTGAAGCGCTATCCGGCGCTCGCCGCCTGCCGCGCCGAGATCTTCGCGGCGGTGGAAACCGTCTGCGATATGTACCGCGCGGGCGGCAAGCTCATCGTCTGCGGCAACGGCGGCAGCGCGGCGGACGCCGAGCACATCGTCGGCGAACTGATGAAAGGCTTCCTGAAAAAGCGGCCCCTGCCGGAGGAAATGCGCGCGCGCTTAAAAGCCGCGTTTCCGGAGGACGCCGATTATCTCTCGGAGAATTTGCAGGACGCGCTTCCGGCAGTCTCCCTTGTCAATTCCGTTGCCCTCGGCACGGCTTTCGCCAACGACCAAGCCGCCGACCTCGTCTTCGCCCAGCAGGTGCTCGGGCTGGGGCGCGCGGGGGATGTCCTCGTCGCCATCAGCACATCGGGCAACTCGAAAAACGTGCTGTACGCGGCGAAAACGGCAGAAGCCGCAGGGCTGAAGACAATCGCGCTGACGGGCCGCTCCGGCGGAAAGCTGAAACCCCTCGCGGACATCACCATCGCCGTCCCGGACGACGAAACCTACCGCATCCAGGAGCTTCACCTGCCCGTCTATCACGCCCTCTGCATCGCGGCGGAGGAAGAATTTTTCGAGGGGTAAGCGCAAAGTATACATTTCGTTTTTCTCTCGCGTACTATTGACTATTGAAAACCAGTAACCTATAATAAACTCCATGCGGACAATAGCCGCATGGAGTTTTGATTTTGCTTCATTTGAGGAGGGGTTTGGATGAAATTCGGTAAAAAGGGACGCATGGCCGCGCTTTTGGCCGGCGTCATGATGCTCGGCGGTGTTCTGACAGGCTGCGGCGGCGGAGGCGGCGACAAGAAGGCCGACACGAGCGAGATCAAGGTCGGCGCGAATTTCGAGCTGACGGGCAACGTGGCGAATTACGGCGTCGCGACCTATGAAGGCCTGGAGCTCGCCATCGACGAGGTCAACGCCGCGGGCGGCATAAACGGCAAGAAGATCAAGCTAGTGAAAGCGGACACGAAGTCCGAGACTTCCGAGGCCGTAAACTCGGCCACGAAGCTGATCGCCGACGACAAAGTCAAAGTTCTGGTCGGCCCGGCGACGACGGCGCCGGTCATCGCGGAAACGCAGGTCGCCACCGAGCACAAGGTGCCGATCCTCGCCCCCTGCGCCACCAGCGCGAAGGTCACGGTGGAGAACGGCAAGGTGCAGCCCTTCGTGTTCCGCAGCTGCTTCATCGACCCGCAGCAGGGCGATGTCATGGCGAAATTCGCGAAAGACAACCTGAAGGCCACGACGGCGGTCATTTACTTCGATTCCTCGTCCGATTACTCCAAGAGCCTCGCGCAGGTCTTCAAGGAGAAATTCGAGGCCGCGGGCGGCAAGGTATTGATGGAAGAGGCTTTCGTGCAGAAGGACCAGGACTTCAAGGCGACGCTGACGAAGCTGAAGACGGCGGGCGCGCAGGTCATGTTCGTTCCGGCGTACTATGAGGAAGTCGGCAAGATCGTCAAGCAGGCCCGTGAGCTCGGCATCGCCACGCCGATTCTCGGCACGGACGGCTGGGACGACCCGAAGGTCAAGGACATCGCGGGCGCGGACGCCATCAACAACACGTTCTTCTGCACCCATTACTCGGACAAGGATGCCGAAGTCAAGCCGTTCCTCGACGCGTACAACAAGAAGTTCAACCACGCGCCGAATGTATTCGCGGCTCTCGGCTATGACGCGGGCAAGGTGCTGATCGACGCGCTGAAGCGCGCGAATTCCGACGACACGGAGAAGATTGCGAAGGCCATCGCCGAGACGAAGAACCTGAAAGCCGGCACGGGCACGATTTCGATGGACGCGAACCATAACCCGATCAAGCAGGCCGTCATTCTTGAAAACAAGAACGGAGGCCGCGAGGTCGTAGCGAAGATTGTTCCGTAACAGAGCGATTATGAGGCCGCAGCAATGCGGCCTTATCTTTTAGGAGAGTGTGGTTTCAATGGATTTCATGAGCCAAGTGGTGCAGCAGCTCATCAACGGCGTTTCCCTCGGGAGCATTTACGCGCTGATCGCCCTCGGCTATACGATGGTTTACGGCATCATCAAGCTGATCAATTTCGCCCACGGCGACATTTACATGGTGGGCGCTTATATTGGATTTTTCGCGGTGGCGCAGGCGGGGCTGGGGATTTTTCCCGCGCTGGTCATTTCGATGGTCGCGACGGGCCTCATCGGCTGCCTCGTGGAGCGGATCGCCTATAAGCCGCTCCGCCACGCGCCGCGCATTTCGCTTTTGATTACGGCGATCGGCGTCTCGTTCTTCCTGGAGTACACGAGCATGCTGTTCGTCTCGCCGACGCCGCGCACCTTCCCGGAGGTCTTTGACTCGAGCGTCGCGTTCCATATCGGCGACTTCATCGTGAACGGCCAACAGGTGCTGATTTTCGCGATTACCTTCGTGCTGACGGTGCTCCTGACCTATATCGTGCAAAAGACGAAAATCGGAAAGGCCATGCGCGCGGTGTCCTTCGACACGGAGACGGCGCAGCTGATGGGCATCGACGCGGACCGGGTCATCGGCGCGACCTTCGGCATCGGCTCGGCGCTGGCGGCAGCTGGCGGTGTGCTCGTCGGCGTCTACTACAATTCCATCGACCCCCTGATGGGCATCATGCCGGGCCTCAAAGCCTTCGTCGCGGCGGTTCTGGGCGGCATCGGAAGCCTCCCCGGCGCGGTGGTCGGCGGCCTGATTCTCGGCATCATCGAGGCGTTCGTCTCGGGCTTCTTGTCGTCCACGTTCCGCGACGCGGCGGCTTTCGCGATCTTAATTCTGGTCCTGTTGTTCCGTCCCAGCGGCATCTTTGGCCGGGACGCGCAGGAGAAGGTGTGAGGTGACGACATGAACGCAATGCAAAAACGCGACGCCGTCATGCTCGTCCTGGGCCTCATCGTCTTCGCCGTGCTTTACGGCCTGATGGAAACGGGCGTGATCGGCTCCTTCTGGAAGCTGAATATCTTGATCATCGGCATCAATATCATCATGGCGGCCAGCCTGAACCTTATCAACGGCTACACCGGGCAGTTTTCCCTCGGCCACGCGGGCTTCATGGCTGTCGGCGCCTATGTGTCCGTGGTGCTGACCGCGAATTTCCATTTGCCGTTCCTCGCGGCGCTCCTCGCGGGCGGCGCGGCGGCGGGAGCCCTCGGCTGCCTGATCGGGCTGCCGACGCTCCGGCTCTCCGGCGACTATCTTGCCATCGCCACGCTGGGGCTTTCGGAGATTATCCGTATCGTGCTGATGAATATCCAGTACGTCGGCGGCGCGGCCGGCTTTTCCGGCATCCCGCACCTGACCACGTTCCCCTGGGTGTTTTTCTCGCTTCTGGCGACACTCTTCGTCATCAAGAATTTCGTGAACTCGACCCATGGGCGCGCCTGCATCGCGATCCGCGAGAACGAGATCGCGGCGGAGGCGATGGGCGTCAACACCACGAAATACAAAGTCATGGCCTTTACCATCGGCGCGGCCTTCGCGGGCGTGGCGGGCGGCCTGTTCGCCCATGTCTTTTACATCATCACGCCGCTGTCGTTCACCTTCATGCAGTCCTTCAATTACCTGATCATGGTGGTGCTTGGCGGCCTCGGCTCGATTACCGGCGCGATTGCCGGCGCGTTTGTCGTGACCTTCATCTCGGCGGTTCTCGCCGACTGGCCGGAATACCGCATGATTATCTACGCGCTGGCTTTGATCCTCTTGATGTTCTATCGTCCGCAGGGCCTTTTCGGCTACATGGAGCTGACGAGCCTCGCGCCCTTCAAGCGCTTTCTGAAAGGGGGAAAGAGCGATGGCTGAGCCGCTTCTCAAAGCCTCGAACGTCGTCGAAATGTTCGGCGGCCTCAAAGCCGTTTCCGACTTCAATATGTACATCAACCAAGGCGAGCTGATCGGCCTGATCGGGCCGAACGGCGCGGGCAAGACCACCGCGTTCAACCTGTTCACCGGGGTCTATCAGCCGACGAGCGGGCACATCGAATTCGAGGGGGACAGCATCGTCGGGCTGAAACCGTACCAAATCACCCAACGCGGCATCGCCCGCACCTTCCAGAACATCCGGCTCTTTTCCGAGCTTTCCGTACTGGACAACGTGAAAATCGCCTGCCACCAGCATGTGAAATACGGGCTCGCCGAAGCCATCTTCCGCGTCGGCCGGTACTTTTCCGAGGAGGAGGCGGTCGTCGCCGAAAGCATGCGGATGCTGAAAATCTTCAAGCTGGACGACAAGGCGGACGAGACGGCGAAGAACCTTCCCTACGGTGCGCAGCGGCGGCTGGAAATCGCCCGCGCGCTGGCGGCGCAGCCGAAGCTCCTCCTGCTCGACGAGCCCGCGGCGGGCATGAACCCGCAGGAAACGCAGGAACTGATGGACATGATCCGTTGGATTCGCGACCAGTTTTCATTGACGATCCTTTTGATCGAGCACGACATGAGCCTCGTCATGGGCATCTGCGAACGCATCTACGTCCTCGAATACGGGCAGATCATCGCCAAAGGCACGCCCGAGGAAATCCAAAGGAATCCGGAAGTCATTCGCGCGTATCTGGGAGGTGACGCTTGATGGCGGATATGTTGGAAATCAAGGACATTCACGTCTATTACGGCGCCATTCACGCCATCAAGGGCGTGAGCCTCACGGTCCGGCAGGGCGAAATCGTCACCCTGATCGGCTCCAACGGCGCGGGCAAGTCCACGACACTGCGCACTATCTCCGGGCTTTTGAAGCCGAAGGAAGGCGACATCCTGTTCGAGGGCGGGCCCATCGCCGGACATCCCGCGCAAACCATCGTCAAGGCGGGCATTTCGCAAGTGCCGGAAGGACGCCGCATCTTCGCGAACATGACCGTGCTGGAAAATCTGGAGCTCGGCGCCTTCACGCGGGACGATGCCGACGGCATCGCAGCGGACATGGCTATGGTTTTCGAGCGTTTCCCGCGCCTATTGGAACGCAAGGACCAAGCGGCGGGCACACTGTCCGGCGGCGAGCAGCAAATGCTGGCGATGGGGCGCGCGCTGATGAGCCGCCCGCGCCTCCTGCTCCTCGACGAGCCGTCCATGGGCCTCGCCCCGCTCCTGATCCGCGAAATTTTCAACATCATCGTGGACATCAACAGGGCGGGCACGACCGTGCTCCTCGTCGAGCAGAACGCGAACATGGCGCTCTCCATCGCGCACCGCGCCTACGTCCTCGAAACGGGGCGCATCGCTCTCTCCGGCGACGCGAAGAGCCTCGCCGCCAGCGAGGAAGTGCGGAAGGCCTATCTGGGCGGATAAAATTTCACCAAAAGAAGGATTTTGGCCGCTTTATCGCGAATTTTTCCTTTTGGGATTTCGCAATGCAAATCTTCTGTCTCGCAATAGATACCACGGAAATACGGAAAGGAGCTATCCATTATGTTTGTATCCGATCGAATGACCCGAAACCCCATTTCCATCAAACCGGACGACAAGGTGGACACCGCCGCCGCGCTCCTGAAAGAGCACAAAATCCGCCGCCTGCCCGTCGTCGAAAACGGCAAGCTCGTCGGCATCGTCACGGACAAGGACCTGATGCGCGTCTCGCCGTCGGCGGCCACGACCCTTTCCCGTTATGAGATCAACTCGCTTCTGGCAAAAATCTCCATCCGCGAGATCATGAGCGATAAGGTCATTTCCGTCAACGAGAAGGCGCCGATCGAAGAAGCGGCGCTCCTGATGTCGATGAACAAGATCGGCGGCGTGCCGGTCACGACCGATGTCGGCGCCGTGGTCGGCGTCATCACCGAAACGGACATCTTCAACGCCCTCGTCGAGATCATGGGCCTCTCGGAAGGCAAGGACCGCATCACCATCGAGGTGGACAACAAGGTGGGCGTGGTCAAGGATATCGCCAGCATCTTCGCGGACGCGGGCTTCAACATCGACAGCTTCGTCACCTGCAAGAAGGACATGGGCAAATACGACATCATCGTCCGGGGCGACTTCATGAACGACGAGGCGCTGACGCAGGAACTGGAGAGCCACGGCTATCATGTGATCCATGCGAGCCACATCGGGCAGTAAGAAAACAAGGCGAAAAGCGGCGAAGCGCACAAAAACCATTTGCAACGCTTCGCCGCATGTGCTATACTATTGCCTGTCACTGGAGAGGTGTCCGAGTGGTCGAAGGTGACAGACTCGAAATCTGTTGTAGCGCAAGCTACCGTGGGTTCGAATCCCACCCTCTCCGCCAGAAACAACAAAGGCTTCCGGGCAAAACGCCGGAAGCCTTTTTATATTTTCATATTTTTTCTTATGGGCGGACACCGCTTTCAAACGCCATGATGGCCTCCAGCACGGAGCCGGAGATGCAGCGCGCCTTGTCCGAGATCGACGAGCAGTCGCTGGGCTCCATGCGCGGGTCGATTTCGGCGACGGCCATGCCTTTGGGCACGTGGTAATTGTCGTGAATGATGCCGCGCAGGACGCCGCCCACCGACGTGACCACCGGCACGGTCTGGCCCCGGTCGTCATAAATCTCGCCGACCATGTCGCCGGGGCGGAAAATGTGGGAAATCGTGTGCGGGCTTTTGAAAGCGCCGTCCGTCTCCGCGCGCAGGAAACCGCCGTCCTTGATGACATCCTCGGCGGTCTGCCAGCGGCGGCAGCGCCCGTCGTAAATGATACGCCCGAGGCTGTAGCCGCGCACGGTCTCGACGACACAGTTGACATCCTCCCGCGCGCAATAGCCCGCCCCCAACCCGATGCGAAAATCGGCGGGCAGCTCGCGGCGCGACTCGTCCTCTTTGCCGTCCAACGTATTCACAAGGATATGGGGCGGAAATTTCCGCACATAGCGTCCCGTCGGGTCGACCAACATGGTGACCCGGCCCTCCGCAATCAGGGAAAGCGCGGTTTTCAGGTTTTCCGCGCAAACGCAGGTCACGCGCTCCACGGTTTTTTCCCCGTCATAAACCGCGTCCGAAAACGCCAATTCGCGCCGAAGCGCGGAAGGCCTCGATTTTTCCAGAATCAGCACCTTGTACCCGACGCGATGCAGCCGATGCGCGACCGCCGTGCCAAGCTCGCCGCCGCCGCGCACGATGACCAGATGTTTCATGGACAAATCCCCCACTCATACATTCCGAAATTGGACGCCTCTTCTTTTTCTCTGTTCGCGTCCCGTCTGTTTTTCTTCAGCTCGCCTCATAAGGACGCACCCGGAGGCGCAGGCCCCGCGCCTCGCAGATCGCCCGGCAGCGCGCAATCTCGCCGTCGTCCTCTACATGGTCCACGACGGTCAGCACGACATCCGGCACATAGGCTTTCGCGCGCTCCGCAAAGGCCAGCATCGCCTCGAAGGACGGCAGGCCGAAGCGGCTCCGCGTCAGCTCCAGGTAGCGCTCGGCGTTCGACGCGTTCAGGCTGATGGAAACAACGTCCAAAAGCCCGTCGAAGTCCGGCGCGGTGTCGCGCCCGTGGAACAGGTCGGACAGGCCGTTGGTGTTGAGCCGGGTCGGTATGCCCATGTGCTCCGCGCGAAGCCACCGCAAAAGATTCGTCAGCGTTTCCAGCCGCATGGTCGGCTCGCCGAAGCCGCAAAAGACGATCTCGGAGACCAGTTCCCATGGCAGCGCGGAAAGCTCCGCCCGCACTTCCGCCTCCGACGGCTCCCGCGCGAGCCAAAGCGAATGATCTTCCGCCATGTCTTTCAGAGAGCGCAGGCAAAAGGTGCAGGCGCAGGTGCATTGGTTCGTCAGGTTCACATAAACGCCGCGCTTTCCTTCGGGGCGCAGGGCGAGGCTTTCCGCCACCGTCACATATCTTCCGCCCGGCTCCACCGCGTAAACAATCATTTGAAAAATCCCTTCTTTGCGCTATCGCAATCCGCTATTTCACCCGCCGAAGCCGCGGCCTGCCGAACACATCTCTCGGCGGCTCGCTGGTGGCGGGCTTTTCTTTTTTCACGCCCCGCGCCCCGACGTTGGCCAGCACACCCACCGCGAACAGGCTGACGAAAAGCGAGGTGCCGCCGTAGCTGATGAACGGCAGCGGCACACCGACGACGGGGAGACAGCCGGAAATCATCAGGAGATTGATGGACGCCTGCCCGACGATCATCATCGTCATGCCGAAGGCGAGCATCTGCCCCAGCGCGTCCTTCGCGCTGTTCGCGATACGGACGCCGTGAAACGCGAAAGCCGCGAACAAGAGCAGCACGAACGCCGCCCCGACAAAGCCCATTTCCTGGCACCAGACGGAAAACGCGAAATCCGTATGCGCCTCCGGCAGATAATGGTACTTGCTGACGCCCATGCCCATGCCCATCCCCAAAAGCCCGCCCGAGCCGATGGCCTGGAGCGACTGCACAATCTGGTAGCCCGCGTCCCGCACATACTCCCACGGATTCAAAAGCGCCATGACGCGCCTCAGCCGATAGGGCTGGAGAATGCAAAGCAGCACACCTCCGGCCAGTCCCGCGCCGACCAGCTTGAGCTTCGTCACGGCCTTCATATTGGAGCAAAAGAGCATCAACAGCGGGACGCCCAAAATAATCAGCGCCGTCCCCATGTCCGGCTCCCGCTCCACCATCACGAACATCGCCGCGATCATCCACATCTCGTCATGAAAGAAATTGCACCGCATCCCGTGCCTTACACGCCAAGCGATATAATAAGCCTCGAGGAAAACGGCCGTCGGTTTCGCCAACTCCGCAGGCTGGAGCTGGAACCCCCCGATGGCGAGCCAGCGCTGCGCGCCGTTGACCTCGACGCCCACCGCGAACACCGCCGCCAGCATCGCCGCCACGACCCAAAAGGCAATGTTTCTGGCCTTCATCAAAATGTGATAGTCCACCGCCAACCCGCACAGGAAAAACACAAAGCCGATGGCGAGGTTCAGGCCCTGCTTGCGCGCAAAGAAATACGGGTCGTCGTAATTTTCCCCCGCCACGACGAAACTGGAACTGAAAATATTCAGCGAGCCGATAATGACCAGCATGAGCGTCACGCCGAGAACGGCCTCATGGTCGCTGACCCAGAAACGCCACGGGACTCTCTCCGGTTCCCTCGCCCCCGTTCCGGTCATGGCTTCCCTCCTTCCGCTTGCTTCTCCGGCCTCTGCGGCCGGATATAGGTCTCGGCGTAAAGCTGGTCCAGTTCTTCCTTGGCGCGCATCGGCGCGAAGAAATACCATGGAGCCAGCGGCGCCCTGCCGTATTTCGCGATAAACGACGGCACATAGCGCAGGAACAGGCGCGCCGCCCCTTCCGTGTCATAGGCCGCGTCGTGGAACTTGTCCTCATGGAACGAAAGCCCCGCGTGCTCCATGCAGAGCCGAAGGGACGGCTCGTTCGTCTCGCCCCGGTCAAACCGCACCGCCACCGTCAAATCGACAATGTCGCGGCGCAGCGCCCTCCCGGGATAGCCGCACCGCCAAAACATGCCCCGGAGCGCAACCAGATCATTGTGCAGCGCGTTCCCCGCGAAACACCCGTCCCGCGCGAGAAACGCGTAGATTTTTTCCGCGGCCTCGTCCTCCGGGATGCCGTGCATCCGCAAAAACGCGTCCGTCAGATGCGTCAGCTCCGCCACGTAGCGCGAAAGCCTCGGCTTCTGCCGCACATACAGGGAAAGCTCCTCCGTCTCGACCGTCCCGTCCGCCGCCAGCGTCAGCCGCCGCCCCGCGAACTGGATGGGCCGCTCGTAATTCATCTCCATATCGAAAACCGTCACCGGAAAGCAGCGGCGATACTCCCGCATCGCCGCCGCCTTCTCCGCCGGGTGCGGCAGATAACTGTCCGGCAGGAAACGCTTCGGGTTTTCCCGGCGGAAATCCTTCAAATGCCGATAGAGCTTCGCAATCTTTTCCTCCGCGCGGAAGACCAGCGCATGGCCCCAGTCCTCCGGCGCGAGCTTCGAAGCCAGCGCGACGAAGACCGCTTCCCCGTCCCGGGCAAGGCGCGTCCTGCCGACGACCACGGCGACCGTCGCCGCCGTCAGCGGACCGAACTCCGTCTCATAGCAGCGTTTCTCCGAATGGAACCGCGCCGGCCGCCCCGAAACGCGCGGCAAGAACGCTTCCGTTTTCAAAAGGTAGCGAAGGAGATGCGTATAAAGCCGAAAGAGCTGCTTCGGCAACGGAAACAACGCCCGTCCCGCGAAAACCAGCGTCGGCTCCAAAAGCTCCGTCGCGCGCCCGCGCAATTCCCCCATGCGCGCAATCCCCTCCTTCGTCCGTCGTTCTTCCTCCATAGTTTAACAGAAATACAGCTTTTTTTCCACTTCCCCGCATGTCCGAAAAAATTTCCGCCCGCCGCGCAAGAATTTTGTATACATGGCTTCCCCGCGTAGACAGCGGAAATGCTCCATGCTATACTGCATGTGGCAATGGACAAAGCATCACGGGCAATGGAGCCTTGCGGCGCCGACCCGGACCCTGTTTCGGCATTGCGGGAAAAAATTTTTTAGGAAACGCCGAATCAGTCAAGTCGTGACCCTGCCGAGGGATTTTTTCGACTGGCTAGGAAAAGGCCTCGAAGGCGTAGCGGGGCTACGTCGAGAGGCCTTTGAAAACGGCAGTCGGAAAAAGACCCGGCAGGGGCGCGGCGGGACTTGTTCGGCGTTTCCTTTATTTTTCGGAGGTGGACTGCGTGGAACGCATTGAGGACATTATCCTCCGCCATTCCCGGCGGGGCATGACAAAACTCCTGCCCTGCCTTTCGGCGGATTATTGCCGTTTGGCCGCGGAGGAAATTTATTCTTGGAAGCGGGGCGTCGTTTTCCTGACGACGGGCTTTTACGTGGCGGGCTATCCGGAGACGGACGGGCCGACAGGCACGGCGGTATTGGCCAATGTGCTCCGGGACATGGGCTTTTGCCCGGTCATCGTCACCGAGCCGGAAAACGCCGAGCTGTTCACGATTCGTGGCTTCGAGGTCGTCCCGGCGGAAGTCGGCGTGGATACCGGCTTTTTCCGGCAGATGATTTCCGAGCGTCGTCCGGTGGGCATGATCTCCGTGGAGCGCTGCGGGCTGAACGCCCAGGACGACTACGCGAATATGCGCGGCGTTTCCATCCGCGAGCACAACGCGCCGACGGACGAACTGTTCCGGATCGCCCCCGAGTACGGCGTCCGCACGGTGGGCGTCGGCGACGGCGGCAACGAGATCGGCATGGGCAACGTCGCCGAGGCAATCGAGAAGGATCTTGCCCTCGTGCCATGCGTCGTGAAGGTCGACCATCTCGTCATCGCCAGCGTCTCCAACTGGGGCGCGTACGGCCTCGCCGCCTATCTTTCCATCCTCGACGGCAAGCACTGGATGCCCTCCTACGCTTGGGCTGCGGACTACCTGAAAGAAACGGTGGAAATCGGCAGCGTGGACGGCATCACCCATGAGCGCGTGGCGCACGTGGACGGCTTCGACGAAAGCGTCGAGCAGGAGATTCTGGAGGCGCTGGCGGCGCAGATCGACGAGGAACTTTCGGAGCGATCCATCGCGGTATAGGAAACGACGAATAAGTCGTTTCCTATAGGGTTGCAAAGGGTCGTAAAATTTTGAGGTAAGAATTTCTTACTTCAAAAAATTTTTTGCGGTGCACAGGAGGAAGAAATGACATGAAAAATCTCGGCTATTATAACGGAAAATACGATGAGCTGGAAAAGATGGCGATTCCGATGAACGACCGCGTCCATTGGTTCGGCGACGGCGTTTACGACGCGGGGCCCGCCCGCAACTACCACATTTTCGCGATGGACGAGCACGTGGACCGCTTCTTCAACAGCGCGGCGCTCCTCGACATCGAGATGCCGGTCACGAAAGCGGAACTGAAAGACCTTTTGAACGACCTCGTCAAAAAAGTGGACACGGGCGACCAGTTCGTCTATTACCAAGTGACGCGCGGCACGGGCATCCGCAACCACGTTTTCCCCGAGGGCAAGGCCAATCTCTGGGTGATGCTGATTCCGTCGGAAATCTCGGACTGCAAAGCGCCGATCCAAGTCATCACCGAACCGGACACGCGCTTTTTCCATTGCAACATCAAAACGCTGAACCTGCTCCCGTCGGTCATGGCGGCGGAAAAGGCGAAGCGGGCGGGCTGCGCGGAGGCGATCCTGTACCGCCCGGGCGGGCGCGTGACCGAGTGCGCGCACAGCAACTGCCATATCATCAAGGACGGCAAGCTGTTCACCGCGCCGACGGACGAGCTGATCCTGCCGGGCATCGCGCGGGCGCATCTGATCAAGAAATGCAAGGAACTGGGCATCGCCGTCAGCGAAACAGCGTTCCATCTGGACGATTTGAAGAAAGCCGAGGAAATCCTCGTGACGAGCTCCTCGAAGCTTTGCATGCACGTGGACAAGCTGGACGGCCAGCCCGCAGGCGGCAAACAGCCGGAACTCGTCGAAAAGATTCGCAAGGCGATTTTGGACGAGTTCCTGGAAGCGACAAACTGACGCCATGGCAGAAATGAAAATCCTTCCGGCAGGCGACAGGGCGTTGGTGGCGGATTTCGGCAACGTGATTTCCGAGGACGTGAACCGCAAGGTGAACGCGCTGAAAAAAACGCTGCTGGCGGAAAAAGTGGCGGGCGTGCGGGAGATGATCCCCACGTACCGCTCTCTTTTGGTGGAATACAACCCCGCCGTCATTTCTATGCAGGAGCTGTCGCGGCGCATCGAGGCGACGGCGATAAAATGGGACGGCGCGACGGCGGAGACGGAAAAAAAGCGCGTGTTGGAAATTCCCTGCTGCTATGGCGGGAAATACGGCGAAGACTTGGCCGGGCTGGCGGAGCTGACGGGCCTGTCCGAACAAGAAATCATCGACATCCACGCGGGAACGGAGTACCGCGTCTATATGCTCGGCTTCCTGCCGGGCTTTGTCTATTTGGGCGGCATGGACGAGCGCATCGCCGCGCCGAGGCTCTCCTCGCCCCGCGTCTCGATTCCCGCCGGGTCCGTCGGCATCGGCGGCGGGCAGACCGGCGTGTACCCGATGGCGTCGCCGGGCGGCTGGCGGCTCATCGGCAGGACGCCGGTGCAGTTTTACGATCCGGCGGCTGAAAATCCCGTGCTTTGCGAAGCGGGCGACTACATCCGGTTCGTTCCGGTCCCGCCCGGCGAATACGAGCGGCTGAAAAAGGAGGGCGCGCCATGGGCATCCTTGTGAAATCGCCCGGCCCTTTGACGACGGTGCAGGACGAGGGACGCTTTTTCCATCAGTCCAGCGGCATCCGCCCGTCCGGCGTGATGGACGACGCCGCCTATGAAGCGGCGAACGCGCTCGTGGGCAACGGGAACGGCGAGGCGGCTCTCGAAATGACGTTTCTCGGCGCGACGCTGGAATTCCAATCGGCGGCGTGGATTGCGGCGACGGGCGCCGATATGCGGGCGAAGCTCGACGACGCGCCTGTGGAACGATACCGCGCAGTTCGCGTGGTCGCAGGGCAGGCATTGGCCTTCGGCATGGCGATGAACGGCTGCCGGGGTTACCTCGCCGTGCACGGCGGCATCGACGTCCCGCCGGTCATGGGCAGCCGATCCACGGACATCGGCGCAAGCCTCGGCGGCTTTCAAGGTCGTGCCCTGAAAGCCGGAGACGTCCTGCCGACGATGAAAGAGGACGGATGGACGCCGACAGGCTTGAACTATGAGCCGCCGGTTTACGAAAGCGCGATGGCAGTCCGCGTGATTCCCGGTCCGCAGGAGGAATATTTCACGGCGAAAGGCCTCGAAACGTTTTTCTCGGCCGCTTACGAAATCAGCCCGAACAGCGACCGCATGGGGCTCCGCCTCGAAGGGCCGGAAATCGAAAGCCGCAGCGGCACGGACATCGTTTCCGACGGCATCGTATTCGGCGCGGTGCAAGTCCCCTCCGGCGGCAAGCCGATTGTTTTGATGGCCGACCACCAGACCACCGGCGGCTACGCGAAAATCGGCACGGTCATCTCCTTCGACCTGCCGAAGCTGGCACAGGCGCGGCCGGGGGATACGGTGCGCTTCGTGCGCATCAGCGCGGAAGACGCGCAGGAATTGTATAAAAAGTGAGGGAACATCATGGACTACAGCAAAGCGAAACCTTCGGAAGTGCGGCAACTGATCCGCGAGGGAAAGCTCTCGGGGCAAACCTCGGGGATGTGCGACGGCTACGCGCAGGCGAATCTCGTGGTCTTGCCGAAGGACATCGCCTATGATTTCCTGCTTTTCTGCCAACGAAACCCGCGCCCCTGCCCGCTGCTGGAAGTCAGCGACACCGGCTCGCGGCGTCTGCGCACGATTGCGGCGGGCGCGGACATCGCCACCGATTTGCCGAAATACCGCCTTTACAAGAAGGGCGAACTGGCCGGAGAATATACGGACGTGTCGGCGCTTTGGCGGGACGACTTCGTCAGTTTCCTGATCGGGTGCAGCTTTTCCTTTGAGGGCGACCTGTTGGCGGCGGACGTGCCCGTGCGCCAGATCGAGGAAGGAAAAAACGTGCCGATGTACGACACGAACATTCCCTGCGCGCCCGCAGGCGTTTTTCACGGCAACATGGTCGTCTCCATGCGTCCGTTGCCCCATGCCCTCGTACCGAAAGCGGTGCTGATCACGGGGCAGATGCCCCGTGTCCATGGCGCGCCCATCCATATCGGCGCGCCGGAAGCCATCGGCATTCACGACCTGTCCCATCCCGACTATGGCGACGCGGTAACCATCCGCGAGGGCGAAGTGCCGGTCTTCTGGCCCTGCGGCGTCACGCCGCAAAACGCAGTGATGCAGTCAAAGCCGGAACTGGTGATCACCCACGCCCCCGGCCACATGCTGATTACCGACGTCAAAAATGTAAACCTGAAATATTGAGGTGAACGGAAATGATAAAGGTCGATTTGTACTGCGATATGGGCGAAAGCTTCGGCAACTATGTTTGCGGCATGGACGCGGACGTGGCGCCGCATATTTCCTCGGCGAACGTCGCCTGCGGCTTTCACGCTTCCGACCCGTTGGTGATGGAAAAAACCGTCGCGCTCTGCGCGAAAAACGGCGTGAGCATCGGCGCCCATCCGGGCTTTCCCGACCTCGTGGGCTTCGGGCGGCGGCAGATGCAGGTGAGCGCCGACGAGCTGCGCGCAATGGTCGTCTACCAAGTCGGCGCGCTGAAAGCGTTTTGCGAAGCGGCGGGCGCAAGGCTCCGGCACGTCAAGCCCCACGGCGCGATGTACAACATGGCGGGCAAGGACGAGCAAATGGCCCGCGCCATCTGCGAAGGCGTTTACGCCGTTGACCCGTCGCTGATCCTCCTCGGCCTGTCCGGCTCAAAGCTCATAGCGGCGGCAAAAAAAGTCGGCCTGCGCACGGCGAAAGAAGTCTTTGCCGACCGCGCCTATGAAGAGGACGGTTCCCTCGTGGCCAGAACCAAACCCGGCGCGATGATCACCGACGAGGAGGAAGCGATCGCCCGCGTCGTTTCCATGGTCAAGAACCACATCGTAAAAACAATCACGGGCAAAGAAATCGAACTTGCGGCGGACAGCATCTGCCTCCACGGCGACTCGCCAAAAACGGTGCGCTTCGCGGAAAAAATCAGCGCCGTGCTGAAAGCGGCGGGCGTGACCATCGCCCCGATGGCGGAAGTCATCGGCTGAAAGAAACGACGACTTCACAAACAAACTACTTCCCATCAAGCGTACAATACCTCATAAAATGTTTTGGCTGTCGCACATAAGCATTTTCTACTATATATAGTGCATTTCAAAATGAATCTTCCACTATATACTGTTTGGAATATGCTATGTGCGACAGCCTCTTTTTATATGAATCGCAGTAAGGATTTCTAAATCCTTACTGCGATTGCATGAGACGTCAGACGCGCTTTAACGCGGCTGTAGCCTGCGGAGCAATCGCCGTTTTCGTTTCGCTTTTACGGTTATTTGTGCGCGAGAACTGTGTCCACTAAGGTGATAAAAGCTTCCGTCTGACGGGATGACAAACGCCGCAACTTTTCGCCGAGCATCCTGCTTTGCTGGGGATCTTCCGCCTCAAAGTCAAAAAATTCCGTCGGCGTAACGTGGAGATACTCGCAAATAAAAAAGAACGCCGTCATGGACGGCATAGCTTTTCCGTTTTCTATGTTGTTGATGTAATTGACATTTTGCCCAAGGGAAAGGCTCATGTCACGGGCGGAAACGCCTTTTTGCATACGAAGGTGCGCGAGACGCATCGAAAATTTTTCCTCATACACGGCAATGCCCCCTTTGTACCATATAATATATGTTGCAAAGGTGCTAGTCGCTTGATACAATCATGTGCTTGTGTTGACATACAAGAATAAATATGGCAAAATAAAATAGATGCAGTATTCAATCTAACACGAGGGGGATGCGCCCATGAAACTGGCAGGCAAAAAGTTCAAGATGACGGGCAGGACGTACCGGAGGCTCGCGGCGGCGATAGGTTTCGCGCTGGCGGTGGGGACGTTCGGAGCAGCGGAGGCGGCGACGAAAGATGTGTTTGATAATTTCAAGGGGACGGAGCGTTATGATATTTTAACAATTAGCGCGCGAAATGCAAAAACTACGGAATTTAATAATAGTACGGGATTAGCGGCAATCAATGCGGACAAAGCGTATGCGTTTGGGTATAGCGGTGCGGGGGTAACCTTGGGTATTGTTGATAACGCAGTACGTGAAGGACATGTGGAATTTAGAGGAAAGGTTCATAATGTAAATACAAGTTATTTTAAAGGTGACGATGAATGGGATTGGAGTAAATACGACCATGGAAGTCATGTTGCTGGTATTATGGTAGCTCGATTAGATGGAACTGCTAAAAATGCAGATGGAACAGTAAGAGGGATGCATGGGGTAGCATATAATAGCGCGTTAGAAAGCGTTGCTACTCATGATAGTGAATTGACGATTAACTGGGCTGACATTAAATCTTTGAGCGATAATACTCAAATAATTAACAATAGTTATGGATGGAATAATGCCTCTCATTATGTACAAGAAGTGGAGAGTGCCATAATAAATAAAGACAAAGTTTTTGTTTATAGTTCGGGAAATGATGGAAATCCAAGTGCAGATAATGTCAAAATAAATTTTTTGGATAATTCAAGTATTAAAAATAATATTCTTATCGTTGGATCGATATATTCTCATTCGCTTGTTGAGGGAGATCCTAATATTTCTTACTTTAGTAATCTTGCCAATGGGGCGGAAAGTGTAATGGTGTTTGCACCAGGCGCTAGGCTCAATGATAATATTAATGAAAATGGCATATATTCCGTAAATGGTAATAGTACATCTGAATATACTGCAAAAAGCGGGACATCTATGGCAGCACCATATGTTACTGGAACGATTGGTCTTGTAAAAGAAGCATTTCCTTATCTGTATGGAAAGCAATTAATAGACACAATCTTAACAACTACAAATAAAGATTTTAATTTGAGAGATTATTATTTTCAAAGTAGTGGTAAGTCCACATTGGATCATTTTAGATTGATCGTTACAGATGCAAATAACTTAAATGATAATCGTATTATTCAAATGGAGCTTAATGAAATATATGAATCAAAAATTAATTATTTTCGCTCTCGCAGGTTCAATAGTATTAGTGAATTTACTCAAGATAATTTAAGACATCAGTTGGGAGATAAATTCGAAATTGTTTATATGACCCGTGAACAAATTTTCGGGCACGGTATTCTCGACGCTGGTCGTGCTGTGCAAGGCCCCGGCTATTTTGACGCGGCGCGGCTTGACGATAGCCATAAGCGCAACTACGGTGACAGTCAGGTGTATCTCTATGCGGTCAACACAGGGGAAAAAGAAAAAAATTTTGAAAAACGAAGTTACAGTATATGGAGCAATAACATCGGCGAAGAGAATAATGATTTGCCTGTCGGACTTGCGAAGTCCGGCAGCGAGGTCGATTTGATTCTGCTCGGTAAAAACACATACACGGGGCCGACCATTGCCCATGAGGGCAACGTGCGGATTCTGCGGCAGACGCAAGGCGACGTGGCCGCGCTGCAAAGCGGCGCTTCCGTCACCGTCAACGGCGCCGCGAAGAATGTCTTGGCTTTTGGCGGCGGCAGCGTCAATATAACGGATACCATCGACAAGAACGGGATGGACGGAGTCCTGAAGAACTCCTTGCCGGACAAGACGGTCGTTGACATTGAGGGTGGGCTTATCGCGTCGAGCACAGGGGACAAGTCTGTCATCAATGCGACCTTGAGCGACGGCAATTCCATCATCGAAGGGGCGTTGCATCAGGGCGACTTGGCGGAGATAAACCTTGCCTTGGCGAATGAGGCGAAGCTCCTTGTAAATCAGAATAATTTTTCCTATATGGAACACACTTACGAGGCCAACAATGCCATCAATGAGCTGACGCTGAACAACAAAGGGCAGATTGACCTCAGCCAAGACGGGGCATTCAAGACACTGAACATCAAAGCTCTGAAAGGCAACGGCGGCGTATTCATTGCGGAAACGGATTTGCTGAACAACACAGGAGACCGAATCAACGTCGAAAACGCCGACGGGACGCAAAAGCATTATTTGGGTGTTATGGACAAAAACGGCTTCCTTTCGCCGGACGGGGAGCATAGCGTATGGGTCGCGACCGCGCCGACGAGTGTAACTTTCGAAGGCGGCGCGATGACAGATTCCGGCGTGTATGCCTATATGCCGCAGATTGCTTCACAGGCGGGCGCGGCAGGAAAGTATGACTGGTATTTTTATGGTTTCCATCCGGCGACATCAACCGATACCTTGCTGGATCGCGTTCTGTCCTATACGACGGATACGATACTGGGCAACGGAATCAGCGCGAATAATGCGTCCTATAAAGTCAGGCAAGGGAACGCATCGGCAATGCAAATCAACAAAGAGGGGAACGAGAACGTTCTCACAGGCGTAGCAGGTTCGGTTTCGTTTACCGGCGACGGGCCGGTTGATATAAATGTTACCCATGAATATTCCAAAGGTGCATCCAATGCAAAGATTATCGGCATTGGATATTATGACGGAACTAACGACTATGGAAATATATACAGCTTTTCAGCAGAACAGCCGGTAAATGTAAATCTGAAAGGTACATCCGGAACTGCCTATGGAATATACACCGCCGAAACGCATGAGGCTTCGGGCAATGCTATGACCAACACGATGAATTTCGCGAACGATTTGAATGTATTGTGTTTGACTGCGGGCGATCCTACGGCAAGAAAATATGGAATTAAAAATGAAGGGGATATGAACGTAGGCGGAAATGTAGGTATTGACATTTATGCAGTATCGGGCGATTCGTTCTATGCGATTGAAAATAACGGCAATATTGCCGTTGAAGGCGATTTGAATATTGCCTTGAATGGAAATCCATATGGTTTCGGTTCGCAAGTTCTCAATACTGGAAAATTGGGCATCAATGGAAAAACGAACATAACACTGAAAGGATTTAACAACGACAGCTATGAAACATCATGCTATCCTGCCATTCTTAACAATACAATGGGGAGTATGAATTTTGGTGATGACGTTACTATCTCGGTTGATGGAAGCGGTGCCCAATATGGAGAGTTTACGGGAATTTCTCTAGGTGACGAATCGTTATCACATTTTCATGGCGATTTAAATCTTCAGTTGCAGAATTTTTCCGTTAGAGATTTTATCTATCCGATACAAATCAAAAAAACTGGAGAGTTGATTGTCGACGGTACATTATCCGTAACGGTGCCGACATCTAAAAACAATACATTGAGCGGCAGCACTTTAGGGTTTAATACATTGAGAGGCGGCACTTTAGGGTTTATGACAAATGATGGTAGGCTGTCGGCCAATCAATTTTATACCAATGGAACTATATATAATAGCGGAACTATGACAATCCATGAAAATGCCGATATATATGACTTAAGAAACAATGGGGATTTGACTCTTTTGGGAGAAACAGAAATCAATCAATTCAACAATAAAGGAAAGCTGTCGGCAAATACATTAAATGTCGATACATGGGAAGACAACAGTTTTGGAAATGGTTCCATAACTGCATTAAGGAAACGACGAATAAGTCAATTCGAGGCCACGCCGAGGGATTTTTTCGTCAGGCAAGGAAGAGGCCGCGAAGGCGTAGCATCGCTACGTCGAACGGCATCTGACGCAGCATGGCGGAAAAAGACCCGGCGTGGGCCGAAGG
>JAFVAI010000001.1 GCA_017480545.1 Schwartzia sp. (in: firmicutes) | reverse complement strand
GTCCCGTGCCTCCGGCACGGCGTCCGCCACGGCGACGGGCAGCCCGACTTTTCTCATCACGGGCAGGTCGATCAAATCGTCGCCGATATAGGCGACTTCCTCGTCCGAGAGCTTCAGCTCGGCCTTCAGCTCCTCATAGGCCGCGCCCTTGTCCGTGCAGCCCTGCCGAATGACGGAAATATGAAGATCCTTTGCGCGGTCCTCCACGATCTTTGATGTGCGCCCGGTCAAAATCGCCGCCTTTCCGCCCGCCCGGTGCCAAAGCACGAGGCCCAGGCCGTCCTTGATGTCGAAGCGCTTCATCGCCTCGCCCTCCGGCCCCATATAAATGCCGCCGTCCGTCAGTACGCCGTCCACGTCCAGGATCAGCAGACGGATGCGCCGCATACGTTCCTCCATGTCCAAATGTGTTGCCATCTCAAACCACTCCCTGTCGCAAAAGGTCGGTCAAATGCACGATGCCCAGCGGCATGCCGTCCCCGTCCACCACGGGCAGCACCGTGATCGGGCGCGGCTGGTGCTTTTCCATCAGCGAGAGGGCCGACGCCGCCAGTTTGTCTTTCGTGATGGTCTCCGGGTTTCTTGTCATGAAATGTTCCACCGGCTCGCCGAGGAACTCCGGCCCCTTTGCGAGGCAGCGGCGTACGTCGCCGTCGGTCACGAGGCCGATGAATTTCCCGTTGGCGTCCACCACCGAGGTCGCGCCGAGCCCTGTCGCGGTCATCACGAACAACGCTTCCTTTGCCGTGCGGTTTGCCTCGATGATCGGATTGTCCTCGCCGCTGCGCATGACGTTCTCGACGGTCAACAGCAGCTTGCGCCCGAGAGAGCCGCCCGGATGGAACATCGCAAAATCCTGCTCGGTGAAATTCCGCGCCGCGAGCAGCGCCATCGCCAACGCGTCGCCCATGGCCAGCGCCGCCGTGGTGCTGGCCGTCGGCGCGAGGCCCAACGGGCAGGCTTCCTTTTCCACGCCCGCGTCGATGAAATAGTCGGCGTTTTTCCCCAGCGTCGAATCCCGCCGCCCGCAGAGCGCGATGATTTTCGCGCCGATGCGGCGAATCACCGGCAGGATGTTGATCATTTCGTTCGTCTCGCCGCTGTTGGAAATCGCCAGCACGATGTCGTTCTGCGTGACCATGCCGAGGTCGCCGTGAAATGCCTCCGCCGGGTGCATGAAGAACGACGGTGTGCCGGTGGAGGCGAGGCTCGCCGCGATCTTCTGCCCGACGTGGCCGCTCTTGCCGATGCCGCTGACAATGACCCGCCCCTTGCAGGCGAGGATGGCTTTCGCCGCCGCCTCGAATTCGTCGTCGATGCGGGCTGTGAGCTTTTGCAGCGCGTCCGTCTCGATTTGCAGTGTCTCTTTCGCTTTTTCCTTAATCATCCGCCTGCCCTCGATCTCAATGCAAATGTTTTCTTACGATATTGTAGATGGACAATGCGTCCTTCAGAAGTTCCTCCAGCTTGTCGAGGTAAACCATGTTCGGCCCGTCGGAAAGCGCCTCCTCCGGGTTGTCATGGACCTCCATGAAGAGCGCGTCGACGCCGGCGCCGACAGCGGCCCGGGTCAGATACTCGACGTATTCGCGGTTTCCCGAGGATGCCGTGCCGAGCCCGCCCGGAATCTGCACGCTGTGGGTCGCGTCGAAGACCACAGGATAGCCGAAGGAGCGCATAATCGGGAAGGAACGCATATCGACCACGAGATTGTTGTAGCCGAAAGAGGCGCCGCGCTCCGTCAAGAGGATATTCGGGTTGCCGCCCTCGAGGATCTTGTCCACCACGTTGCGCATATCCTTCGGGGAGAGGAACTGGCCCTTCTTCACGTTGACCGGCTTGCCGGTCAGCGCCGCCTGATAGACGAGGTCGGTCTGGCGGCAGAGGAACGCCGGAATCTGCAAGATATCGACGATCTCGGCGGCGGGCTTCGCCTGCGCCTCGGTGTGGATATCGGTAATCACGGGCACGTCCAGTTCCTTCTTGATCTGCGTGAGCATAGAGAGCCCTTTTTCCAAGCCCGGCCCGCGGAAGCTGTTGAACGAGGAACGATTCGCCTTGTCAAAGGACGCCTTGAACACATACGGGATGCCGAGCCTTTGGGTGATGGCCTTGATTTCCCGTCCGATGTAAAGCGAGCGCTCCAGCCCCTCCAGAACGCAAGGCCCCGCAAACAGCGCCAAAGGATGCCCCGCGCCGATTTCAAAATCCCTGATCTTGACTGTGTTCATGATTTCGCCGCCTCCTCTTTTTCCTTCATTGCCTGGTATATCTCATTGACCTTCGCCAGATCCTCCGGCGTGTCGACGCCGACGAACCGGGCGTTGGTCGCGATGCATCTGATTTTGTACCCGTTTTCCAGCGCCCGAAGCTGCTCCAGCGACTCCGCGCGCTCCAACGGGGTGGGGGCCATCTTCGCGTAGGCCAGAAGAAAGTCCCTGCGATAGGCGTATATGCCGATGTGCTTGTAGACGGGCGCTCCCGTGTCGTTTCTCGGGTACGGGAGCAACGACCGGGAGAAGTACAGCGCGTAACCGGCCTTGTCCGTCACGACCTTGACATTGTTCGGGTTCTTCCTCTCCGCCTCGTCCTCCATCGGCGTCATCACCGTCGCCATTTTGAGCCCGGCATCGTCCGCGAAGGCGCGGCCCAGCTCGTCGATCAGCGACGGCTCGATCAGCGGCTCGTCGCCCTGCACATTGATGATGAGGTCGATGTCGGGATAGGCCGCCGCCACCTCCGCGAGGCGGTCGGTGCCCGTCGGGTGGTTCCTCGCCGTCATCATCGCGCGGCCCCCGTGAGCCTCCACGGCTTGCAGGATGCGCTCGTCGTCCGTCGCGACCACGACCCCCGACAGGGTTTTCGCCTGCGCCGCGCGGTCGTACACGCGGCAAATCATCGGCTTTCCGGCGACATCCTTCAGGGGCTTTCCCGGCAGCCGTGTCGACGCGTACCGCGCCGGTATTACGCAAAGGATTTTCATGCCCGTTTCTCCGTCCTTCCTCTTTCCTCCATATAGGTTTTCAGGCTGTCTTTCATCAGGCGGATAAATTCTTCTTCCCCGTCGCGGAACGTGACCTCGACGCTGACGACGTAAATCGGGATCTGGAAGTCCTCCCGCTCCCGCACGATCTCCGCGGGCACCTTGACGGCGTCCTTCTCGGTAATCATGATGGCCTCGGCGTCGAGGAGCACCGCCTGCGCCGCCGCGTCCAGCATTTCCTTGACCGTGTAGTCGTGATGGTCGGGGAAACGCAGGCTCTCGATGACCACCGCGCCGATATTGGACAGGGTTTGCTCGAAGGAAGCGGGGTTTCCGATGGCGGAGACCGCCATGACGCGCTTGCCTCGCATCTCGGCGACATCGACGCCGGGACTGGTGATATTGTTCGCCCATTCCTCGAAGCGGATGAATCCTTTCGGCTGATGGACGCTCTCGACCACGAGGGCGTGATTGTTTTCCTCGTGAATGATATTGTGGATGTGTTGGCGCGAGCTTTCCGTCGCTTGGTCCACCTTCGTCAGGAAGCAGACATCGGCGCGGTCGATATGGGAAATGGACTCGCGCAATGTGCCGCGCGGCAGGATATAGCCGTTGCCGAACACGTTCACCGCGTCCACCAGAAGGATTTCCATATCGCGGGCCAGCATCCAATGCTGATAGCCGTCGTCGAGGATCGCGACCTCGGCGCCGAAATGTTTGATGGCATAGCTGCCCGTCATATAACGGTCGGGGCCGATCAGCACCGGCACCCCCGGCAGATGCTTCGCGAGCATGAAAGCCTCGTCGCCGGCCTCCGTCGCGTTCATGTGGAGCGCCTGCCCGTCGGACACCACGCCCACGTCGCCTTTCCATTTCGCGCGGTAGCCGCGGTTCAGGATGACGACGCGGTAGCCGAGGGCTTGGATTTCCTTCGCGAGGCGCTGGGCCGTCGGTGTCTTGCCCGTGCCGCCCACCGTGATGTTTCCGAGACTGATGACGTAGCAATCGAGCTTCTTCCGGCGGAACACGCCAATCTTGTACCCGGCGAGCCGGAGATTGACAAGGCCGCCGTAAATCAACGAGAACACGTAGAGCACCGCGAGGAAGATCTGCGTCAGGAGCCCGTGGGCATCGCGGCTGTGAATGATTTGATAAAAGAAGGTCTGGAAGTTTTCGACCTTGTCCGTGGACTTGATCTGGCCGCTGGCCAAGCGCACCTGCTCGACGCTGTCCAGAAGCTCGTGGAGAAGAACCGCGCTGCGTCGCGCCGCGCCTTTGTTCTCGTTGATGATGGCCAAGGTCTCGCGTTCCATCCGCGCGCGCTCCCCGGCATCCTCGAAGAGCCGCAGCGCCGCCGTCCGAAGTTCCTCTTGGTTCTGCACGGTGACCACGGCGTTCCGCTTGGTGAACAGCGAGTGGATTTCCTTGAAATTGACCATGTTGTAGCCGACGATGATGGCCTTGCCGTGGGCCGCCGGCTCCAGGATGTTGTGCCCGCCGTGGGCGATCAGGCTGCCGCCGACGTAGATGACATCGCCGATGCTGTACACCTTGCCCAATTCACCGATGGTGTCGAGCACCACGATGTCATGCCCGGCGGAAGGATGCTC
The DNA here is from genome assembly GCA_017480545.1 of Schwartzia sp. (in: firmicutes). Taxonomy (GTDB): domain Bacteria; phylum Bacillota; class Negativicutes; order Selenomonadales; family Selenomonadaceae; genus RUG12372. The sequence goes on along the minus strand of JAFVAI010000001.1, from coordinate 4,211 downwards.
GAGGAGCTCCGTGCGCCGCGCCACGGAAAAACCCGCCCGGCGGCAGATCATGAGCACCTCCCGCGTCCGCAAAAGCTCGCGGGGGGCGATGACTAGCTTCGCGTTCGGCAGCTTCTCGCGAATCCCGCGGAACGCGTGCAGCACGTAATCTTCCTCGCCCCGATGCGTGGAACCGGCGAGGAGTACGCCGTCGTTTTGCGTCAGCCCCATTTCCGCCAAGAGCTGCGTCTTTTCCTCGGGGCCGACGTCCGTGTAAGTCTGGTCGTATTTCGTGTTGCCCGTAACGATGACGAGGTTCGGGTCCGCGCCGAGGCGGATGATGTACTCGGCGTCGATCGGCGACTGCATCGCGAATTTCTGGATGGTGCCGATCATTTCGTCCTTCAGGCTGTAGAGGTATTTATACCGCTTCACGCTCTTGTCGCTGATGCGGCCGTTGATCATCATGACCGGGATGTGCATCCGGCGGCATTCCTTCAGGAAGTTCGGCCAAAGCTCGGTCTCCACCGGCATGAACACGCGGGGCGTCACGCGGCGCACGACGCGGGCCGCGAGGAACGGCAAATCCAACGGGAAGTAAATGATGCTGTCCGCGTCCTTGATGATGCGGTTTGCCATCTCGTAGCCGCTGGTGGTGACCACGGACACAAGGATCGGGCTCTTCGGGAACTCCCGACGGAACTCTTTGATCAGCGGGCTGGCCGCCACGATTTCGCCCACCGACGCCGCATGCACCCAGATGCAATTTTTCTTCGCGACCTTTTCCAGCGCTTCCTCGGGAATGAACCCGAGGCTCTGGCGGATACGCTCGACAAAGCCCCGCTCGCGGATGGCGCGCACCATGAATACGGGAATGATGAGCAGCACCACGAGAATGGCAGCGATATTGTATAAAAACTGCATTGCGTCTCTCCTCTACGCTTTCCCGTACTGTATCCGGTAAAGGCCGGCGTACAATCCGCCCGCCGCCAGGAGTTCCTCGTGGGTCCCCTGCTCGCGGACCTTGCCGCCGTCCAGCACATATATCCTGTCGGCGCCGATGATGGTCGACAGCCGATGGGCGATGACGAAGGATGTCCGGCCGACCATCAGCCGGTCCAACGCCGCCTGGACGATTTTCTCGCTCTCGGTGTCCAGGGCGCTGGTGGCCTCGTCGAGAATCAGGATCTTCGGGTTCTTCAGGATGGCCCGGGCAATCGCGATGCGCTGCCGCTGGCCGCCGGACAGCGTCGAGCCGCGCTCGCCGATCTCGGTGTCGTAGCCCTCGGGCAGCGCCATGATGAAATCGTGGGCATTGGCGTCCCGGGCCGCCGCCTCGATCTCCGCGTCCGTGGCGTCGAGGCGCCCGTAGCGGATATTCTCGCGCACGGTCGCGGAAAACAGCACCGTCTCCTGCGGCACGATGCCGATCTGCGTACGCAGCGACTCCGTCGTCACGTCCCGCACGTCATGCCCGTCGATGGTGATGGCGCCGCCGGTCACATCGTAAAACCGCGGAATCAGGTTCGCCACTGTTGACTTTCCCGCGCCGGAAGGACCGACGAAGGCAATCATCTGCCCCGGCTCTGCCGAGAGCGTCACGCCTTTCAGCGCGGGCACGTCCTCCCGATAGGAAAAATCCACCTCGGAAAAAGCCACCCGCCCTTCCACCGGCGGCAGGGCCTTCGCGTCGGCCGCGCTGGCCACCGTCTCCGCCGTGTCCAGCAGCGCGAACACGCGGTCCGCCCCGGCCATCGCCTTTTGGATCTGCGCGTAAATCCGCGAAAGCCGCTTGACCGGATTCGCGAGATTCACCGCGTAGGTCAGGAACGCCACCAACGTGCCCGCCGTGATGACGCCGTCCACGACCTCCTTGCCGCCGAACCAGATGATGACCGTCACGGCGAGGGCCGCGAGAAATTCCACCGTCGGCGTGAGTAAGCTCGAAAGCTGGGCGTCCTTCATCACCGCGCGGAAATTCAGTTCGTTCTGCGTATGGAAACGGTCGATCTCAAAATCCTCCCGCACGAAGGACTTGACCACGCGCTCCGAGGAAATGCTTTCCTGCATCAGCGCGGTGATGTCGGACATCCGCTCTTGGATCACCGCGCCCGCCGAGCGGACCTTCCGGCCGAAAACGTCCATGCAGATGCCGACCAGCGGCACGGTGACCAAAGTCAAAACGCTGAGCTTCCAGTCCAGAAGCACCATCATCACCAGCGAGCCGACGAAAATCGCGCTTTCCGTCAGCATCTCGACCATGCGCTCCACCAGCGCGCTTTGCAGCGCCGCCACGTCGTTCGATATATAGCTCATGATTTCGCCGGTCTGGTGCCGGTCGAAAAAGGAGATCGGCATACGCTGGAGCTTCCGGAACAGCACATCCCGCACGTCCACGATCACGCGCTGGCCGATATACGAAACCAGATAGCCCTGCCCGTAGTAGAAAATCCCGCGGACGAAAAAAATCACGACGATGCCGACACAGATCAGGTTCAGCATTTCCATGTCGCGGGCCGCCAGCACCTTGTCGATCATGTCCTTGATGACCCACGGCAGGTACAGGTTCGCCGCCGCCGCGACGACGATGCAGACAAAGGCCTCCGCCAACCGTTTCTTGTACGGCCCGATATAGGCGAGCAGGCGCAGATAGCTCTTCATGCCGTCCCTCCCGAAGCCGCGTCCACGATGCGGCGCGCCACACGCTCCGACGCGCCCGGCGGGCCCAGCCGCTCGCAGGCGGCCCGCAGCTTCGCGCGCACACGCTCGCCATGGCCCGGCTCCGCCCAAAAGCGGCGGGCCTCCTTGAAAATCCTGTCGGGATTCGCCTCGTCCTGCAAAAGCTCCGGCTGGGCCATCTCGCCCAGCAGGATATTCGGCAGGCTGAAATATTGGACATGCACAAGAAGCTTCCCTATAAAATAGGAAAGCGGCGACAGCCGATAGAGGACGATACAGGGCAGGCCCATCAAAGCCGCCTCCATCACCACCGTCCCCGAGGTCGCCAACGCGAAGCGCGTCACGCCCATCAGGTCGTAGGTGCGCTCCCGCGCAAACGTAATCCCGACACCGGCCTCCGCCGCCATGCGCTCCATGCGCGCTTGATCCATGCCCGGCGCCACCGGCAGGAAAAACGCCGCCTCCGGCTTTTCCTCCGCGATGCGCCGCGCCCCCGCCAGCATCGCGGGAAACACCAACGAAATTTCCTGCTTCCGGCTGCCCGGGAGCAAAAGAATCGGGTACGATTCCTCCCGCACACCGAAAAATGCCCGGGCCTCCTCCTTCGTCATCGACGGGCGCACCGTATCCACCAACGGATTGCCGGCGAAGGAAATGTTCGCGCCCGCCGCCTGGTATACGGGCAGCTCAAAGGGGAAAATCGCGACAAACTCGTCGGCGAGCTTCGCGCAAGCCTTCGCACGGCCTTTGCGCCAGGCCCAAGCCGACGGCGGGATATACGAAAACACGCGGACGCCGAGCGCCTTGGCCCGTTTCGCCAGCCGCCAGTTGAAATCCGGATAGTCGATCAGCACGAGCAGGTCCGGCCTCTCGCGCTCCATCGCCTCGGCCAGGAGATCCAAAAGCGACAGGATGCGGGAAAGATTTGTCACGACCTCCCAGACGCCCATCACGCTGTACGCCGCGCAATCCGCCACCAAGCGGACGCCCGCCGCCGCCATCTGCGCGCCGCCGAAGCCGAACATCCCCGCCTCCGGCGCGAGCCGCCGCACCCCTTCCGCGAGGCGCGCGCCGTGAAGATCCCCCGACGCCTCTCCGGCGGAAAACATAATCTTCAACGGCGCACCTCCTCCCAACGTTTCCAATCGTTTTATTTTATCACATAACCCACGCCCGCTTCAACACAAACCATAACAAACTGCAGGAAAAGCTGTAGGTTTGTCAATAATATGTTACAAATTTTGTAAAAAAGAATCGAGAGGTTAGTTGTAAAATGAAATCGGACACATAAAAAAGACAAGCAGGGAAACTTGTAGTAAGATGAAATCGCCCAACATCTACCGAAAGGAGCATCCTGCATGTCTCAAGAACATTCTACCACAAAGACGCGTTCCTTCCAACACCTAACGCTGTCCCAGCGCGGCCAAATCCAAGCCCTCATGGAGCGGAAGATCCCGAAAACGCAGATCGCCAAGCAAGTCGGCATTGCCCGTTCCACACTGTACGAGGAACTGAAGCGGGGCACGGTGGACCAAATGCGCAGCGACCTGACG
>JAFVAI010000005.1 GCA_017480545.1 Schwartzia sp. (in: firmicutes) | reverse complement strand
GACAGCGCCGCGATCCGCACGAGCGCGTAGCCCTCCTCGACACGCGCCCCGGGAGCGATCACCCATGTGACCTCGCCGCCGATGGCCGCCCGCTGGACGGTCGAAGCGTCGCTCAGAAACGCCACGCAAAGCGCCAGCAAAACAAACGCGGCCGCCGCGAGCAAGTTCCGTTTCACACCGCGCCGCCTCCCCGCTCTCCATTATACGAAGCGAAGCCCTCCTGCGCAAGAGGCGGCCTCACTTTTTTCTCGTTGCCGTTGCCGATGCCGGTTCGTTTTTCCTCGGCATGACCGCCAGCGCGCTCCCGACGCGCCGCTCCTCGCCGTCGGAGGGTGAATTGATGAGCGCGCCGCCGACCACCATGGCGCTGGAGCCGCCGCCGTCAAAATTCACGGCCTCTTTCGCGCCGTACTTCACAAAAAGCTCGGCGAATTCCGTCAGCGTCGCGCCGATGCTCGACTCCTGCCGTCCGTCCACCACCGCGAGCAACGCGTGGCGGTTCGGCAGGACCGCGACGCCCGTCCGGGGCGCCCGTCCCCGCGCGATATCGGACGGAAATTCCTCCTCCGCCGAAGTCACATGCACCTTGCCGCCCTTGACCAGCGTCGGCCCCGCGCCCACGATCACGGGTACGCCCGCGAAATCCGCCCCGAGATCCTCCTCCAGCGTCACCTTGTCGCCGACACGCACCTTGGCGAAAACGTCCTTCGCCGTGCCATGCACCGAAACGACATACCCGTTTTCCGGAATGACGGAATTCCCTTGCGTGATTTTTGTCACCTTTCCGTCCTGCACCACGAATTCTCGCCCATATTGGTTCGTGTTCGTGCGAACGTCATAGGCGCGGTTGTAAAGAATCAGCGCATCATTGCCCCGCTCCGCGTTCACGCCGGAAACGAATTGCGACTTCTTGCCGATGGTTACCCGCCCGCTGTAATAAACGGGCGCGACAAAGAGCGTACCGTCCTGCCGTACGCCGAGCGCGCTGCGGGTGAAATACGTCGTCCCCGCAATCCTGCCCTCCATGCGGAGCACACCGAGAATCTCCCCCGACAACGCGAAATAGCTGGCATTGATTGCCGCCGCCGCGTCCACCTCGTCGGACATCCGCGAAACCGTGGTCCGTCCCAGCACCTCGCCGTTGGCCAGCACCGGCACAAGATCGTACTTCTTCAGATCCACGTCCAGCAAAAATGCCTGAAAACGCCCCCGGCCGTCCCGGCGCGTGTAAATTTTCTGCACCAGTCCCGGCGCGAGCTCCGTTTTCCGCTCGTACTCGAACTCCTTCTTAATGTCAATGAAAACGCGGTTCGGATTTTCCAGCGTCTTGACCACATACTCCGCCGGTTCCGAGAGATCGATAGTCACGATCACGCTGTTTTTCAACTTCGTGAAATACACACGATGGATCACGTCGCTGTGAATGACCGGCTTCACCTTGGCGGCGTCCCCGACATCCGTCAGCTCCAAGATAATCCGTGTGCCGTCCTTCTCCGTCCTCGCCGCGTACTTCGGCAGCGCCGAAACATCGAGGACAATCCGGTCATGGTCGTCGCCCTTGCCGAATCGCACATTGGTGATCGACGGCGAAGCGGCGTACACCGCCGAAGACAAAAAGAAAAACAGCGCGAGCGCCATTCCCGCCGCGCGCCGCAACAAACAGTTTTCCAAACGCATACCCAGCCTCCCGAAAATCGCCGCGCCCAAGGCACGGCAAATATAAACACGCGAAAAGTATACCGTTCCTTCCTGTGATTTTCATGGAAACACAACAAAAGCCGCAAGGTCTCTCCCCCGGCCTGCCGTGATGCTTGAAAACCGCCGCCTCTTGTGGTAAAGTAGACACAAAGGAGGGGCGCCATGCTCGCATCGGAAAAGTATATCATGCCCCGCGCAAAGATACAGGCATATTTGCTGAAACCGGGCGGCAAGCACGCCCAGGAGGTCTTTGCCGTCGGCTATACGCCAAACGACGTGGAAAAACTGCACCACGACATCGAAGCGCAATTTGACGAAAGCAAAGCTGTCGAGTTCCGACAATACGGAACAGGCACTTATGATTTCAATATTTATATGCAGCTTGGAATCCAGAAGCCAAAAAGATTCAAAACCGTATGGCGCAAAGAAAATCTAAAAATGAAACCGCGCTTCATTACAGCCTACAGAAAGGATGAATAATCATGTTCGAATTGTTTGAAACCGTCAAGATAAAAAGCAGCGGCATTGTAGGGACGATTGTCGATAAAACGATCCGCAACGGAAAAGCAAAATACATTATCGAAAGCGATACATACGTCAATCCCAGCGGGAAGCCGTACTGCGGGGATTGGCCCTTGTTTGACTGCGTGGACGAGGATCTGGTCGCCGTCCGCGAGGCGCGGGCTGACGCGCCGGAATATCGGGAGGCTGCCGCGTTATAATACTAATCGCAGTTAGGATTTTTAAATCCTTACTGCGATTGCATGAGACGTCAGACGCGCTTTGGCGCGGCTGTAGCCTGCGAAGCAGGCGCATCTCAGGTCAAAATTTTATTTAAAATTTTG
>JAFVAI010000047.1 GCA_017480545.1 Schwartzia sp. (in: firmicutes) | reverse complement strand
GCGCCCCTGCCGGGTCTTTTTCCGTCATGCCGCGTCAAAGTGCTTTCGACGTAGCGATGCTACGCCTTCAAGCACTTTTCCTTGCCTGACGAAAAAATCCCTCGGCAGGGTCACGACTTGACTTATTCGTCGTTTCCCTAAAATAAAAATGACGGAGTGGGGCGTATGAAAATTCTTGTGGACGCGGATGCCTGTCCGGTTGTCCGGCAAATCGAGGCTGTGGCTCGAAAGCATCACGTTCCTGTCATTCTGCTTTGCGACACGAATCATATTCTGCAATCGAAGTACAGTGAAGTGAGGACCATCGGCGCGGGCGCGGACGCCGTGGATTTCGCGCTTGTCAATCTCTGCCATGCCGGGGATATTGTCGTCACGCAGGATTACGGGCTGGCGGCGATGGCCCTTGGGAAAAAGGCCTACGCGGTACACAGCAGCGGGCTGCGGTACACGGACGAAAATATTTCCCGGCTGTTGGAGGAACGCCACATGGTCAAGGAATTGCGCCGTTCCTCCCGCAATGCCAATTTGCGCGGCATCAAGAACCTGATGAAGAAAGCGGACGGCGGCTTCAAAGCCGTCCTGGGCAATCTGCTGTTGGAAGCGTTGGAGAATGAAGGGAGAGGGACGGCATGAAAAAAAGCTTGCGTTTTGTTCTGGTGGCGATGTTCCTGTGGATCGGCGCGCTTTCGGCTTCCGCCGGCCCGAAGGGCGGCGCTTCCGAAGAAGCGGCGATGCCTCCGGTGGAAGTCGTTCAGTATTTTCATCATAAAATCACGGACAGGAATTTTGAACTGGCGTATGATGTATTGACGGAGGATTATAAAAGTCTCTTCGGGAGCTGCGAGGATTTCAAAAACAGGTACGCCGCTACGTTGCGGAGCCGCCCCCACAGCTTCCGTGTGCTGGAGCAGACGGGGTCGTCCGCGCGGGTTTCCTATGTGGTCGAGGCGCGGGACTGGATGGACGATGCCCATATCGTGGAACAGACCTTTGTGTGCGAGACCGTCTTGAAAAAAGTAAATGGCGCTTGGCTCATGGACGGCGGCAAAGGGAAGGCGACGGAACGGATGGAACTGACCTCGCGCCAGTCGGCCGCGGCGGTGCTGTCGAGTTATCACGACTGCATTACCGCAGGAGAGATGCGGGCCGCTTGGAATCTGTTGGGCAGCGACTACCAAAATTCCTTCGGCGACTTTTCCGCGTTCGTGAACGGTTTTGCCACCACCGTGAGCAGCGAGGTTCACGATATCGTCCCCGTGGCGGACGGGCCCGGTATGTTGAATCTGGAATACACGCTGACCGCGAAAGACGCCACGGAAGAGACCGATGTGGTGCAGGTCTTTCAGGGGATGGCGGCGTTGGAGGTAGTTCCGGGCCGGGGCTGGCGAATTCTGTCGGCGGAGAATCGACTGGTGGATCGATATTTCCCGCCGAAGTGGCAGTGACCATCGAGGGAGGAGCCGGGGAAGCGGAGAACCGACGGTACGCGCTTATACTATTGCATATATGTCTTCATTGAATTTTGCTTGTCTTGCCTTCCCCAGAGGGGAGGGCAAGGAATTGGCAATTTTTAATCAAGACATATACAGTAAGCTCCATGGGCGTCCATGCCATTTTCTTCATTCTGTTTTGTGGGTTGCACACGGAAACATTGAATAAGCCCCTTCGCGCAACAGTCTGTTGCCTAGTTGCGCGAAGGGGCTTTCCTTATTAGTATAACACTTCTTCCAATTCGTTCTTTATCACCGTGACCTGCGAACCGTAGACTACTTGGACACCGGTGCCGCTTTGCAAAACCCCGCGGGCGCCGCTTTCCTTCAGCAGGCGCTCGCTGACTTTGCCGCCGTCTGCCACCGTGACGCGCAGGCGGGTGATGCAGCAGTCGAGCTCCACGATGTTCGCACGGCCGCCCAACCCTTGGATGATCAAGTCCGTGCGTTGTGTGCCGTTGCCGCCGTCGGCGGGGGAGGTTCCCGCAATCTCTTCCGTTTCGTCCTCGTCCTCCCGGCCTAAAGTCTTGAAGTTGAATTTCAGGATCAGATATTTGAAGGAGAAATAATAGAGGAAGAACCATGGAATCCCAACCATCGGAATGTAGGTCCAGTTGGTCTTGTCCGCACCTTGCAGGACGCCGAACAGGATCAGGTCGATGCAGCCGCCGGAGAAAGTCTGCCCTACGGTGATTTCGAGGATATGCGCGAGCATGAACGCGCAGCCGTCGAAGAAGGCGTGGAGCACGTACAGCATCGGCGCGACGAACAGGAAGGAGAATTCAATCGGCTCGGTGATGCCGGTCAAAAAGGAGGTTAGTCCGGCGGACAGCAGCAGCCCGCCGACGAGCTTTTTCTGCGCCGGTTTTGCCGTGTGGTACATGGCGAGGCACGCGCCCTGCAAGCCGAACATCATGGTGATGAAGCGGCCGGACATAAAGCGGGAAATGCCGATATAATATTTTGTGGTGTCCGGGTCGCCGAGCTGGGCGAAGAAAATCCTCTGGGTGCCTTCCACCAGTTCGCCGTCAATGATTGCCGCGCCGCCGAGCGCCGTGGTCCAAAAGGGGATATAGAAGATGTGGTGCAGGCCGAAGGGGCCGAGCATACGCAGGACGAATCCGTAAATCAGTGTGCCGACGTAGCCCGTGGATTCCACCAGATCGCCGAGGGCGAAAATCAGTTTCTGGAAATGCGGCCAGACGAAGAACATCGCCATGCCTAGGAAAATCGCGGAAAAGGACGACACGATGGGTACGAAGCGCGAGCCACCGAAGAAGCCGAGGAACTGCGGCAACTCGATTTTGTTGAAGCGGTCATGCAGCAAGTAAGTCATGATGCCGACGGCGACACCGCCGAAGACGCCGGTTTCCAACGTCTGGATGCCGAGCGCTATGCCCTGCCCAACCTTGGCGAGATTGTCCGCCGCCAAGGTGCCCGTGATTTTCAGCATGGCGTTGATGGTGGCGTTCATCACCAGCAACGCCAAAGCCGCCGACAGCCCGGCGGTTCCCTTGTCGGAACGGGCAAGTCCTACGGCGACGCCGATGGCGAACAAAAGCGCCAAGTTGCCGAAGACAACGTCGCCCGCCGCCGCCATGACGGCGAAAATATTTTGCAGCCAATGAATATCCAAAAACGGATACGCCCGCACGGAATTGGGATTTGACAAAGCCCCGCCGATCCCAAGCAAAATTCCCGCCGCCGGAAGCACCGCGATGGGCAGCATAAAAGATTTTCCGAACCGTTGCGCCTTGGCAAACAGCGAACCGTTCCCCCGTGTTTCTGAAAACAAATCCATACTTATAACCTCTCTGCGAATCTCGCCGTGATGATTTGCGGCCTCGTGATGGCCGAGCCAACGATCGGCGCGAAAGCGCCCGCCTTCATTACCCGGTCGATGTCCTCCGGCACGTTGATGCGGCCCTCCGCGAATACGGGAACGGAAAGGGAGCGGCTGAGCCTTTCCACCAGATCCACGTCCGGCCCCGAAAGTTGCGGCGAATAGGGCGTGTACCCGGACAGCGTCGTCGAAATCGCGTCGGCGTTCAGCTTCGCCGCCGCCACGCCTTCCTCATAGGTGGAAATATCCGCCAATACGAGCCGCCCGGCTTCGTGGATGCGCGCCACCAACGTTTCCGCTTTTTCCCCGGCGGGGCGCGGACGGCCGGTCATATCTAGCGCAATCATCTCGCAGCCGGCAGTGAGCAAGTCCTCCACCTCCGCCATCGTCGGCGTGATGTAAACCGGTGAATCCTCATAATTTTGCTTCACAAGCCCGATCACCGGCAAGCCCGTGACCTTCTGGATCTCCCGGATATCGGCGTTGCTCTGCGCGCGAATGGCAGAAGCGCCCCCCATCTTCGCCGCCAACGCCATGCGGCCCATGATGAACGGGCTGTGAAGCGGCTCGTCGGAAAGCGCCTGGCAAGACACGATCAGCCGTCCCTTCACAGCGGCAAAGAAATCCATACAATCGCCCCTTTATCGAAAAAATTGTTTCGTTCCTATTATAATGGATTTCGGAATATCGACAACATGATTATGCGCCGATGCGCTGCTCTTGATGTTTTTGTTGCCGTGGGAATAGGAGGCTGCCCAATGGCCCGATTTCCCCATGCATTCTGATGATGCCTCTGATATCCATAACAATATTCGCCGAAAAGCCGCTGTATTCCTTCCCCGCGGCAAAAAATCCCAAAAAGTGCCCGGGAGGGTTTTTCCTGCCTCTTGTTTTGCGGAAGGATTTGTGGCATAATTTTTTGAGGTAAGAAATTCTTACTTCAAAAATTTTCATCGAAGGGAAGGAATCGTTGTGGGAGTCGAAGTTGTCAAGGTTTCCGCCAAAGGGCAGATTGTCCTGCCGATGGAAATGCGGAAGGCTTTTTCCATTTCCGACGGAGGTACATTGGCGGTCTTTGCCACAGATCAGGTCATCGTGCTGAAACCGATCGAACTGCCGACGGCGGAAGAATTTTCCGGATGGCTGGAGGACGCGCAGGCGTGGGCGAAGAAGGTTGGATACAAGAAAGAGGATATCAAGGGCGTCATAAAATCGGTAAGGAGAAAAAATAAGAAATGAAAATCGTCATCGACACAAGTGTAGTCGTTTCGGCTTTTTTCTTCGGCGGTCCGGCCAGGCAGCTTCTTGAATGTGTGATGCGGGACGATCCGGCGGCTTATGCCACGCGGGAAATCGCGGAGGAATATGAAGCGGCGATTGCCAAAATGCAGTCGCGGAAGAAGGAAACCGCTCGCGCCGATCTTGCGCTTCCCTTTATCATGCGCCTTCATATCGTTGTGCCCAAATCGAACCTCGCGGTCTGCCGCAATCCGGGAGAAGACAAATTCGTCGCCTGCGCGATGGATTCCAACGCCGTTTATGTCGTGGACGACGACCAAAAGGTTTCCTTCAATGGCGCGCATCGGTCGGTCAAAATGATGACTGCCGAAGCTTGTTGTCAACTTTTGTCGCTATGCGGGCAGTGACTGTGGCGAAGTTTTCCCCGCTGGGCTGCCGGGAGCGGCCGTCGGCGGCTTCTTCAACTCCGAAAGGTCGAAGTGGCTCGTTTTGTGCATGAAAGTGGACTGGTCGGCATCTTGGATCAGGGAAATTGGTTATGACACACACGGGTGCGTGTGCATGGAAAAGCCAATGAAAATAAGGGTTGACATTTATTTTTGGCGATGATATTATATGTACTGCTTGGCCACAGACAGGGGCAGAAGGCTTAGGGAGCGTGGCGCGGATGACATTGGAGACATTGGCGGCGATGCCGCATGTGACGGGCGTGAAGCAGGTCACGAAAGCCGTGGGCAAGGGAAGAGCGGCTTGCGTGTTCGTCGCGAGCGACGCGGATGGCCGCGTGACACGTTCCTTGAAAGAATTGAAAGAATTGTGCGCTGACGTCGGCGTGGAACTCGTTGAGAACGCGACGATGGCGGAGCTTGGCAGGGCCTGCTCCATCGAGGTCGGCTCCGCAGCGGCGGCGGCCTTGCGTGAATCCCGTTAAAAATCCGGCGCTTCGCGTTGGGTTTTGATACATTAAATTCTCAATATGAAGGAAGGAGGTGCATGTATGCCTACAATAAATCAGTTGGTCCGCAAAAGCAGACAGAGCATGCAGGAGAAATCCACAGCACCGGCACTCAAGAATTGCCCGCAGAAGCGCGGAGTTTGCACACGCGTCTACACGACGACGCCGAAGAAGCCGAACTCGGCCCTGCGAAAGGTCGCTCGCGTTCGTTTGACGAACAGCATTGAGGTTACCGCGTATATCCCCGGTATCGGCCACAATCTTCAGGAGCACAGTGTCGTTTTGATCCGCGGCGGGCGCGTGAAGGATCTTCCGGGCGTCCGTTACCATGTGATTCGCGGCTCGCTGGATACGGCGGGCGTCCAGGATCGCAACCAGGGCCGCTCGAAATACGGCGCGAAACGTGCCAAGAAGAAATAATTCAAGAAGATTGACAGGCAAGGAGGGATTTTGATGCCTAGAAAAGGCTCAGTACCGAAGCGCGATGTGCTGCCGGATCCCGTGTATCACGACAAGACGGTTACGAAGTTTATCAATAAAGTGATGCTTTCCGGCAAGAAGAGCGTCGCGCAGCGCGTCGTTTATGACGCTTTCGAGACGATTCGCGCCAAGACGGGCAAGGATCCGTTGGAAGTTTTCCAGACGGCTCTGAAGAATGTCATGCCGGTTCTCGAGGTTCGCGCGCGCCGGGTCGGCGGCGCCAACTATCAGGTGCCGGTGGAGGTTCGCCCGGATCGCCGTATGACGCTCGGCATTCGTTGGCTCGTCAACTACGCGCGGCTTCGCGGGGAAAAGACGATGAACGAGCGCCTTTCCGCCGAGCTGATGGATGCCGCCAACAATACAGGCGCGGCAGTCAAGAAGAAGGAAGACACGCACAAGATGGCCGAGGCAAACAAGGCGTTTGCGCATTACCGTTGGTAATCGGCTGTTTCAATGGGTTTAAGGAGAGATAATAGTGGGAAGAGAGTTTTCGCTTGAAAAAACTCGCAATATCGGCATCATGGCGCACATTGACGCCGGAAAAACGACGACCACGGAGCGCATTCTCTTCTACACGGGCGTAAATCACAAGATCGGCGAGGTACATGATGGTGCTGCGACGATGGACTGGATGGATCAGGAGCAGGAGCGCGGTATCACGATTACCTCGGCTGCAACGACGTGCCACTGGAAAAATCATCGTATCAATATCATTGACACGCCAGGCCACGTGGACTTTACGGTCGAGGTAGAACGCTCGCTCCGCGTCCTTGACGGCGCGATTGCGGTGCTGACGGCGCGCGGCGGCGTGGAGCCGCAGACGGAAACCGTTTGGCGGCAGGCGGAAAAATACAACGTTCCGCGTATGGCGTATGTCAACAAAATGGACACGACGGGCGCGGATTTCTTCAATGTCATCAAAATGATGCAGGAACGCCTCCATGCGAATCCGGTGGCGATCCAGATTCCGATTGGCGCCGAGGATACGTTCAAGGGCATGGTCGATCTCGTCAAAATGGACGCGATCATTTATGAGGATGACCTTGGAAAGGTCAGCTCGGAGGTCGCGATTCCCGATGATTTGAAGGACATGGCCGAAGAGTACCGGGAGAAGATGCTGGAAGCCGTCGCCGAGACTGACGACGAGCTGATGGAGAAATATCTCGGCGGGGAAGAACTGACGGAGGCTGAAATCAAGGCGGCCATCCGCCAGGCGACCATCGCTTGCAAGATGTGCCCGGTCACCTGCGGCACTTCGTATCGCAACAAGGGCGTTCAGCCGATGTTGGACGCGGTCATTGACTATATGCCGGCGCCGACGGACATTCCGCCGATCGGCGGCGTGAACCCGGACACGGGGGCGGAGGACAGCCGCCCGTCCAGCGACGACGAGCCGTTCGCCGCGTTGGCGTTCAAGATCATGGCGGATCCCTATGTGGGCAAGTTGGCGTTCTTCCGCGTGTACTCCGGCATTTGAAAAAGCGGTTCCTATGTGTACAATTCGACGAAAGGCAAGAAGGAACGTCTCGGGCGCATCCTCCAGATGCACGCGAATCACCGCAAGGAACTGGACAAGGTTTACAGCGGCGACATTGCCGCCGCGGTCGGCCTGAAGGACACCACGACGGGCGACACACTCTGCGACGAAAACCATCCGATTATTTTGGAGTCGATGGTGTTCCCCGATCCGGTTATCTCGGTTGCGGTGGAGCCGAAGACGAAGGACGACCAGGAGAAGATGGGCATCGCGCTCCAGCGCCTCGCTGAGGAAGATCCGACCTTCCGTGTCCACACGGATGCCGAGACGGGCCAGACCATCATCTCCGGTATGGGCGAGCTTCATCTGGAAATCATCGTCGACCGCATGCTTCGCGAGTTCAAGGTGGATTGCACGGTGGGCAACCCGCAGGTCGCTTATCGCGAGACGATTCGGAAGTCCGTCAAGGCGGAAGGTCGCTTTGTCCGTCAGTCCGGCGGCCACGGCCAGTACGGCCATTGCTGGCTCGAACTGGAGCCGCGCCAGCCGGGCGAGGGCTTCGCTTTCGAGAACAAGATCGTAGGCGGCGTGATCCCGAAAGAATTCATCAATCCGATCGAGGCGGGCGTCAAGGAAGCTATGGAGAACGGCGTTATCGCCGGGTATCCGATGGTGGACATCAAGGCTACCGTTTACGACGGGTCCTTCCACGAGGTCGACTCTTCGGAAATGGCGTTCAAGATTGCCGGCTCGATGGCTTTCAAAAATGGCGCGGAGAAGGCAAACCCGGTTCTTTTGGAACCGTATGTGAAGGTCGAGGTCATCGTTCCGGAGGAATACATGGGCGATGTCATTGGCGACCTGAATGCGCGTCGCGGCCGCATTGAAGGCATGGAGCCGCGCAACGGTGCCCAGGTCATCAACGCGATGGTACCTCTGGCAGAGATGTTCGGTTATTCGACCGACCTTCGCTCCAAGACTCAGGGTCGCGGGAACTATTCGATGGAGGTATCCTTCTACGATGAGGTTCCTAAAAATATATCCGATGCGATAGTATCCAAGAACAAAGGTGAATAAGGGAGGAAATTACGGAAATGGCAAAGCAGAAGTTTGACAGAAGCAAACCGCACGTTAACATCGGCACGATCGGTCACGTCGACCATGGCAAGACGACGCTGACAGCTGCAATCACGAAGGTTCTCGCTGCAAAGGGCGGCGCGGACTTCATGGATTACAACATGATTGACAAGGCTCCGGAGGAGCGCGAGCGCGGCATCACGATCAACACGGCGCACGTTGAGTATCAGACGGAAGCTCGTC
>JAFVAI010000046.1 GCA_017480545.1 Schwartzia sp. (in: firmicutes) | reverse complement strand
GAAATGAGCAGCCTGTCCCGGGACAAATTTACGCTGGACGAGCTGCCCTCCAGTCTCGACGACGAGATTTTCACGGTGATGGATATGTTCCGCCCGCAGGCCGAGGAGAAGAAGATCGAGCTGAAGGCGGAGCTGGAGCTGCCGCCCGTCGACGTACTGCTGGACGCGGTGCGCTTCCGCCGCCTGATGGGCAATCTCGTGGACAACGCCATCAAATTCACGCCGGAAGGCGGCCACGTCACCGTCTCCGCGAAGCGGAAATTCGCCTCCGGCTCCGGCTACGCGCGCTATGAGTTTGCCGTCGCCGACGACGGCGAGGGCATGGCGGAGGGATTCCTGCGGCGGGTCGGCAAGGTCTTCGAGCGGGAAAAGAACTCCACGGAGTCCGGCTATCTCGGCACCGGCCTCGGCCTCGCCATCACGAAGAAGATTCTCGACCTGATGGGCGGCTCCATGGAGGTCCAAAGCGAAAAAGGCAAAGGATCGACGTTCACCGTGTCCATTCCGCTGAAGCAAGCCGGCGCGGCGCGCAAGCGGCTCTCGCCGACGGCGGGGAAAACGGGCGAGGCGAAGGCGGCGGGAAGATACCGGCTGCTGCTCGCCGAGGATATGGGCGTCAACCGTCTGCTGGCGGAAACGATGCTGCGGGAAGCGGGCTTCGAGGTCGAATCGGTGCCGGACGGCTGCGACGCCGTGGATGCCGTCGCGGCCCATCCCGCGCATTATTACGACGCGGTGCTGATGGATATCCAGATGCCGATCATGAACGGCTACGAGGCGACGCGCCGGATTCGCGCCATGGGCCGCGAGGACACGGACACCGTCCCCATCATCGCCCTTTCCGCGAACGCCCGCGAGCAGGACAAGCGGGCCAGCCTCGAAAGCGGCATGAACGCCCATGTGGCCAAGCCCTTCGACCTCGCGGTGCTGGTCGACGTCTTGAACGAGGAAATCGCGGCGGCACAAGAAATATAATAAATAAAGGGATTTCTAAAAACTCCCTCCGTCAGCCCTACGGGCTGACACCTCCCTCTTTGAGGGAGGCTGAAAAGCATGTCAATACAAGCCCCCCTCATTGAGGGGGGTGTCAGCGAAGCTGACGGGGGGAGTCCGAAAACAAGTTCTTAGAGCTCCCCTAAAAATAAAAAGGCAAAAGGAAAACGCCCACCGTTTTTTGGTGAGCGTTTTCTTTTTGCCTCGCGGCGGAGCGTCACTCCGTCGCGTAATTGGTAAAGTAATTCTGGATCAATACCACCGGCGTTCCGCGGTCGCCGCTGCCGCTGGTCAGGTCGCAGAGGCTGCCCAGGAGATCCGTCAGCTGCCTCGGCGTCGTGCCCTGCGAAGTCATGTTCCCCACGAGGTTCGCGTCCTTGGCCTTGATCTTTTCTTTCATGGCGTCGGAAAGCGCCTGCCCGGAGAGGCTGCTCAGGTCGTTGTCCGCGAAATACTTCATCTTCAATTCATTCGGGGTGCCTTTGAGGCCTTCCGTGTACGCGGGGGAGACCACCGGGTCGGCCAGCTCCCAGATGCCGCCGACGGGGTCCTTGAAGCCGCCGTCGCCGTAAATCATGACCTCCAGCTTTTTGCCCGTGGCCTTTTGGAGCTCCTGCTGCAGCCGGTCCACAAAGCTTTGGCAGTCCCTCGGGAAGAGCTTCACCTTCTCCTCCGTCGCCTTGTTCGCGCCGAGGAGGCCGTACTTTTCGTTGCAGCCGCTGCCGTCCACCGGCGCGGTCATGAGGTCGTCCAGACTGCAGACGCGGGCCGCGCCGCCTTCCCGCAGGATGCGCTTCGTGCGCTTGCGGGAATGGATGTCGCAGTTGATGACGTTTTTCGTGTATCGCAGGATATAGCAGGGGTCGTTGGAGAATACGAGCTCGATGTTGTCCCCGAGGCTCTTGTAATATTCGATGTAGTCCACGCCGGTGAACGGGTGCACGGTGCCAAAGCCGAACACCTCCCGGAAGCCCTTTTCGTCAAAGCTCTCCGTGTACGGATTGATTTTCTTCCCGTCCACTTCGTCCATGCTGATCAGATGGTTGCCCACCTCGTCCGACGGGTAGGAAAGCTGCACATAGAGCTTTTTGCAGGACATGCTGAGAGCCCGCAGCATGATCGCGAAACGGTTGCGGGAGAGAATCGGGAACACGATGCCCATATCCTCTCCGCCCAGCTTTTGGCGGACGTCCGCGGCGATCTGCTGGATGGTGGCGTAATTTCCCTGCGTTCGGGCCACGACGGCCTCGGTGACGCCGACGACGTCCCGGTCGCCGAACGTGAAGCCTTCCTCTTTCGACGCTTTCAAAAGACCGTCGCGAATCAGGGAGACGAGGTCGTCTCCTTCCTTGAAAATGGGCATGATGATTCCTCTGGAGGTTACTCCTGTGTACCGCATGTTTCTTCGCCTTGCTTTCTATAAAATTGAATATGGAAGGGTTTACAGTTCCCGCAGACGGTTAGGAACTGTTCATAAATAAATTTTAGATTTGGCTTGTATAAATCTTCATAGGCGTTGTTGTCGTCAGTCGCCATAGCCCCGCTATGGCTCCTCCCTCCGCCTAGCCTATGAAGATTTATCCTGCGCCCTATCTTAAAATTTATTTATTGCCAGTTCCTTAAAAAAATGCCTGTCGACCGGGCAGTTGTTTTCCTCTTGGCTGATGGTCGCCGATGCCAGCCGCGCGCCGTAGCCCGTCGCTTCCGCCAGGGACGCGCCCCGGATGAGCCCCATCACCGTGCCGGAAAAGAACGCGTCGCCCGCGCCGGTGGTGTCGACCACCTTTGTCGGGCAGGGCGGGCGAAAACCGGCGGCCTTGGTCTTCGCGTCATAATATACAGCGCCCTGCGCCCCCAGCGTGATGACCACGGATGGCAGGCCGGCCGCTTCCGCGGCTCCGGGCAGCCATGCGCGCACCGCCTCGGCCTCGGCGCCCGGAAAGTCCGCGCCAAAAAATTTCGCGGCCTCGACCTCGTTGCAGATGAAGCATTTCGTCTGCCGGATCAGATCCTTGCGCGCGAGAACGACGCTCATATTGCCGACGATGGAGTAGACATCCTTGCCGTGCGCTTTCGCCAGCCGGACGGCCATCTCGGCGATTTGCTCGTTCAGGTCCACTTCCAGGACAACGGCCTCGGCCCCGGAGACGATTTCGTCCCCTTTGGTTTTCAGATAGGCTTCCAGTTGGGCGATATCGGGCATCTTGGAAATGGAACCGGCCAAGTCCCCGTTCTCGTCCAGAATCACCAGCCACATGCCGATGCCGTGGTCCGGCACCTTGAGCACGTAGCGCAGGTCGGCGCCGATCTCCGCCAGATGGCGCTCCACTTCCATGCCTATCGCCGAGTCCTCCAGCATCCCGACATAGGACACGGGCATCCCCACGTTCGCGAAATCTTCCACGACATTGCGCCCGACGCCGCCGTGGACGAATTTCACATCGCCGAGGTTCCGTCCTTGGGGGTCGTAGCTGTTGCGCGAAAAGCCCTTGATATCCACAAAGGTGGTGCCAATCACAACTGCAGGCTTCATTTTCCTTCACCGCCATTTCGTCGGAGGTAATTGTCTTGACGATTTAGTATAGCAAAAGGCGTGGCCCGCGTCAATGATGCGGCGTTATTCCTGCGTGTGCCGCGGCAGTTTTTCCATCCGGATTTTTGCCCGAAGGTCGATCTCGAAGGTGCGCGTCCATGGGTAGCGGGCGGCGGCGGCGAGATCGACGGCGCGGAGGCGGAGCGGCCCGCCGGGAGTGTCGAAGGCCACGGGGGCGCGGAAAGCGCCGCTGCGGACGAAGCCCGCGCGATAGTGCTCGATGGCGCTTTCGAGAAGCAGGGACGCCAGCGGGTAATTGTAGTTGTATTCGAGGCCGCGCCCGTTCTGCGCGCCGCATTTTTCCAAGGAAAAATTGATGTGGTCGATGCCGTCCTTCAAATAGAAATAGTCTTCGAGGAAACGGCCGTCGAGGAACGAGAGATGCGCGGCGGCGAGGCGCAGGACATCCGCCTCCGTCCTCGCGCGCCGCTTCGCGAGCTCCAGCAGGACGGCGTGGGAGACGGCGGTGCCGACGGAATTGCTGGCGGTGTTCCAGCCCGCGTAGGCGGCCAGCGCGTGAAGCGGCGCCCCCTGTTCCGCTAGCAGGGGAAAAAGCGTTTCGTCGGCGCGGAAATGCCCGGCGAGGTCCACGAGGGCGACGGCCCGGCCCGCGCCGAGCAGCGAAGCGACTTCCCGCGCGGCGGCTTCCCGCTCCCTTCGCATGGCTTTGTCGTGGGCGGAGAGGTACAGGAGAAAATCGGCGGCTTCCTCGCCGGACACGACGCCGCCGACAAAACGGATTTTTTCCCGGGCGGTTTCTTCCATCGTCACGCCCATATACGGCAGCACCCGGGCGGGGGTCGAGGCATCGTTGTACCGGAGCGCGACGCGGGGCACGAAGCCGTCACGGCCCGCCTCGTCGGCGGCGAGCATGGAGAGCGCCAGTTCGTCGGCGCCTTGGGCGAGGAAGACGCGGTCTTCGCCGATCCCTTTTTTCGCCAGCGTTTCCGAGAGCCGGCGGAGAACCAGATTGGGAATGCTGTCCGGCTCGCTGTCGTCTTGCCCGATGACGAGGCGGCGGAGCGTGCCGTCCTCGGCGAGGCCGATCAGGCGGAGGCCGAACTCGGCATAGTCGGCGAAGAGGGCTTCGTAGCGCGAGAGATTTTCCGGGGCAATGGAGGCGCGCAGGGCTTCCATGGCTTCAAGGTCACCGGCCGCGGGGCGCGTCCCGCGCGCGATGCGCCCGATGAGCCGCGAGTAGCGCATCAGCCGCTGTTGCTCATGCCAATCGCAAAAGCCGTCCGGCGGCGTCATGCGCGGCAAAATGCTGAACGCGTACAGCGGCACACCGGGATTCGCCTCGTGCAGCTCCCGCAGGAAACGGAGCAGGGCTTCCTCGTCGTCCGGCGTCTGCTTCGCCTGCCGCGAGGCCAGAAGCCCGCCGTGCAGAAGCTGGTCCACGGAAAGGATCGCCGCGTCGCATTCCGCGATATGCGCCGCCGTCCAAGCGCGGAGCGCGGCGGCGTCGCCGGGGCGGAAATATTCGTCGAGCAGCTCGGCGGGCGGCAAAACCACCTCGACGCCGACGATGCGCGCGGCGTCCACGACAAACCGCCCGCAAGGCGGACGGCTGTCCAACGGCACCAAAAGCACACGCCGTGTCACCAAAGGGAAATCGGAAGCCACGGGAACGGCGCCGTCTCTTTTCGGCGCGCAAAAAAACAGCGCGCCGAGCAAAAGCAAAGCGGCAAAAACAGGCAATATCCGTCGAAGCCTCCCCACGGCCCGGCCTCCTTTCGGCAACCCGCAAAAAACGAAAGAAGCCATGCCCCTGCCGACGCCAACAACGGGAGACTCTTTCGCGAAACCATTGTAGCAGAACGGATGGAAATAATAAAGGGGCAGAAGCAAAGGATTTTTTCCGTTTGCGTCGAATAAAACATATAATGCCATTTGGGCAAACCAAGGCATACGAAAAAAACGAGGTAAGAATTTCTTACTTCAAAATTTTTCGGTACGTGCAAAGGCCGTAATGACAAGGGGGAATTTCAGATGGTGACGGGAGAACTGAAAAACAAAATCGACGGCTTGTGGGAAATCTTTTGGACGGGCGGCGTCACGAGGAGGCAGTTGCGTGATTGATACAATGCTCCGCAGCCGCTATCGTTAGGGAGTACGGGATAAAGCCCAGGAAACAAGGCTTACTGACATCAAGGGGTGTGCAGAAAGCCGATTTTTTATATGGGCTTGAGAATGGACGCATCTTGGAGGATTGTTTCAACGAGGAGCCGTGTGCAAAAAATGCACACGCCCATAACGATAGGTATATCCCGTAACGAAAGGCAGGACAAATCGTTATGAGGGTGTGCAAAATGACCGCCAAGGCAGGAATGACGAGGGTTGGTGGCGAATTAACTTGAGTGGATGCCTAAAATATTGATAGGGAGGAATTTATGATGAGTGTTGAATTTGAAGGCAAAAAGGCGTGCATTGCGCCGGAGGGAGTATTCATTATCGGAACTTATGACAAAGATGGTATCCCCAACGCCATGAACGCTGCATGGGGAACGCAGTCGGATTACGGCGAGATCACCTTATTCCTCGCCAAACATAAGACCACGGAGAACATAAAGTACACGAAAGCATTTACTGTAGCCTTTGCTACCAAGGACACGGTGGAGATAGCGGACTACTTTGGAGTTGAGACCGGCAATAAAGTGAATAAGATCGAAAAAGCCGGCTGCCATGTCCATAAGAGCAGTCATGTCAATGCTCCCATTATCGAAGAGTTCCCTGTAACTTTGGAGTGCGAGTGCGTCAGTTACAGCGATGACACGGGCATACTTGTCGGAAAGATTGTTGCCCAGCAAGCGGACGAATCCGTTTTGACAGACGGAAAAGTGGACTACGATAAGTTGCAGCCGATTATTTTTGACATCGCCACCAGTACATATCGCTTGGTGGGGCCGGTAGTAGGAAAAGCGTTTCATGATGGGTTGAATCTGAAAGGTTGACAATGAGGAAGGGAAGGCTATCCACCATGAAAAAACTGACAACGATACTCACGGTATTGCTCCTGCTCGCCATGACCATCCCGGCGATGGCGGCATCTGCCGTGAACAAGGACGGCTACTACAAAGGCATCAAGCTGTGCGGCAAGGTAAAGGTCGTGGAGCATTTTGCCAACATCAAAGTCAAATTGGTGGATTCCTTCCCTGACCTAAAGGTGAAGGTCGTTGATTCATTTCCCGATGATATTGGCGAGTGGAAATTCGTGGAATACGGCGAGGATTTCACGGTGCAGTTCGTGGACAGTTTCCCCGATATCAAAATCAAATATGTGGACGCATTTCCGGGAGTGGAATAAGTATGACGGAATTGGTAGGGAGAGAAAGGTTTTGGGAAATAGTGCTTTAGAAGAACGGCTTTACAATGATTTGATGGCCGGTGTAGATATATTCAAAAAAGCAAAGCCGAAATATCATCCAACTAGATTTATAGAAATGCTACATGAATATGGTGCTGTTGAAACATCAAAACGGCTTTTACAGGATGGTAAAGAGTCATCAGAATACAAAGGACTGACAAGATTATGGGAAATGGAGAATTTTGAGAATATCGCTAATGCGCTGCGTTGCTCAGTTGAAGCTATCATATACGAACACGAGGAATACTGGCCACTGTTCTCAACGGCCGAGATAGATGTTTGCAAGAAACGCCTTACAGAATTGGGATTCTTCAAGTAGTATTTGGGAGTGAATTATCGTGCCATTAGAAATCGTCCGCAACGACATCACCAAAATTCAAGTGGATGCCATTGTCAATACTGCCAATCCCCGTCCTGTCGTGGGTGGCGGTGTTGACAGAGCCATACATAAAGCCGCCGGAGCGGAACTTTTGGTAGCGCGGAAGAAAATCGGTGATATTGCCACGGGCAAAGCATTTATTACCCCTGCCTACGATTTGCCTGCCGATTATGTCATACATACAGTAGGCCCGGTGTGGCAGGACGGACGGCACGGTGAGCGGGAACTCCTCACCGAATGCTACACCAACTCGCTCCGTCTTGCCAGCGAGAATCAATGCTCCTCCATCGCTTTTCCTCTCATATCGGCAGGAGTATTCGGTTGTCCGGCAGAAATCGCCATAGCCACGGCAACACAGGCTATCAGAGATTTTCTTGTACAACATGACATAGAAGTCTATCTTGTGGTATTTGACCGCAAATCCTTCAGGATTTCCAATAGTCTTTTCGATGATGTGCAGAACTATCTCGACGAAATGTATGTTGAGGAAATTCTGGACGAAGAATACCGTGGTGATGACCGTGACAGGCGCAGAATGGGGTTCCAAGCGCCTGCATATCTTGGCGATGAAGCACCTGCATCAAAGGAATCCATATCGGCTCCAGTTGGGGCGGCTGCAACTTCGTCTTTTGAAAAAGGCTCTGTCACAACAAATGGTTGATTTTTGACGAGAAATAGCGTATAATAATAGTAAGAAACAGTACCACCGAAGGAGGTAATTGGATATGCCTACTATCAAAGACGCATTAGATATTATCGGTAAGTTGACTGTCGCAGAGCAGGAAAGCCTTAAAACAATGCTT
>JAFVAI010000045.1 GCA_017480545.1 Schwartzia sp. (in: firmicutes) | reverse complement strand
CGCCGATTGAATAAAGCCAATGGCATGCGGGAAATTAAAAACGCCAGCACACTCACTTTGAGCTTGTTGGCGTTTTGCTTTCGAATCAGTCAAAGGTATCCATGTTTCTTGCCGAGGGTTGTCACCTTTCTGAGGGAAAGCTTGCTGTATTTCGCAATCTTGTCGACAGAAACATGATCGGCGAACATGTTAAGGGCGATTTCTTCTTGTGCCGATGCCCGTCCTTCTGTACGTCCTTCTGTACGTCCTTCAGCGCGTTCCTTATTACGCACTTTTGTTTCCACTTCGGCGGCTAAATAATCCAGTGCAATCGATGCCATATCTTTTTTCTCTCCCTTCCGCTTTGTATACATATCAATGAACCGTTTATCACTTGTGAGCGCGTTGAGCAGCTCAAATAGTTCCTTGACGTGCTGTACTTTCCCCGGCACAGGCTGCCATTTTCCCGTTTTCCGCATCTGGCTGTAATAGTCCGCGACAAAACGGAAGTCGCTCTTGAATTTAGCGTTGGTTTCGTCCGGCAGCCATGCAATTTCGAAGACGTGGATTTTGTAATCGTTGATGTACGGGCCAAGCCCCTTCGGGATGTTCGGGAAGCATTCTTTCAGCGTGCGCGGTGCTGTCCAGTGGCGTTCATAATCGAAGTGCAGTACCAGCGTGATAACAGGGTAAAGCCGGAACACCAATTTTTCTGTTTCGTCCTCCGGCTTTAAGGCGTTCAACTCATCCCGATACACCGCGCCGTCGTAGCCAATCACACGAAGCGGCATGGCACTGTGGATTTTGGTCTGGTCTTCCAGCCCGATGAACGCGAGGCGGATGCCGCCTTTCTCCCAAAACTTCGCAATATCCCGTTCCTGCATCCGAAGCTTCATGCTTTTGTCTTTGTAAAGGGAGTCGCGCTTCGCTGGTTTCAGCTCGTCAGGCTTTATAAGCCACTTGCCGTCCAGCAGCAGGACGTTGATGATGTCCGCAAAGATATCCTCGTACTCGGCCAGCTGTTTCTGCGTCAAGTCCTTCTCGCCCAAACCGTCGCCTCCCGTTCCTTTTCAGTTATTATACCACGACAAGAAGCCCGTGAGTAGTTGCAAGAAAATTTATTTTTTACCGTAAGATATGCCTTGCTTCAATGCGTCGAATCCCGGCGTCGAGAAAAACTCGCCCGGCATGATTGGCGAGGCGCGCCCACTGTACGGTCACGTCGGCGCGGCGTCGCTCCTCGGCGTGCACAAGGGCGTTGCCTATTATCTGCTTTACAACGGCGTGCTCGGCGACAAACGCCCCCACGGCGGCAACGTGCTGACGCGCAAGGTGCTCGGTATGCTCCCCGCCTTTGACGGCCCGAAGGTGATTTTCGGAGAAAGCTGCCGCATCCCGGACGATGGGCTGAAGGAGCTTTCCATTACGTTCCGGCAAACGCCGGAAGCGGTGAAGAAATAGAAAACGCGGCGGTCTGTTTTTTGACCGTCGCGCTATACTGGCGTTTATACGATATTCAGTTCCCGCATGAGGGCATTTTGGAAGACGCCGGAAAAATTGACGTTGTGCTCGCGTGCCAACGAATCCAGCCAACCGGGGATTGCCACCGTTTTTTCGATGGGCTGCTGATTGTATTTTCTGTCATACGCCAATTTATCGAAAGGAACAACGACTACAAATTGTTTTTCTTCCAATGGAATGGATTCCGGGGGCGACGCTTTCGGAAAGTTTTCTTCCCTGACGCCTTCCAGCATCAATCCAATGGCGTCTTCCGCCATGGCGATGGCCTCCGGCATTGAAAGCCCTTCGGTGCAGCAGCCCGGAATATCGGGCACATAGACGGAATACCCTTTTTCTTCCGGCTGAAATACCGCCGGATAAAAATATTTCTGCGTCATACGAAGCACTCCTCATTTTAACCCGGCTTGTTTCAATATCGTTTGCTCCAAGCCTTTGGACATTTCTCGGTCATGCACGGGAACAGTTACGGTTCGCTTTGTCAATGGATTGTGGAATTTTTGATGCGAGCCGTTGTTGCTTTTGACGTATTGGAAGCCGTTTTTCTTCAGCAAACGAATCATTTCTGTCGGCGTCATCGGCATGAGCAATCCCACCTTTCTTTTATTATACTACAAAAATTTTTCAAGGAGTATATCATGGAGCTTAAAAATTACCAAAAACAGACGCTTCAAAAGCTCGCCGCGTTTCTGGCCGAGGCGAAGGTGATTGGGTGCGGGGAGGCGTTTTCCCGTCAGCGGGAAGCGGCAGGGTACGCGGAGACTTATGTGCCGCTTTCCGGCATGGAGGATGTGCCTTATGTGTGCCTGCGTCTGCCGACGGGCGGCGGGAAGACTTTGCTCGGTTCTTATATTGTGAGGCTCGCGGCGGCGAATTTTTTGGAGCGTGAGTTTCCCTTCGTGCTTTGGCTTGTGCCGACGGACACGATACGGAATCAGACGTTGAAAACGCTGGAGGACGTGCGCCATCCGAACCGCGAGGCGCTCACGGAGGCGTTCGGGCATAATGTGCGCGTTTACGACATCACGGAGTTTACACGGCTTCGCCCGCAGGACGTGACGGGCGCGGTCAATATTTTCGTAGCGACATTTGCCGCGCTCCGCGTCGAGGACAAGAAAAACCGCAAGGTTTACGATTACCACGAAACATTGGTATCCTGCTTCCGCGACATACCGAAGCAGCCGTATTTCGACGAAACGCAATACGGCTATCAGACGTTCCGCAATTTGCTGGCGTATATCCGCCCGCTGGTTATCATCGACGAGGCGCATAACCATAAGAGCGATCTCAGCATGGAGGTCTTGGAACGGTTGCGCCCGTCGGCGGTCGTGGAGCTGACGGCGACGCCCGCGAACAATCCCAAGAAGCCAGCGCAAAATTCCAACGTGCTGTACAAAGTCAGCGCGTCGGAACTCAAGGCCGAGGAAATGATCAAGCTCCCGATTACGCTGGTCGAGCATCAGACTTGGGAGGACGCGGCGGAGTCCGCCGTGCAGCAGCGCAACCGGCTCGAAAAACTGGCGGCGGGCGAGCCGGACTATATCCGCCCGATTGCGCTGTTCCAAGCGGAGAACAAGGACAAGGACGTGACGGCGGCAACGGTGCGGGAATATCGCGTGAACGAGGCGCATATCCCGGAGGAGCAAATCGCCGTCGCCACAGGCGAGAAGCACGAGCTGGACGGCGTAAATCTTTTGGCGCGGGACTGCCCGATCCGTTATGTCATTACGGTGCAAGCGCTCAAAGAGGGCTGGGATTGTCCCTTTGCCTATGTGTTCTGCTCGCTGGCGCGGGTTCATTCGCCGAAGGACGCGGAGCAGCTTTTAGGGCGTGTGCTTCGGATGCCCTACGCGAAACGGCGCACAGTCGCGGAACTGAACGAAGCCTACGCGAATGTGGCGGTATCGGAATGGATGGAGGCGGCGGGAAAAATCCGCGACAATCTTTTGGGCATGGGCTTCGAGAACGCGGAGGCGGACACGGCGATTCGCTACCATCAGCCGAAACTGCCGGGGCTGGATACGGGCAAGGCAACGGTGCGCTTTACGGCGACGGAAAAGTTGGATACGGCGGCATTGGATTCCTTTTGGCTGCCGACGCATACGGACAATTTCTATCCCGATTTTGTCGCGAAGCGAAAAGACGGTGTGGTTTGCGTGATTGAGTACAAGGGCGCGCATCTCGCCACGAACGACGACACGAAAGAAAAAAATATGGTCGGGACGCTTTGGGCGAAAGAAAGCGGTGGGCTGTGCCGATTCCTGATGGCGACGGCGAAGGACGGAGAGGGACGCGGCCTTGCCGCGCAGGTGCGGGAGATTTTGGAATAACACAGGAAAAACAAATTCCTATTGACAAGGTATAAATTATATCTTATAATGCCTCTATTCAAAAGGCTGACCGGAACAGACGGAGGCTTCGGAGAAATGCGAACGCATTTTTCTGAAGCCTCTTTTTGTTTCCCGTGGACAAGGAGTGATGAGCAATGGCAAGAGAGGAAGAACTGCACAAAGGGCTGTCGGAGGCCGTGGTGAACATGGACGAGGACCTCGCGCGGGAATTGGCGCAGGCGGTGGTCGATGAAGGGTTCGACGCTTACGAGGCGATTGACAAGGGGCTGTCCGCCGGGATGGAGGAGGTCGGGCGGCTTTACGAGGAAGAGGAGTATTTCATTCCGGAGCTTTTGCTCTGTTCCGATGCGATGTACGCGGGCATCGAGATTTTGAAGCCGCATATTGTGAAGCGCGAGGACGCGGTGCGGCATACCGTGGTGATTGGCGTCGTGGAGGGCGACACCCACGACATCGGAAAGAATCTCGTGAAGATTATGCTGGAAAGCGCGGGGTTTGACGTAATCGACGTGGGGCGGGACATCCCCGCCGCCGCGTTTGTCAGGGCGGCGGAGGCGCACCACGCGGAGATCATCGCGCTGGCGACGCTGATGACGACAGCGATGCCCGCGATGCGCGAGGTGCTGGAGGTTTTGGAAAAAGAAGCGAAGCGCGGAAAGTTCAAAGTCATCGTGGGCGGCGGCCCGATTTCCCCGTCCTTCGCGGACAAGATCGGCGCGGATGTGTATGCGGTGAACGCGGCGGAGGCGGCGCGCCTCGCCCGGGAACTGGTTTCGCAGGGGGGCGATGACGATGAATGACCTTTCTCCGAAGGAACGCCTGCTGCGCGTTCTTTCCAAGCAAAGTGTGGACCGCGCGCCGGTCATCTGCCCCGGCGGCATGATGAACAGCGCGACGGTGGACGTGATCGAGAGCCTGGGGCTTTCTTTCCCGAAGGTGCATCCCGACGCGGAGGCTATGACGAAGCTCTCCACAGAGGTGGAGAAAAAAACGGGCTTTGAGAATTTCGGCATCCCGTACTGCATGACGGTGGAGGCCGAGGTGCTGGGCAGCGAGATTGATTTCGGGACACCCGTCTGCGAGCCGAAGATCGCAAAGGAACGATACGCCTCCGCCGCCGATGTGGAGACGCGCGACGTGAAACAGCTCGTCCGGGAGGGACGCATTGAAGCCATAGCGAAAGCGGGAGAGACGATTGCGGCAAAGCATCCCGACGTGCCGGTCGTCGGCAGCCTGACCGGGCCGATTTCCACCGCCGCGTCTATCGTCGACCCGATGACGTTCCTGAAGGAACTCAGGAAGGACAAGACGAACGCGCACCGCGTCCTCGACTATGTGACGGATTTTCTCGTCGAATACGCGGGCGTACTGATCGAGAGCGGTTTCCCCGTGATCACGATTGCCGACCCGACGGCGACGGGGGAGATTTTGGGGCCGAAGATGTTCGGGGACTACGCGGTGCCGTACCTGAACCGCCTCGCGGACGCGATTCACGGGCGCGGCGCGAAGGCCATCGTCCACATCTGCGGGCGCATGGAAGCGGTGAAGAAGTATTTGCCCGAGCTTCACGGCGACGCGGTCAGCACCGACGCGATGGTGAACCTGAAAGCCATCAAGGCGGAATACGGCAGCCTGACGGTGATGGGCAACGTCAGCACCTTCGCGCTCCAACTCCAAGAGCCGGAAACCATCCGGCAGGTGACGGAAAAGTTAGTGGCGAACGGCATCGACATCATTTCCCCGGCCTGCGGGCTTTCGACGAAGACCCCGGTGGGGAACATCGCGGCGATGACGGAAGTCGTGAAACGATAATAAATTGGGGGAATATTTATGGAATCGGACATGAGCGGTATGCGTTTTTCGACGGCGCTGATTCACGGCGGCGTTCATGAGGACGGCGGCACGGGCTCGGTGAACGTGCCGATTTATCAGACCTCGACGTACGCGCAGGAAAATATCGGCGGCACACCGAAGTGGGAGTATTCCCGCACGGGCAATCCGACCCGCGCGGCATTGGAATCGCTGATCGCGGAGCTGGAGGGCGGCGCGGCGGGGTTCGCCTTCGCCTCGGGGCTGGCGGCGGAGACGGCGGTGCTGAGCCTGTTCGAGAGCGGCGACCATATCCTGCTTTCGGAAAACGTTTACGGCGGCACGTTCCGCTTGATGGATAAAGTGTTCAATCATTTCGGGATTACGTTTTCTCTGGCGGACACGACAGACCCCGCGAAATTTGAGGCGGCGTTCACGCCGGATACGAAGGCGGTACTGATTGAAAGCCCAGCGAATCCGCTGCTGACAGTCACGGACATGGAAGCGACGGCGAAAATCGCCCATCGGCACGGCGCGACGGTCATTGTCGACAATACGTTCATGACGCCGTATTTGCAAAGGCCGTTGACGCTGGGGGCGGATATCGTGCTGCACAGCGCGACGAAGTACCTCGGCGGGCACAGCGATCTCGTGGCGGGGCTTGCGGTCGTGAAGGACAACGAACTCGCGGAGCGTCTTGCTTTCATCCAGAATTCCACGGGCGGCGTGCTTGCGCCTTTTGACTCGTTCCTCTTGATGCGCGGCGTCCGCACCCTCGCCGTCCGCATGGACAGGCACACGGCAAACGCGGAAGAGATTGCCCGTCACCTCGCGGCGCATCCCGCCATCAAGAAAATCTATTACCCGGGGCTGGAAACGGCGCAGGGGCATGACATCCAGAAAAAGCAGGCGAAAAACGGCGGCGCGATGGTCTCTTTCGAGCTTTCGCCGGAGCGCGACATCAAGAAATTTTTCCCCGCGCTCCGCGTCGTGACCTTGGCGGAGAGCCTCGGCGGCGTCGAAAGCCTTGTCTGCCACCCGGCGACCATGACCCACGCCGCGATCCCGAAGGAGACGCGGGAAGCGGTGGGCATCACGGATGGATTGATCCGCCTGTCCGTCGGCATCGAGGACGCGGACGATTTGATTCGCGACCTTGACAACGCGATCCGTGAAAGCGAGGCGAAATAATATGCGCTACTACGCATCCATGCAGGAACTCATCGGGCATACGCCGCTGGTGGAACTCACGCATGTAAATGTGCCGGAGGGGGCGCGCTTCTTCGCGAAGCTGGAACTTTGGAATCCCGGCGGCAGCGCGAAAGACCGCATCGGCCGCGCGATGATCGCCGACGCGGAAGCGAGCGGGCGGCTGAAGCCGGGCGGCACGATCATCGAAGGCACGGCGGGCAACACGGGCCTTGGCATCGCGTTCGCCGCGCTGAATAAAGGCTACCGCGTGATTTTCGTCGTGCCGGAAAAATTTTCCGTCGAAAAGCAGACGCTGATGAAAGCTCTCGGCGCGGAAATCGTCTCGACGCCGCGCTCCGGCGGCATGCTGATGGCGGAGGCGAAGGCGGAGGAGCTTGCCGCGGCGATTCCCGGCGCGATTACCATGAAGCAGTTCAAGAATCCCGCGAACCCGCGCGCCCATTATGAGACGACGGGGCCGGAGCTTTACGAGGATCTCGACGGGAAGGTGGATTATCTCGTCTGCGGCGCGGGGAGCGGCGGCACATTCTCCGGCATCATGAAATATTTGAAGGAAAAGAATCCCGACGTCAAGGGTGTGCTCGCCGACCCCATCGGCTCGACGCTGGGCGGCGGCGAGCACGGCGATTATGAGATTGAAGGGATTGGCAACGATTTCGTCGCCGACACGATGGATATGTCCTTCGTCGATACGGTGGTGAAGGTCAGCGACGACGAAGCCTTCGCGGGCGTCAAGCGGCTCGCGGCAAAGGAGGGCATCTTCGCGGGCTCGTCCTCCGGCGCGACGCTGGCGGCGGCGGAAAAGCTCGCGGCGTCGGGCGCGAGGGGCAATATCGTCCTCGTCTTCGCCGACCGCGCCGAGCGGTATTTCTCGAAAGGGATTCTTTCATAAAAACGAATTTTATGCTACAATCAAAAAGGAAACGTCGGATCTCGGCGTTTCCTTATGTTTTATGGCAAGGACGTGAACGTGATGAAACATCTCTCCATGAGCGCAAAGGTCTTTTTGGGGTTCGGCATCGGCGCGGTGCTGGGGCTGGTCCTGCAGGAGAAAATCCTGGTTGTGCAGCCCGTCGGAGACCTCTTTTTGAAGCTGATCCAGATGATCGTGATTCCGCTGATTTTCTGCTCGATTATCAGCGGCATCGCCAGCATCGGCGATGTGGCGAAGCTGAAACGCATCGGCGCGAAGGTCATGGGCTTCTATATCGTAACGACGATTCTCTCCACGGTTCTCGGCCTCGCCGTTTCGCACCTGATGCAGCCGGGGCGCGGCTTCGGCGTCGCGAGCATCGTGGAGTCCGGCGAACCGATCCGGGCGGCGGAGCCGATGACCGTCGGCGCGGCGATTCTCGGCATGGTGCCGTCGAATCCCGTTGCCGCGCTGGCGAAGGGCGATCTGATGCAGACCATCGTCTTCGCGGTCTTCGTCGGCGTCGCATTGACGATTCTCGGCGAAAAGGCCGCCCGCGTCAAACGGGTCATCGACGAGGCGACACAGGTCATGTTCAAAATCACCGACCTCGTGATGCGGGCGACGCCCTACGGTGTCTGCGCCCTCGCCGCCTGCAGCACCGGAGCTTACGGCCTTTCCGTGTTCGGCATCATGGGGAAATTCATCCTCACGCACTACATGGCGGCGGCGTCCATCGTCGTTTTCATCTATCTATTCATCATCAAGGGCATCGCGAAAATCCCGCTGCCCGAGTTTTTCCATAAAATCTCCGAAGTCTGGTGGGTGGCGTTCAGCACCACGTCCAGTTCCGGCACGCTGCCGGTCACGCTCCGCGTCACGGAGCAGGAGTTCCACGTAAAGCATGAGCTGGCGTCGTTCACGCTGCCTCTCGGCGCGACGGTGAACATGAACGGCATCGCCGCCTACTACGCGGTTACGGTGCTGTTCGTCTCGCAAATTTACGGCGTGGACCTGACGCTTTACCAACAGGCGATGTTCGTCTTCATGACGACACTGATTTCCATCGGCACACCGGGCATCCCGAACAGCGGCATTGTCTTGACGGTCATGCTGCTCGGCACGATGGGGCTTCCCGCGACCATCATGGGCATGGTGGTCGGCATCTTCCGCCCCATCGACATGATCCACACCGCGCTGAACGTGACCGGCGACGTAGTCTCGACACTGGCGGTGGCGCGGCTGGAAAATATGTACGAGGGGGAAGCGGCATGAGCAAAGTGGTTGTCGGCCTGTCCGGCGGCGTGGACAGCGCGACGACGGCTTATCTTTTGAAAGCCGCGGGGCATGAAGTCGTCGGCGTCACCGTCAAGACCTGGGCGGGCGGCGACAGCCGGTGCTGCGAACTGGAGGACGCGCGGGAAATGGCCGCGCGCATGGGCATCGAGTATTACGTCCGAAACGCCGCGTCGAGCTTTCAAAGCCTCGTGGTCACGCCCTTCATCGACGAGTATTTGCATGGCAGGACCCCAAATCCCTGCGTGGAATGCAACCACGTCCTGAAATGGGCGCAGCTTTTGGAAGCCGCCGCCGCCATGGGCGCGGCTTTTGTCGCCACCGGCCATTACGCGCGGACGGCGCGGCTCGCCAACGGGCGGTACGCCATCCGCCGGGCGGCATCCCCCCGAAAAGACCAGTCCTATGCGCTGTACAAGCTGACGCAGGAACAGCTCGCGCATACCCTGTTGCCGTTGGGCGGCTACGACAAGGAAGAGGTGCGCGCCCTTGCGGCCCGGGCGGGGCTCTCGGCGGCGCAAAAGCCGGACTCGCAGGAAATCTGCTTCGTCACGGAAGGCAAGTACACGGACTACATCGAGCGCGAAACGGAGGCGGAGCTGCCCCCGCCGGGAAATTTCGTCGACGAGGCGGGAAACGTCCTCGGCGTCCACAAAGGAATCGCGCATTACACCGTCGGCCAGCGCAAGGGCCTCGGCCTCGCCCTCGGCGCTCCCGCCTATGTGACAAGGATTGACGCGGAAAAGAACGAGGTCGTTATTGGCGGCGAACCGTCGCTCTTCCATACGACCGTCCTCTGCAACGACCTGAATTTCATGGCCGTGGAAACAATCGAACGCGGAGAAAAAACGCGGGCCTTTGCCAAAATCCGCTACAACCACCAAGGCGCCCCGGCAACACTGGAAGCGGCCGGCGACGGCCTCCTTGCCGTCACCTTCGACGATCCCGTCCGCGCGCCGACGCCCGGCCAGTCGGCGGTGTTTTACGATGCGGATGGCTATATCATCGTCGGCGGCAAAATCGTTTCTTCCTCAAATTGATACTTATCCCAGACCAAAATTTTAATCTGAGAGGCGCCTGCTTCGCAGGCTACAGCCGCGCCAAAGCGCGTCTGACGTCAGCTTTGCATAAGCGACTCACACGCAATCGAAGATTGCGGTTCGCTGCTTATCATACCAATCGCAGCAAGGATTTAAGGAAACGCCGAACAAGTCCCTCCGGCCCACGCCGGGTCTTTTTCCGTCATGCTGCGTCAGATGCCGTTCGACGTAGCGATGCTACGCCTTCGCGGCATCTTCCTTGCCTGACGAAAAAATCCCTCGGCGTGGCCTCG
>JAFVAI010000044.1 GCA_017480545.1 Schwartzia sp. (in: firmicutes) | reverse complement strand
TCGGTTTAGAAGACCGATGCTCTATCCAGCTGAGCTACGGGTGCGAATATGGTCGGAGCAACAGGATTTGAACCTGCGACCCCCTGCTCCCAAAGCAGGTGCTCTACCAAATTGAGCTATGCCCCGAAACACACGCATATATTATAACGGTGTGCCAAAAGACTGTCAATCGCTGTCTTGCGTTTTCCCCATACTTTTCGCCATCTGTGCCAGAAGCTCGACGGCGCTCCGGCCCATCCCTGTTTCTCTCGCCGCCTCGGCGGGCGACATGCCCTGCGCCAAAAGCGCTCGCGCGCGAACGGTCGGGGACGGCTCTCTTGAATCGTCTGCCGTATTTTGTACCGTGTGCCCCGGTTCCCGCAGGGCTTCCGCCGAAACATCCGAGCCCCCCGGTCGTTTTTCCGAAGCCGAGACGTTTGACGCGGGCAACGCGAGTTCTTCTTCTTCCGTAAAAGCGAAAATCTCTCCCTGCGGCACCTCCTCTTCGTCCGGCTCCGAAGCCATGGAGTCCTCCTGCGGAGCGACCGCCGCTTCCGCCGCTGCCGACATACCTTCTTCCGCCCCGGCCTCTTCCGGCATCCAAGGCTGCGTACTCTCCGAAAACTCCGCCGACGCTTCCTCTGGAAGCTCCATCGCCCGGTCGCCCTCCTCCTCGAAAGGCTCTTCCGCCGCTGTCGGCTCCGGCTCTGCCGCTTCCACGAAATCTTGCTGTTTGTCCGGCGGCCATTCCTCGGCGTCCGCGAACTCGCGAGCTTCTTCCTCCGGAACTTCCATTTCTTCCGGCTCCGCGAAACCGTGGACATCTTCCTCCGGCGATTCGATTTCCTGCCCCTCGTTGAGTACGGCCGCGTCCCTATGGTCGCCCGCTTCATCCGAATGGACTGGCAGGTCGACCACATCCGCGACACTGGAGGAAACGACGACCTCCGCCTCCGTTTTCGCCAATTCTTCCATTTGCTCCGGCGAAAACACGGGGCCTTCCTCTTCGGGCTCTTCCTGCAAATAGTCGCCGCGCCGGTTCGTCACTTGCGGCTCCACAATGACCGCCGGGGTTTCTTCCACCACCATTTCCACGGGAACGTCAGAAGTCCGCCGAAATCCCCGCTCCGCTCTCGAAGGCGTTGGGCGACGCGGCTCCTCCACGTACTGCTCCCAAGTGTCTTCCACCGGATACGATTCCGCGGGATAGGGCACCGCCTCATAAGGATTCCCGTAACCGCCCTGCCCATAGCCTCCGTTCTCGTAGTACGCGGGCGCCGGTCTTTCCCGGCGCGGCTCACGTCTGTAAGTGTTTTGCGCCTCGTACATCGACGCCGACAACGCCTCAGCGAATCCATCGTCCCGCCCGCGCGGGTTCATTCGTTCCCGCGCGGCATAATCCGTCCTGCGCACGGACGGGACCTCATCAATCGGACGCATGGAAAATTGCGGCTGCGGTACGCGAGGCTGATACTCTTCGCGGGCAGGCCAAGGCTGACGCCGCATCGCTTCCTCATAGCCCGCCGCGTAGGCGTCACCCCTCGGCGGATAATAAGAAGCCTGCGCGGCCCGCATCGCCGCGAACTCCTGCTCGGCCTTCCGCTGCGCACGTTCCTGATCCTCGCGCACCGCCGCCAGCTGTTTCTCCAAAACCCGCGCACGCTCGTCCGCCGCCGCCACCAACGATTCCAGCTGGCGAATATGCGATTCCATGCGCGTGATGATCGCGTCTGCGGAATGTTCCATCTGGAGGCGCATCTTCACGGATGCCTCCTCGACCTCCTCCGCCTTGCTGGAGGCTGTCGAGCCGTTCCACAAATCGCGCCGCACGATGAACACGATCAATATCCCCACAATAATGAGGAATCCCAAAATCTCCGTCGCCATATTAGCTCCCAATCATAAAAACAGGCAGACGCCCCGAACGCGCACGCTCGAAGGACGCGCATTCGCTCCCGTCTGCCGTTTCCGGTTCTCACAGTGATATATCAATATTGTGCCCGCGCAAAAGGTCGATTGCCGGACGTTCCTCTTCCTCGCCGCGCTGCCGGCGCTTTCCCCCTCCGCCGGAGTAGCCGCCGCCCCGTGACTGCCGCTCGGGGTCATCCTTGATGCGCCCATCTTCCGGATTATCGCGCGTCTGTACCGTCTCCATCTTGTTCTTGACATCCATCTGCTCGCGCAACATCGCAAATTCCTGCTGCACATTGACCTGTTGATTCAGATTGTGCTGCACCTGCCCGGCGTCCGTCGCGCGCGGCACCACCATTTGAAGGCTGATCGGATTGATATCCATTGCCATGTTCCTCGCCTCCGAATTTTACTGTATCAATAATACGGCCCGACTCTGACCTCATCGTCTTCCAGTTGGAAGGAGCAATGCTGCTCTTCCTGTTGGATGTGCTTCACGACGGAATTGACGATGAGCTTTTGCCCCGGGAATATCCGGTCGGAAACGCAAATCCGACCGTTCTTCATCTGCGAGATTTGCTCTTCCAATTCTTTGATGAGGCGCTCAGAACGCTCCACCTGGCCCGCCAACGGGAACTGGGACCGCGTCAGCTGCGCGATCTGCTCCGCGCGCTGCGGCGGCAACAACGAAACGTCGATTTTCCCGAGCGTGTTGAGCGCCTGCGTCAGTTGCTGAAGCTTCTTTCTCGACTCCGAATATTCCCTGCAAGCGTCCTGATATTTTCTCTGAAGGCTCGGGTTTACGCCCACGACAAGACGGGACGCGACCTGCGCCTGGTTGCCGATGACTTTCGCGCGGATCTCTTCGCCTGCGGCCAAGTAACCGCCCGTCACCAGTCCCCGTTTTCCCTCGACCACAATTTTGATGCCGGCCCGAAGGTCGGAATGAAGCACGACATCCGTGACCGTAATGATACCGCCTGCTTCAATGGCTCCGTTCTCAACGAAAGCCGCCTGCACGTCCTCTTCCGCAGTGACCTTGCCCTTGCCGTCCACACCGATGACGCCGCCCTTGACAAAGACGTTGAAGCCTTCCACCATGCCGCCGTTGACGCCGCCGTTGATCTCAACGTTGCCGGTCGCCTTGACGGAAAACCCCTGCAACACATTGCCGCCAATCGACACCGCGCCGACAAAATTGATATTGCCCGTCCCGACGCTGACATCGCCCCGAATCTCCAAGCGCGGATCGACGCTGAACTTGTTGTTCGCCTCGACAATCTGTCCGTCGATGGCGGCAACCACAAAATTGTCATCCTTGATTTCTGTGTTTTTCCCGGCCGGCACCGGCTTGGGCTTGCCCGGTTTCGGCTTGATTTTGTCGCCGAATATATTGACACCTTCGACACCCAATGTATGCGGAATCCGTTCCGCGAGGATGTCCCCTTTCTTCGCGATCAGGAACAGGTTCAGATTTTTATAGTCAACCCTGCCGTATTTGTCCTCCTGCAGCTTGCCCTTTTGCTCCGCGTTGAACTTCCGGACAATTTTGGCATCCTTTCCCGGTTCGGGCGGTTTGCCCCGCACGATGACGGTCTGGGAACCATGCGCCAAACCTCTCTCGATCGCATCCTCATCAATGCCGAATACGATGCGCCTTGACGACAATTCTTTCAGGACATCTTCTTTGGCCGGCGGTATCTGCCCCGGCTGACGGTCAATTTTCATCGTGGCCGTCATCCTGTCCTTGGATACCTCGATCTGGAACTTCATGAAAATTCCGTTCTCCGGCTTGGCTTTCACCGCCGGAATCTCCTCGTTCGCAGACCTTTTCGCGTTGGGATCCGGCGGCGCCACCGACGCCTCGAATCTTTGCGCGAGCAGGAACGGGTTGCCGTCCGCTGCCCGGACAACGTGCGCCAAATCCCCCATATCGTAATCCATGACGCCGTATTCTTTCAGGATCTGGCGCATATCCGACAGCTCAAAAAGCATACCGCTGTCGCCTGTCGGATACACCGTGAGAAACACGCCGTCCGGCTTGAATTCAAAAAGGTAGCCGGCCTCCCGGCCGCCGACCTCCGCGCTTTTCAATCCTTCCGCCATGTATATCCCCCTTTACGCATCAGCCGACCAAGTTTGCCTTTTCACGGGCCAGATACCCACGCAGGCGAAAGATGGCTTTTGTATGAAGCTGACATACACGCGCCTCCGAAATGCTCAGCACAAGACTAATCTCTTTCATCGTCAGCTCCTCATGGTAATACAAGGAAACAACCTGCCGCTCCCTCTCCGGCAATCGTTCGATTGCCTTCGCGAGCGTCTCCCGGCGCTCCTGCTTTTCGATGGTTTCCTGCGGGGACGGCACAGCATTCACCGCCGTCTCCGTTCGCATATATTCATCCAGCGGTATCACAGTCGCAACATTGAGCTGCGTCACCAACCGCGTAAACTCCTCAACACTGACGCCCATCGCCGCAGCGATTTCCTCGTCCGTCGCGCTCCGCCCAAGCGCCCCTTCCAGTTCATTGACACAGTTTTCATACGATCGTATCTTTTGCCGCACGGAAATGGGGAGCCAGTCCTTCGATCGAAGATAGTCGATCATCGCCCCCCGTATACGGACGCCCGCATACGTTTCAAATTTATTCTGCCGTGCATGGTCATAGCGCTCGACAGCGTCCAGCAAGCCAAAAAAGCCGCTGCTGATCAAATCGTCGCGGTCGATATGCGAAGGCAGGCTGACGGCAATCCGCCCGGCAATGATATTGACGAGCGGCAAATAATTTTCCACCAACCGATCCCTGATGGCCTTCGTAGGCTTTTTTGCATATTCTCTCCAAAGGGACTCGCTTTCCTGTTCGCTGAGCTTCATATCCATCGAAAGCCGTCCCTCCTTTCCCATCCGTCCGTCCCAACCTCAGGAACTGTTCATAAATAAATCTTCGATTTGGCTTGTCTAAGACCCTATCTTAAAGGGGATCTCTAAAAACTGTTGTTTTGCAGAGGATGAATCTCTTGTGACGCTTGATTTTACAGGATTTCACCTCAGACGAATTGCGTAAATATCGAGTTTTTAGAGGTTCCCTAAAATTTATCTATTGCCAGTTCCTTAACGGCGGTTCCCTGTTCTCAATTTTCCGGCACACGGAGCGTCTCGAGGGTGTCCGCCGTCATCGGCGCAAAAGTCGGAGGCTCTGCGTTTTCTTCTCCCGTTTCGCCGGACGCAAACGCATCGTCCAGAACGGCATTTTCCAAGCCGTCCATATCTTCGCCGGGGGGCTCTTCGCCCGGCGCCTCGCCGGCCTGCCCGTCGGTTTCCGACGATGCTGCCCCGTTGTCTGCCTGTTCCCCGGTTTCCGCCTGCGGTTCTCCCGCCGGTTCGCCTTCCGGATGATCCGCCGTTCCTTCTCCCGGTTGGACTGCGCCGCCCTCCTGCGGCATGAGTTCCTCCATCTCGCCGGGCTCCGCTTCCTCGGGCTCGGTGATTGCCGCCTCGTCGGTTCCTTCGTCCGGTTCCTCCGCTTCGCTCAGCCATTCCATCTGGATCTGCTCTTCATTCTTCGAAATGAACAGCGGAATCCCGAACCGGTCGAGCCAATAGAGAATACCGCCCATGAAAAGCCCCGAAACGAAAAAGCCGATCACTGCGCGCCAAAAAACGACACCCAACTGTCGCTCGGAAAAAATGCCCGCAAGCACAATAATCATGGCCGCGACAATCGCCGTCACAAGGGAAATGCCCAACTTGAAGCCGCCGTCCGCCATATATAGCTTATACCATTGGGAAAGACGTTGCTGTATCTCTTCCCGGCGGCGCTCCCATTTTGTTTTCTCTGCCTCGGCTGCCGCAACGGACTGGGGATCCGTCCGGGACATCGACTCCAGCGTGGCTCCGCTCAGTCCGTGCTCCGCCCCGCCTTCCGCCGCTTCTTCCCCCGAAGGAGCGCCCTCCCCCGGCGGGCTTGAAATCTCGACCTCGGCAGCCGCCTCCGTTCCCGGCTCCGGTTGCGCCTCGGGCGCGGACGCGGTTTCCGGTTCCTGCGGCGCGGCGGCTTCCGCCGTCTCGTCCGGAATCTCTATGCGCTCCGCTTCACTCACTTAAATATCCTTCTCACCTTTTACCATCGTCTTGACGGTGTAGACCCCGTTTTCCAGATTGATCTGCACCGTACGGCCATAGTTTTCGCCCGTATCCTCCGCCAAAAGCCGAATGCCCATCGTTTTCAGGATCGACTTGACCGTCTCCGCGTTGCGTTGGCCCACGCGCATGATGTCGGTCGCCTTCGCAAAGGCAAACATTTGCGCGCCGCCCGCCATCTTCGCAACAAGACGGCTTTTCGAGGCCCCGAGCGCCAAAACGTCTTTCAGCATGAGCGGCATACCCGTATCCGCGAATTTTGCCGGATTTTCGCTGGTCCGCGACTGCTTGCTGTCGGGCAGCATGATATGGAGAAGCCCGCCAACCTTTGCCGTCGGATCGTACATCGACACCCCGATACAGGATCCTAGGCCGTAGCTGATGAGTATTGCTGGCGCACGACCGACCTTGTAGTCAGCCATGCCGACCTTGATCAGTTCTGCCATCTTTATCCCACTCCCACCGCCGTCAATATCGTATCGAGGGAACCCGGATCCGGCACGAGGAAGAAGTGACCTTTGATTCCGTCCTCATCTGCCTGGAATTCTGTTTCAATGACGAGCGCGTGATCGCCCATCTGCCCGAGCTGAATCAGCACGACGGAAAGAATCGCGCCCGCCATGTCCATCGCCAACGCGGGAATCGACGGCAAAAGCGAAAGCTTCGTCAAATTGAACAACGCGTTCAAGTAAGCGCCCGCGAGAATATTGCCGATTTCCATCAGCGCGGACTCGTCCATGAAATCAAGCGTCTTCGTCTCGCCGTGCGGTTTCCCCAGAATCATGTCCACGAGGTAAAACGCGCTGTCCTGCGGAAGCAGGAAAAGGATATTGCTGGGCGCCGCGCCGTAAACGCGGAGAAACACGCCCGCGACCATCACGTCGGGGCCGCCCACGAGATCCGGCACGTCCGTGATCGGGACGATGGAAACTTGCGGCACGTTCATGTCAATCCTGTGATTGATGATCTGCGAAAGCGCCGTCGCGGAATTGCCGGCGCCCACGTTGCCAATCTCCCGCAGGGCATCGAGCTGAACCGGGCTCAGCTCCAAAATATCATCTGATATGGCCATAGCTGCTCCTCGCTTTCGTCACTTGATCTCATCCTGAAGGCCGATGATTGCCTCAAGGTTGAGCAAAATGATGAGGCGTTCCTCTGCCACCTTGCCAACGCCCGTGATAAACCGGCTGTTTTCGTTGTCGACGGCTTTCGCCGCGTCGATCTGGTCGCCGTTGAGCGTAATGACGCCCGTCACCGCGTCGACAATCATGCCTACCTCAAGGTCATCCTCGCGGACGACAACGATGCGCGTATCATCCGTGTATTCCATATCCTGAAGCCCCAGACGTTTCTTCAGGTCAATGACCGGAAGCACCGAGCCGCGCAGATTGATAACACCCTTGATAAAATCCGACGCGAAAGGCACACGCGTAATATCCGTCAAGCCCTTGATCTCTTTGACGTTCAGGATATTGAAACCATATTCCTCACGGCGGAGCTTGAACGCCACGACCTGTACCTGCGTCTCGCCTTCCGCGATATTCATCAATTCACCTTTTGCCATCGCTAATTCCCCCTTCCGATCACATCAACGCGCTGACGTCGAGAATCATCGCCACGCGTCCGTCGCCGAGCACCGTCGCGCCGGAAATCACCTTGAGCCCCGCAAGAAGCTTGCCGAGCGTCTTGATGACGATTTCCTGCTGGCCGATCAGATTGTCGACCACGATGCCCGCCTTGCGCTCGCCGATATGGACGACAACGACGAAGATGTCGTCGCTCTCCGCCTCGTTCACGCGCGGCACATTGAGAATGTCGCCAAGGCGGATGATGGGGATAATCTGCCCGCGCAGGACGATGACCTCCCGGTTGCGGACCGTCTTGATGTCCTCCTGCGTAATATTGATGGTGCTGTCGATGGAGCCGAGCGGAATCGCGTACATTTCTTCCTGGACTTTGACCAAGAGCGCCTGGATAATGGCGAGCGTCAACGGCAACTTGATCTTGAACACGCTGCCTTCGTCGATTTTCGTTTCGACATCCACATGGCCGCCCAACGTCTCGATCTTGCTCCGGACGACATCCATGCCGACGCCGCGCCCGGATACGTCCGTAATCTTTTCCGCCGTCGAGAAGCCCGGCAGGAAAATCAGGCGCACCGCATCGGCGTCGTCGA
Organism: Schwartzia sp. (in: firmicutes); assembly: GCA_017480545.1. Lineage (GTDB taxonomy): Bacteria > Bacillota > Negativicutes > Selenomonadales > Selenomonadaceae > RUG12372. Next base: position 12,082 of record JAFVAI010000044.1, on the reverse strand, counting down.
GGCTGTTCGCTTCGTCCTCGGAAATCATGCCCTTCTCGACCGCTTTGCGGCGAATCACATCCGCGTCGATGCCCTTGCCGTCATCCGTGACCATGATGACGACGTTGTTGCCCTCATGGCGCGCGATAAGGCCGACCTCGCCGATCCGCGGCTTGCCTTTCGCCTCGCGGGCATCCGGATGCTCAAGGCCATGGTCGAGGGAATTGCGCAGAAGGTGCATGATCGGATCGCCGATCTCGTCGATAACCGTACGGTCGAGTTCTGTTTCCTCGCCCTCGATGGTCAGATTCAATTCTTTGCCAAGCTCTTTTGCGAGATCCCGGACCATGCGCGGAAAGCGGTTGAACACCTGTCCGACCGGAACCATGCGGACTTTCATGACCACCGTTTGGAGATCCGTCGTCACACGGTCCATCTGTTCCAGTGTTTCCGTGAGCTCCGTCAGGCGATGGGTCGTGCCGATCTGCTCCAGACGGACTTTGTTGATGACCAGCTCGCCCATGAGATTCATCAGCGTGTCGAGTTTCTCGATATCCACGCGCACGGACTGGCCGCTCTTGAGTTTCTTCGCGTCCGCCGCCGGTTTCTTTGCGGGCGGCGCCGCCGACTTCGGCGCGGGCGCCACGGGTGCGGTAGGCGCCGGTACGTTCGCAACAGGAGCCGCCGCTGCCGGGGCGGGCGCCGGGGCCTCCTCGGGCGCTTTGACTTCCTCCGCCGCATCGGTGATTTCCACCGAGTCCACTTCGGAAATCGCCAGAAGCGTTTCCTCCAACGCCTTCGCTTCGGAATCCGTCACGACCACGACATCAAAGGATTGCTCAAACTTCTCCTGTTCCAGATCTTCCGCAGGCGGCACGGACTTGACAACCTCGCCGACCTGGTCGAGCGCGTTCATCACCATATAGGAGCGCGCCGATTTCAGCACACAGCTCGAAGCGAGCGTCACCTTGATGTGGTGGACATGCATGCCGCTGCCTGCCGCCTGTGTGATGACATCCTTGTCTGTATCCGAATATTCGATGGAAGCCGCTCCGGTTTTGGCGGCTGCCGGCGCGGCTTCCGCAGCCGGAGCGGCCGCCGGGGCCGGAGCAGCGTCGGAAATCGACTTGCCGCTGGCCAGCGCGCTGAGCTTTGAGGCGAAGCTCGTGATATCGACCACGTCCTCCGGGCCGCCCGCGCCTACGCTCTCGATCATCTGCTCCAAGGAGTCGATGGTCTTGAAGAGCGTATCCATAATATCCTCGTTGACCTTCATCTGCTCTTTGCGGAGGAGGTCAAAGACATTCTCCATATCATGCGTCAACTCGGCGATCTTCGTGAAGCCCATCGTCGCCGACATTCCCTTGATCGTATGAGCGTTGCGGAAGATGTCATTGACGACCGATACCTCTTCCGGATCGTTCTCCAATGCCAAGAGGCCATCGTTCAGCGACTGCAAATGTTCACGAGACTCTTCCAAAAACATTTCCATGTACTGATTTGTGTCCATTTTTATTCCCCCTATTTCTTCCTTAATGGCTGACTGCGTTTACAATCGCGCCCGCAATTTGCTGCAACGGCTTTATCTCATCGGCAAGGCCGAGGTCAACAACGGCCTTCGGCATCCCGTAAACGATGGCGGTCTCCTCGCTTTCCGCGATGACATATCCGCCCGTCTTCTTGATTTCCGTCATGCCGATGGCCCCGTCGCTGCCCATGCCCGTCAGGATCACCGAAACGATGTCCCTGCCGAGCGGCGCCGCTGACTTGAACAGCACATCCGCCGCCGGACGAAGCGTCCCGATCGGAGGGTCTTGGTTCAGCAGGATCTCCCGTCCGCTGCCCGAAACCGTCATGTGATAATTTCCCGGTGCGATATACACATGACCCGCCTCTATCATATCATGATTTTCCGCTTCTTTCACGGAAATTTGCGAGATTTCGTTTAATCTTTCCGCCAAAGATTTTGTAAAGCCCGGCGGCATGTGCTGAACAATCAGCACACCGCAAGGAAGATTTTTGGGAAGTCCCGCCACGACAGTCTGCAATGCCTTTGGGCCTCCCGTCGAGCACCCAAGCACCACCAACTTCCTGCCTGAGCCGCCCCCAGACGGTGCCGCGGAATGCACGGCTGACTTTGGGCGAAGTGTGAGCGGCGGCGGCGACGGCGGCGGCGTGTAGCCCTTGCGCGTCGGCAGGGAAATCCGTCGCATCGTCGGAGCCGCCGGGGCCTCCGGCTCCTTTGGTTTTACGGGCAAAGGCGGCGACGGCGCAATCGAACGCCGCACGGCATGCCCCGAATTCGCCGCGATCCTCGCCTTCGACAAGATTTCGTCCTCAACCGTGTCGACCTTGGATATAGAGCCGCCCACCTTGCTGATGAAATCCACCGCGCCGAGGGACAGCGCCTTGATTGTCGCTTTCGCCCCGTCCTGCGTAAGGCTCGAGAACATGATAACAGGCGTCGGGCAAGCCGCCATGATGGCTTCCAACGCTTGCAACCCGTCCATGACCGGCATATTGACATCCATCGTCACAAGATCGGGCTTCAGTTTCTTGACCTGCTCGACCGCATCCTTGCCGTTCATCGCAAGGCCGACGACCTCAAAATCAGGCTGTTTCTTGAACATATCCGACAAAACCATGCGCATGAAAGCGGAATCGTCGGCTATCAGTACTCGAATCATTGTTTGCACCCCTATCTTGCCCCTTTGGGCTCCCGTTTCAGGCCGCCAATCAGCAACCGATTGCATTCATTGACCACGCCAGACTGATCCTGCGGGGTATAAGGTAGCCTTGCATGCTCCGTCCGCAAAATTTTCGCGAACACATCGCCCGCTTTCGGGACATCCCTTGCCCTCTGTTCATCACATAACGAGTCCTGACGGCGTTATTCGGCACCACCGGCACCCCCTGCCAAGAAATTTTCTATATGGAAGCGTCCCCGACGCAAAAATCCTCTCTAAGAGAAATTCAACAACTTTTGCAAAAATCCTCTCCATCCGAGACGAATTTCGTGATCTCCGCCATAAAGAATATTTTTCGCCACCGCTTCGATGCAACGGGCCGCCATCGCGTCCGGATACGCGGCGAGCAGCGGCGACTGGCGCTTGACCGCGTTCATCACGCTTCTGTCCTCATAAATCATGCCGAGGCTCGTCAGCGACATCGAAAGAAATTTTTCCGACGTCCGGCGGAGTTTCATCACGACTTCATTGCTTTCTTCTTCATCATATACACGATTGACCACTATCTTCAAGTCTTTTTTTTCGGAATGCATACTGTAGGCTTTCATGACCGCATAGGCATCGGTCAACGCTGTCGGTTCCGGCGTCGTCACGAGGATGACCTCGTCCGCCGCGAGGATGAAGTCGAGCACGTTCCGCCCGAGCCCCGCGCCCGTATCGACCAACACGATATCCGCCATCGTCTCGCAAGCGGTCAGCTTGTCCATCAGGCATTGACGCTCCTGCGGCGTAAAGTCCACCGCCCGCTCGATGGCCGAGCCGCCGGAAATATAATTTACCCCGAAAGGGCCGTGAATCAGGACATCCTCCAGGTTCACTTCCGGCTGCAAAAGGTGCAGCAAATGATGCTTGGAAACCGTGCCGAGCACCACATCCACATTGGCCATGCCCAAGTCGGCATCGACAATCATGACGCGCCGCCCGATTTTGCCCATGGCAATCGCCAGATTCACCGTCAGGTTTGTCTTGCCGACGCCGCCCTTGCCGCTCGTGATCGCGATGACCCTGGCCCGCGTCCGGATCGTCGGGCGGAAAACCCGTTTGTACGTCGACACGACCGTTTGCGGTTCGCCCTCCGGCGACACGGCCACGACGGACGGCGGCTGCGCGGCAGGAGGCACGGCCTGTGGCCCGTTGTATTCATTTTTTTCCTGAACGAGCTCCCGCAGGCTCGACGCCTGATCCTTCATTTCCCATTACCTCAGCATGAGCCTCGCCAAAGCTTCCGGTTTCGCCGGCTCAATATCGTCGGGTACAGTCTGTCCCGTCGTCAGATACGACAGCGCGAGCCGCCGATCAAAAAGAAGATTCACGATAAAGCCGACATTTTCCGTCTCGTCCGTCTTGGTGAGCAGGATCCGGTCGGGACGGCAAGCCGCAAATCGCTCAAAAATCGCTTCCGCGTCGCGTTCCTTCGTCGTTGCGCTCAATACCAGATGTTTCTCGATGGACGGCTCCGTCGCCAAAAAATCTTTCAGCTCGCCCATCTGCTCCTCGTTGTTTTGGCTGCGCCCCGCCGTATCGATCAGGATCAGCTTCTTGTCCCGATGCTGGCGAAGCTTGGCCTTCAAATCGGCCGTCGTGAAGACGACCTCCAACGGCAGGCCGAGAATATCGGAATACGTCTTGAGCTGCTCCACCGCCGCAATGCGGTAATTGTCGGCCGCGATGAGGGCAATCTCGCGGACGCCCTTCTCCAATACGAATTTCGCCGCGATTTTCGCGACAGTCGTTGTCTTGCCCACGCCCGTCGTGCCGATCAGCGCGACAATCTTCGGGCGCCCGGCCTTCAACCCGATGCCGTTCCCCGTCTTGAGGACGCTGTGCAGATAGTCGCCAAGCGCCTTGACCGCTTCGGGAGAATCCTTTTCCAACACCATCGTCGCCGGAGGGATTTTCCGAATAATGTCCTGCATCACATCGTCGCGAAGCTCCTGGAATTTCAGCGCGTCCTTCAAGGTCCTGACGTCTTCGCCCTCGGCGGACTGGTTCATCACTTGGCGCAGCATCTGGCGCATCTGCGCCAGCTCGTCCTCCAACGCGTGGATCTTTTCTTGGTTCTTGTTCGGCGGCACGACAGCCTCTTCGCCGTTTTCCTCCCGGATTTCCGTCGGCGCCGGGGAAATCTTCGGTTCGTCCGGCGCTTTCGGCGCGGAAACTGTTTTTTCTGCAGCCGCTTCCGTCCGCGTTGGCGGCACCGCCAGCGTCTCCGCCTTGATGATTCTGGATTTCTCTTTCTTGGGTGTTGGCGCATCCGCCGTTCGCGGCGCGGTGCGCCTGGGCGCGGGCTCGGCGTCCAGGATCGGCTCCGGCTCGATCTTGGGCAGAATCGGCTCCGCCAATGCCGGCTGCAATTCCTCGATATTGGGGCGCGCGGGCTCCGGCTGCTTTTCCGGCGTCGGTTGCACTCGGAGCGGCTGTGCGGCCGCCCTGGCCTGCCGCGGTTTCGATTGCCTGCGTGTCAGCTGCGTCGTGGATGCGGGACGCAGCAACGGCTCCGGAGCCAGCGGCGTGAAATCTTCCCCCGCCGTCTGACGCTCCGCCGCCAAATTCTGCGAGCGCGCCATCGAGACACCCTCTTCGGTGCCCGCCGTCTTATACTGCGAAAGCACATTGCGCGGGCGGGCGGCTATTTGCGGCTGCAGGGGTTCCCCCGGCGCCGCCTGCTGCGGCGCCGGGCGCGGCGTTTTCGGCATCGCGGGCAATTTCACCCGCGGGCGGCGCGGCACGTCGTCCACGGCCGCCGTCACTTCCACGACTTCTTTGCTCTGTATGCCAAAAAAGCCGCCCTGCCTATATCGTTTTGTATGAAGAATGACCGCGTCGCGACCCAGCTCGTCCTTGACCATCGCCATGGCCTCTTTGAGATCGGCCGCTTTAAAAACCTTGATCCGCAATTATATCTTCACCACCCCAAGAATCTGCAGTTCCACGCTCTGCTCAATCTCCGCGTGCGACAGGATAATGACGCCCTCGATGGAACGTTCGACGAGCTTCCGGAAATACGGGCGGACGGCCGGGCTCGTCAAAACGATCGGCTGGTAGCCCATGTTCGTCAACTTCGTCAGCTCGGTGTTCAGAACCGTCAGGAGCTTTTGCATCGTATCGGGATCCAGGCTGACATAAGAGCCTCGATCCGTGCGCTGCACCGCGCCCGCGATCCGGTTTTCCAGCGCCGGATCGAGCGTGACGCAGGGAATTGTATTGTTTTGCAAATTTTGCTGCGTAATCTGGCGCGCCATCGCGTGCCGCACATATTCCGTCAGGATATCCGTATCCTTCGTCGCCCGCGCGTAATCCGCCAACACCTCGAAAATCGTGCTCATATCGCGAATCGAGATGCGCTCACGCAAAAGATTCGCCAACACCTTCTGAATCTCGCCCACCGACGGCATCTGCGACATGACCTCCTCGACAAGCGTCTCGTTCGTCTTCTTGAGGTTGTCGACCAGATCCTGCGTCTCCTTGCGGCCGAGAATCTCGTCCGCGTGGGCCTTGATGACCTCGGTCAAATGTGTCGCCAGCACCGAGACCGCGTCGACGACGGTGTAACCGTTGAGTTCCGCCTGCTCCCGCTGCTGCTCCGTGATCCAGAGCGCGGGCAGGCCGAAAGCAGGCTCGATGGTCTCGATGCCCGGCACTTCCTCGAACACCGTCCCGGAATTCATCGCGAGGAAATGATCAAGTAATAATTCTCCCTTCGCTATCTCAATTCCTTTTAGCTTTATAATATATGAGTTAGGTTTTATCTGGATATTGTCCCGGATACGGATGGTCGGCACCACGAGGCCAAGCTCCAGCGCGCACTGGCGCCGGATCATGACGATGCGCTCCAAAAGGTCGCCGCCCTGCCCGGTATCGACAAGCGGAATCAAGCTGTAGCCGATTTCCAGCTCCATCGGGTCGACCTGCAAAAGCGAAACGATATTTTCCGGCTTCGTCGCCGCCTGCTTTTCCTTTGCCGCCTGCTGTTTCTGCTCCTCGGTCCGCTCCTCGACCGTCTCCGTCTTCTGCCGCAGGGAATAGCCGATAAACGCCGCAAGCATCGCCAGCACGAAGAAGGGAATGCCCGGAAGGCCGGGAACGACGGCCAGCAACGTCAACACGCCGCAAGCGATAAAGAACACGCGCGGGTTGCGGAACAGCTGGGACACAAGATCGGAGCCGAGGTTGTCGCCGTCCGAGGCCGAACGGGTGACGATAATGCCCGTCGCCGTGGAAATCAAAAGCGCGGCAATCTGCCCCACCAAGCCGTCGCCCACCGTCAGGAGCGTATACGTCTGGAGCGCCTGCATCGCCGACAGGTTCCGCATCAGCATGCCAATGATGAAGCCGCCGCCGATATTGATCAGCGTAATGATAATCGACGCAATCGCGTCGCCCTTGACGAACTTCGAGGCGCCGTCCATCGCCCCGTAGAAGCTGGCCTCAGCCTGAATCTTTTCCCGCCGTTTCTTGGCCTCGGCGTCGGAAATCGCGCCTTGGTTCAAATCCGCGTCGATGGCCATCTGCTTGCCCGGCATCGCGTCCAACGTAAAGCGGGCCGCGACCTCGGAAACGCGCTCCGCGCCTTTCGTGATGACGACGAACTGGATGACGACGAGAATGAGAAACACAATAAAGCCGACGACGGCATTGCCGCCCACAACGAAGTTGCCGAATGCGGTAATGACCTCGCCGGCGTAGCCTTCCAGAAGAATCAGGCGCGTTGAGGAAATATTCAGCGCCAGACGAAAGAGGGTTGTAATCAGGAGGAGCGAAGGAAAGACGGAAAAATCCAACGCCTCCGAATTATAAATCGTCACCAAGACGATGACCAGCGACAGCGTGATATTGACGCACAGCAAGATATCGAGGAGCATCGTCGGCAAAGGAATGATCATCATCAGGACGATCATGATGAGAACGGCCGCGACCAGCACATCGCTATGCTGTTGTATGAAGCTGCCCTTCTCTTCCATTTCCCGGCTCCTTTATCTATATCAACGCGCTTCGATCCCCTCGGGAATCACCCGGCGTAACGGTAAGGGTGTTTCAGATGGTAGACGTAGGCGAGGACTTCCGCCACCGCCTTGTAAAGCTCCGGCGGCACCGTCTCCCCGATTTCCACCGACGCGAAAAGCGCGCGGGCCAACGGCTTGTTCTCGACAATGACGACACCGGCCTCGCGGGCGACCTCCTTGATTTTCTGAGCCACCAAGTCCTGGCCTTTCGCCACGACCTCAGGCGCGCGCATGCCTTCCGCGTAGCGGAGCGCCACCGCGAAATGCGTCGGGTTGGTCACGATGACATCCGCCTGCGGTACTTCGCGCATCATGCGGGACATGGCCATTTCCCGTTGCTTCTGCTTGATCTTGCCCTTGATCTGCGGATCGCCTTCCATTTGCTTGAACTCTTCCTTGACCTCCTGCTTGGTCATCTTCAAGTTTTCGTTATGCTCCCATTTCTGGTACATATAATCCAGAATCGCCAACGCGAAAAATATCGCGCAAATCTTGAAGGCCATCATGAAAATAATATCGGCAATCTGCGTCATGCTCACCGCGAGATCGAGGTATATGAGCTTCGGCATCTGCAAAAGCTCGTCCTTCAAGTTCTCATATATAAAAAGCCCGATAATCAAGATCTTGAACAGGGACTTGACCAATTCCACGAGGGAACGCTTCGAAATAATCTTGCTGAAGCCGCTGATCGGGTTCAGCTTGTTCAGGTCGAACCCCAGAGGCTCCGTCGTGAAATTCCAGCCGACCTGCACCAAATTGATGGCGAGCCCGACCAACATGATCGCCACCATAATCGGAAACGACGTCTTCAGGAGCACCATGACGACGCTGAGGAAAATCCGCATCACCGTTTCCGTGTCGACCGTCGTATTCAAATGGCTGAAAATATACGACGTATACCCGGCGATTTCGCGATACGTGATCGAGCCGAGGATTTTCATCGACCAAAAGCCGACAAACAGGACAAACGCCGCGTTCAGCTCTTGGCTTTTCGCGACCTGGCCCTTGTTTCTGGCGTCCGACTTTTTCTTCGCCGTCGGCTCCTCGGTCTTTTCTCCCCCGTCGTCCGCGAAAAGCTGGAGATCGAACACGAAGTGGCTATCGCAAAGCTCGGAGGGCGACGGTGATATTTCCGTACATCGCATTGAACAACACATCCAAAAAGAGAACGTAAAACGGGATGACAATGGAAAGCACGCCAAGGCCGATAATGATGTGCATCGGCACACCGACGACGAAAATATTGAGCTGCGGCATCGTCCGCGCCAGAATCCCCAACCCCACATTGGTCATCAGCACCGCGAAGGTGACCGGAATCGCAATCTGCACACCTGTCACGAAAATGCCCACCGTGAACCGCGAAACCATCTCCGCGAGGGACGCATCGGGATTCAACGACAGCAGCGGCACGGCGCGGAAGCTCTCCACCAAGGCGGAAATCAGCGCATGGTGGCCATTGGTCACGACGAAAACGATGAGGCCCAAATTATAAAGAAAACTTCCGATAAGCGGTATCTGCTGACCGGAAGTCGGATCCATGACATTGACGATCGAAAATCCCACCTGCATATCCATCATCTTGCCTGCCATATTGATGGCCGCAAATGAGACAAAGGCCACGAAGCCGATAAGCCAGCCGACAAAAAGCTCGCGGACGACCGCCGCCGCGAAGCCGAGAACTGTCGCCGGAGCCGGGACGGCGCCCATGCCGTCCACCAACGGGAAAAGCGCAAAGGAAAAGGCCACCGACGCGCCCACGCGAATCGTCTGCGGCACGTTGAGGCTCCCGAAGAACGGCGCCACGATGAACAGCCCCGTCACCCTCGTCAGCATCAACAGAAACACCGCCGCGTGATTCTGCATCAGATCGTAAAAATCCACGACGCCCTCTCCAAGCTTAACCGATATACATCGGCAGATTTCTGAACATCCCCGACACATACTCCACCATAATGCGGAGCATCCACGGCCCGAAAATCAGGATCGCCACAAACACCGCGATAATCTTTGGGATGAACGCCAACGTCTGCTCCTGGATGGAAGTCGTCGTCTGAAAAACACTGACCGCAAGGCCCACCAGAAGGCCCAACCCCAGCATCGGGGCCGCGACGAGCAAGACGACCATCAGCGCCTGCTGCCCGATCTGGACAACCACATCGCCGGACATCTCCCCATCCCCCCGTCGCTATTTGAAGCTTACTATTACCGACCGAATCAGAAGCTGCCAACCGTCCACCATGACGAACAGCAGGATCTTGAACGGCATCGAGATCATGACCGGCGGCAGCATCATCATGCCCATGCCCATCAGGGTACTGGCGACGATCATGTCAATCACGATAAACGGGATGTAAATCATGAAACCGATCTGGAACGCCGTCTTCAGCTCGCTGATCACATACGCCGGAATCAGGGTAAACGTCGAAACATCGTCCTGCGTATCCGGGCGCGCGTCCCCGGCGAGATTCACGAAAAGCGCCAAATCCGCTTCGCGGGTCTGCTTGAACATGAACTCCCGCATCGGGGCGACCACATTCTTGAGCGCCTCTTCCTGCGAAATCTGGCCCGCCAAGTACGGCTGCAAGCCCTGCTCGTTCGCCGTGCTCCAATAGGGTCCCATGATATAGGCCGTCAGGAACAGAGACAGCGCGATCACTACTTGGTTCGGCGGCACATTTTGCGTGGAGAGCGCGTTCCGCAGGAACCCGATGACCACCACGATACGAACGAACGCCGTCGTCATCAGGAGAATCGACGGCGCGATCGACAGGATCGTCAGCACCGCGAGAATTTGCAGCGTCACCGCCACATCCTGCGGATTGCTCGACGTGCCGACATTGATATCGATGTTCGGGATCAGCGGCGCGGCCCAGGCGGCCTTCGCCGCCAGCAAAAAAGAAAGCAGGGCTCCCACGCGAATGAGAGTCCGCCGCTTGTTCAACACACCTCACAACCCCTTCTCATCTGCGATATCCCCCATCGCGGAAGAGCGACGGAATCCGCTTTGCCAGCTGTTCCAACGTTCCCATCTGCGAAGAAAATATATCCATGCCGCCGGATACCGCCAAAGAGTTTCGGTGCAGCCGCTCGATCTCCTCCGGGTCCGTGATTTCTTTCAAAAGCGCAATCGAATGTTCGGTCACGCCAAGCACAAACACGCGCTCCGCCAACTCGACAACGCAGACCGAACGATTCGGGCCGAGCGGCAGAATCGACAGCACATGGCCGCCGGTTGCCCCCGTTGCCCGCGCGAAATGCGCGCCCAAAAAACGCGCCGCGCCGTATGCCAAAAGCAGGACGAACGCGAACACGCCCAACAGGCTCAAAAGATAAGCCAGCGTCGACCACCAAGAAACCCCGGTCGGCCTCGGATCCGGCTCCGCGTACCCCGACAGATAGCCGCCTTCCGCCGCCATCGCCGTCCCTTCCGGAAGGATAAGCGCGAAAAGCACCGCCAACGCCCAAAAAGCCGCCAGCCGGGGCAAAAGCCGGGCCATCAGCCTACGGCTTTACGGACAGCCTCGAGAACGCGATCCGCCTGGAACGGCTTTACAATGAAGTCGCGCGCGCCCGCCTGGATGGCCTCGATGACCATCGCCTGCTGGCCCATGGCGCTGCACATAACGATCTTCGCATTCGCGTCGATTTTCTTGATCTCCTTGACCGCGCTGATGCCGTCCATCTCCGGCATCGTAATATCCATCGTCGTAAGATCGGGCTTCAGCTCCTGATACTTCTCGACAGCTTTCATGCCGTTCTCCGCCTCGCCGACCACCTCGTAGCCGTTCTTGGACAGAATGTCCTTGACCATCATCCGCATGAATGCCGCGTCATCAACAACCAAAACTCTGACTGCCATGTTGTCCATCTCTCCTCTTTCGTTTGGAATATGAAACCCCACTCAACCTATTATATAAAAATCTTGCGATTTGCACAAGGCAAAACTGTTTTATTGCAATTTTGCCGCGCGCTCCTCGGGACTTACAATATCCGTGATACGGACGCCGAAGTTTTCGTCGATGACGACAACCTCGCCTTTCGCCAGGAACTTGCCGTTGACGTGGATATCGACAGGCTCGCCCGCGAGCTTGTCCAGTTCCACGATCGAGCCGTTCGTCAGCTCCAAAATATCCTTGATCGACTTCTTGGTCCGGCCCAACTCTACCGTCACCTGGAGCGGCACATCGAGAATCAGGCCGATATTCGCGTCGTTGACCTGGAGCGGGGCCGTCGACAACGGCGTAAACTGCGCCGCCTGTACGGGGACACCGGCCGCCACGCGCGCCTGTTGCCCGTACATCGGCTGCGGCGCCATCGGCATCGGAGCCGCAGCGGGCATCGGGGGCGGAGCCG
>JAFVAI010000043.1 GCA_017480545.1 Schwartzia sp. (in: firmicutes) | reverse complement strand
CGATGCTTTCCGTCGGAGCGCATGTGGAAGGAGCGAACCATGAAAGCGTCGGCGTCGCCCTTTGCGGGAATTTTTGCGAGGATGTACCGACAAGCATGCAGCTGGAATCCTGCGCCATGCTTCTCGCGATCCTTTCCTCAACCTTCGGCTTCGAGCCCGACGCGGAGCGCATCGTGGGGCATCGGGATCTGTCGGCCACGGCCTGCCCCGGCGACGCGCTTTACGAACAAATCCCGGAACTGATCGGAAAAGCAATTTGGTATTATCTGACCGTTTAACGAACGCGAGCCGAAGGCGAAACGGGAGTTTAGCGAGAATATATGCCCTTGTGGTATCTGGAAGAATAAATAGCATGTAAAAAAAAGCTGTCCCAGGCGGGGCAGCTATTTTATTGCGTGAGTATTCGTCAAGCCGGCCGGATCGTTTTCCGCAGCGCTTTCAGCGCCCTTGCCTTTACCACCGCCGCCGCTTGCTGGCTCATGCCCAGCTTCGCGGCGGCGTCTTTTTGCGTCAGGCCGTGCGCGGAAAGCAAGGTCCGCAGTCTGCGGGACATTTCCGGCCGCGGCGCGATCAGGTTGCGGAAGGCGTCATCCGCCTCAAGGTTTTTCATTTCGTCCCGCTCGTCCGGCACCGCGTCGAAAACGCTCTCTTCTTCCGAGCCTTCCGGCAGGACTTCGCGCTGCCATTGGCGGCGCGATTTTTTGAACAGCGTGCGCAGATCTCCGTAGACCTTCGCCTTTGCGTAGCCGGGAAACGGGACGCCCCGCGCGGCGTCAAACTCCCGCATTGCGTGCAGGAAGCTTTCCCGCGCCGCCGACAGCGCGTCCTCCCCCAATGGCGCGAGGTGCGACTGCCCCGCCGCTTTCCGGCAAAGCCCTTCATATCGAAGAATCAGCGCCTCCATCGCGTCCTTGTCTCCGCGCTTCGCGGATTCAATTTGCAGTTTTTCCTGTGTCAATTTCCTCACCTTTTTGGGTGAGGAACCGGTTCCTCAAAATTAGCGCCTGAACATAGTTTGCCTTTTCGAACCGGATTTTACAAAAAGCGAGAGGAACGCTGCTCAACAATTTTAGAATAAAAGTTTGTTTTTATTGACACAAGAGAATTTATGTTCTATAATGAGCCTGTGTTTGTGGTCGATGCGAAAGAGACAAAGCCCCGTCGCGTTCGCGTCAAGTTCCTTTCTTGCGGAAACAAAAAATCAAAATAAGAACCTGGAAAGGACGAAACGAAAATGGAAAAATCACTCCCGAAAGACATTGAGATTGCCGCGTTGCTCCCGGCTTACACGCAGGAAGGCGACGTAACGCGGATACTGCTCACCAACGGAACGGAACTGGTCTACCGCCGCACGATGCGCTCGACGCTGTCGAAGCTGGCCCGCCGCCGCTGCAAGGATGTGACGCTGTTGCGTCGCTGGGCGTCCCGTTACACGCACCGCACGCTGAACAATCCCATCGCCGCATCCTCCGATCTCGTGCTTGTGCCGGTCAAGACCCGCCGTCCGCGCATTGAAGGCGACGCCACGATGGCTCATGTCAATGTCGTCGCCATCTCCGGAGACACGTTTCGCCAGCAGGACAGCGCGTCGCACGCGGAAGCTGCCGGAAAAAAGCCGACGGTGATTTCGCTGGCCGGCGGCAAGTCGCTTCCGGTGCTTTGGAGCGAAAAAACGACGCTCGCCCATATCCGGGAAGCGCGTCATATCTGCGCCGAGATGGTGCGGGAGGAAGAAGAAGCGGTGCTGCGGAGATTGAAACGGTAAAGCGGGAATTAGAAAAGGCCGTCCCTTTCGGGACGGCCTTTAATATGGCGCCTAAAGTTAGGTGTGTTGCTGTGAAAGTTCCTCTTACTGGAGCAGCGAGAGGACGGAGCTGGAGTTCTGGTTCGCCTGCGCGAGCATGGACTGGGCGGCCTGCAGAAGAACGTTGTTCTTCGTGTATTCCGTCATTTCCTTCGCCATGTCGGCGTCGCGGATCGTGGACTCGGAAGCCTGGACGTTCTCCGAAGCCGTGGTCAGGTTCGTGGAGGTGTACTCGAGACGGCTCTCGACAGAGCCGATTGTCGTCTGCTGATCGAGGGCTTTCTGGATCGCGTTGTCGAGCACGTTGATCGCCGCGTTGGCGTTCTTCTGCGTCGAGATGTTGAGTTTCGTGCCGTCCGCGCCCTTGAGGCCGAGAGCCTCGGAGCGCATATCGGTGAAGCCCACCTTGATGGCCTGGTTGGCCTTCGTGCCGGTCTGGAGGACGATGGCGTTGTCCTTCGACTCGTTCTCCGCGCGGATCGTCTCGTTGAAGTTGTCGAGAGCCGCGTTCGCGGACTTCTTGATGTTGCCCTGCGCGTCGGAAACGCTGATGGTGAAGCCGGAAATCTGCCCATCGACGCCGGCGGCGTTTGCCGTAACGGTGATGGCGTTGTCGCCGTTCGCCGTCGTAACGACTTTGCCCGCCTTGTCGAGGCCGATTTCTTTGCCCGTCAGAACCGTCGGGCCGTTGAACTTCGCGACCACTTCGTCCTGCGCGGATTTCAAGTCGGACTCGATACCGGCCATCCCATCCTTCGCAGTCTTCAATGCTGTAGCGGCAGCTTTCAAATCGGTAAGATCCATCGCGGTACCGCTCTCGGGAATCTTAATCGTAAGACTGTTTTTATTGCTATCGGTAATGCCATTGACTGCTTTAGCAATATCTGCCAGCACTGTCTTTTTGATGTCATCTGTTGCCAGCGCTGCGGAGTCTGCGGCACTGTCATAAGTCCCGTCAGTCTTGAGCTTGGTGTAGTTAGCTTTCGCGTCGGTTGCTGCGGCATTGAGCTTCCTCTCAACAGATTCAATCGTGACTTTTTTCAGCGACTCCAGCTCGGCGGCAGCATCCGTCACCGCCTGCTGCTTTTCGAGCGCGTTCAACTGATCGGCCGCTTTCGTTGCCGCTGCGTTGGCATCAGTAACAGCCGTTCCCGCTTCGGATAACTTCGTGTAAGCAGCCTCATAGGCTTCGACGGCCTCTTTCAAGCCGGCATTCGTCGGATCGTCGTAGGCCGCTTTCAGCGCCGCCTGCATCTCTTCCGTATGGAGAGCGGCGATACCGTTGTCTTTGATGCCCGGCGTCGTGTTTGCCGTCACCGAAGCAGTACCCTTGCCGTCCCCAATATTGGTCGCGGGAGTAGCCGCCAGCGTAGCCGTCGCGTCCGATTTCCATTCGATGCCTGCCGCTTTCAGCGCCTCGCCGAGCGTCTTGGCTGCGCCGGTTCCCGTCGAAGAACCATCCCAACTGCCGATGTCCCCAGCCGCCTGATCGAAAGCGGTCTTGGCGTCCTGCATCGCCGTGAGCAACGGACCCCTAGTGCTTTCCAACTGATCCCTGAGATAGGCGATTGCCTTCGTCTCGGCCGGGGACGTGTCGCCCGTGGCAACGCCGCCCGCCGCCTTGATGCTCTCGTTGTCCGTCGTGGCGAAGAGCTTGCTGCTCGTGTCGATGTTCTCGGCCTCCGTGAAGATGTCCTGCAGCGTCTTGTCGCCAATCTCGAACGTCGCCGAGTAGGTCTTGCCGCCCTGCACATAGGAGACCGTCACCTTGTCCGTCTTGTCAAGGTTCAGGCTCTCGTTCGTGCGCGACTTGAGATCCGTCAGTTTCGTGTCGGCTTTGGTGTCCTCGGCGAGGCTTTGGTTCGACAGGGACGTATAGGTTGCCTTGCCGATGTTGTTGTGGGAGCCGTCCACGAGGTACTTGCCGTTGTAGGTGATGTTCGCGTTGTCGTCGATCTGGTCGATGCTCTGATCAAGCTCTTTCTGGATCTGCGCACGGTCGGAGTCGGTGTTCGTGTCGTTCGCCGCGTTGATGACCTTTTCCTTCAGAGTCTTCAGGATGTCGACCGTGCTCTGGACAGCACCCTCGGCAACCTTCATCATCGCGTTGCCGTTCTGGGTGTTCTTGTTGTCCTGATCGAGCGAACGAATCTGGACGCGCATACGCTCGGAAATCGCATAGCCGGAAGCGTCGTCAGCCGCGCTGTTGATGCGCATGCCGCTCGAGACTTTCTGGAGGCTCTTGGAAAGAGCGCTGTGATTCTTGTTCAGCGTGTTCAGAGTGTTGATCGCCGACATGTTGTTTTTTACTACCATACCTGCCATGGTAAATTCCTCCCTGATTTTGCATTTTTTATTTCATCCTTGGGGAAATCCCTTCCCCTTTGCAAAAACAACCTGCTGGACGAACCCGCCGTTTGCTCCGGCGCCATTTGAGCACCCGCCGCGTTCCGCACGTTGCATTTTGTTCTTACACCCTATATATCGAATTTTTTCGGAAAAACTTAAGCCCTTTTTTAAATTTTTTTCAAAAAAATTTTGGTGGATGCCGAAAAGCGTTGCAATGACGCGGTTTGAGGGGATCAAGATTTTTTCGGGTTGGCGGGATGGTTGGCGGAATCGGAAAGAAAACAGAAGGTATGTTTTGCATTTGCATGGATTGTTTTGCGTCGGAAAGTGTGGTATATTTACAAAAGGTAATGGAGGGAACCTCTAAAAACTTGTTGTTGGACTCCCCCCGTCAGCTTCGCTGACACCCCCCTCCATGAGGGGGGCTTGTATTGACGCATGTTTCAGCCTCCCTCTTTGAGGGAGGTGTCAGCCCGTAGGGCTGACGGAGGGAGTTTTTAGAGGTTCCCTGGAGTGTTTTATCCATATTGCATCACGAACAAAAAAACCTTCGTGAAGGTGTGGTGGCCTGCGAAGGTTTTTGTTTGAAAGCTATTGCTTCTCACTCAAAACTATGTTATACTTTGCGCAGAAGCAAACGAATTCTTTACTCATCTGTAACACAAACAAAAAACCTTCGCAAAAGGTGTGGCAGCACCGCGAAGGTTTTTTGTTTCCGGGTATTGCTTCAAGGGAGAAAATGTGGTATACTTTGCCCAGAAGCAAAAGAATCTCGAAACATCTTCGACACAAGCAAAAAACCCTTCGCTAAGGTGTGGTGGCCCTGCGAAGGGCTTTTTGCTTCTAGGGTATTGCTTCATGGGGGAAAATGTGGTATACTTTGAACAGAAGGTAATGGAGTGTTTATCCATCTGTAGCACAAACAAAAAGCCCTTCGCAAAAGGTGTGGTGGCCCTGCGAAGGGCTTTTTGCTGTCCAAAAAACAAGCGGCCTTCGGCGCGAAGCCGAAGGCCGCTTGTTTCGCCGTCATGGCCGGTGGTGGCCGGTCAGAGGCATTGGTTTACTCGCCGCCACGACGAGTGAGCTTGTCATAGATGTAGTTGGCAATCAGACCCGCCAATACACTTCCGACAAAAGCAAATAAAGAATCACGAAACACGTCGACCCCTCCTTTCCATATAAATATTATATGGAGGCGCAGCGGCAAGTTCATTATATCATGCGCGCACCGAAAAACAAACGTTTATTCAAAAATTTTCCCTTGATTCACCTTTCCGCCGCCAAGTACACGCCGTCGAGCCAGTCGGCAATTTTCCGGCTCCGTTCCGGGAGGGGGTGCGTGTACGTGTCGAGGGTGACGCGGACGCTGGCGTGGCCGAGGCGTTCCTGCACGTCCTTCGGCGACCACCCGGCGGCGATCAGCATGGTGGCGTGGGCGTGGCGGAGCGTGTGCGGCGTCACGGCGAGCGCCGCGTTTTTCGCCGCCTTGCGAAACGCGCGCTCATACGTGCGGATCCCGATCGGCGCGCCGTCGGACGTACAAATAAATTGTCCTTCCGGCGGCTCCCGCCAATTCGCGCCCGCCGTTTCGCGCCTTGCGTCCTGCCACGCGCGGTAGCGCGCCATGTCCGCCACGAGCCGCGACGGGAGCGCGACCGTGCGGCGGGACGCGCGGCTTTTCGGCGGCGCGATGAATACGGCGCGCCCGACTTGGTTTGTCACTTGGCGCACGAAAAGTTGGCGGTTTTCCAAATCCACGTCCTGCCATGTCAGCCCCAAGACTTCCTCCGCCCGCATCCCCGTCGCGAACTGGATCTGGATCGCCATGCGGAGCGCGGGCGTGACCGCCGCCCGGACAAGGCGCCGCGTCTCGTCGAGCGTCGGCACGACGATGGACTTTTTCGGCGCGGGGGCGGGGGCGCGCACACCGACGGTGGGGTCGCGGTCCACGCGGCCCTCGGCGTAGGCTTGGCGCATCGCGCCCCGCACAAGCACCAACAGGCGCTGGGCGGTGCAGCGGCTTTTCTCCTCGTTCACCGCGCGCTGCAACGCGACGGGCGTCAGCGCGGCGAGCGCCAACCCGGAAAAATGCGCGTCCACCCGCGCGAGGATCGAAAGATAGTTCAGCCACGTCGTCGCGCGGACGCGCGGCTTTTTGAACACCTCCGCGTATTCGCGGACATACGCCGCCACCGTCACGGGGCGCGCCGCCTCCTGCGCGCGCGTCTCCAAAAGCTCCTTCAAAAGCAGCTTGGCCTCGCGCTTCGTCCGCGCGCTCCGCTGCCTGCGAATCAACGAACCCGTCGCTCGCCGCCCGACAGTCACGCGGGCGACGTATCGCTTTCGCCGCTTGTCGTAATAAATGCTTCCTTGCCCATTGGCACGTTTCATGAAAATTCCTCCCGTTGCCCGCCACGCGGGCGATATCCCAAGCCGCCAACCGCCGTTGGCGGCTTGTTTTGTCTTGCTCGTTAGTTATAAGGGATAACGGGGAATAATACAATCAGGGAGGAATTAACCATGGCAGGTATGGTAGTAAAAAACAATATGTCGGCGATCAACACTCTGAACACGCTGAACAAGAACCACAGCGCTCTTTCCAAGAGCCTCGCGAAAGTCTCGAGCGGCATGCGCATCAACAGCGCCGCCGATGACGCTTCCGGGTATGCGATTTCCGAGCGTATGCGCGTCCAGATCCGCTCCTTGGATCAGGACAACAAGAACACCCAGAACGGCAGCGCCATGATGAAGGTTGCCGAGGGTGCGGTCAGCTCCACGGTCGAAATCCTGAAGACCCTGAAGGAAAAAGTCATCAACGCGGCGAACGATACAAACACCGACTCCGACCGCGCGCAGATCCAGAAAGAGCTCGATCAGAGCGTCGACCAGATCAACGACAACGCGAATGTCACATACAATGGCAAGTACCTCGTGGATGGCTCGCACAACAGTGGCGTTGATATGAGTGGCGGTACGGCTAGTTCACCCACGGCGACCAAGACTGTTCTGGTAAATCACAGCCTTGCTGAAAATACGGATGGCAGCACGAAGTTTACTCAAATGAGTAGCCGCACTGGCGAAAGCTTGCAGATTCATACTTCGGACAGTGTGACGATTTCTTTCGTCAACGAAGGCAAAACGTACACTACAACGTGCAAGGTTTCTCAATGTCCGGATCTTGCTACGGCACTGACTAAGGCAAATGCTGTAGCACAGGCTGCTAGTGGTAATCAGGCACTTGGAGCGTTTACGGGCAACACGGACGTTGTCGGTACGGATCGGAGCGGCGACACGCAAAAGACTGCTGACGGAAAGAATGCAGTTATGTTGACAGCGGCACAGGGCGGTGTCGACAACCAGATTGCCGGCTTTACAATCAGTATCACTGACCGGAACGGCAACATCAACAAGTCGGCAAATGCGGCGCTCGACAATTTCAACGAGGAAATTCGCGCCGAGCATGAGTCCAAAGACAACAGCATCGTTCTCCAGACCGGCACGAAAGCAAATCAGGCCATTAAGGTTGGCTTGACCGATATGCGTGCGCAAGCTCTGGGCCTGAAAGGCGCGGATGGAAAGACGTTGAATGTTTCGACGCAGGAAAAAGCCAATGCGGCGATTAATGTTCTCGACAACGCGATTCAGAAGGCCCTCGATCAGCAGACCACTATCGGTTCCATCGAGAGCCGCCTCGAATTCACGTCGCAGAACCTGACCACGGCGTCCGAGAACGTCCAGGCTTCGGAGAGCACGATCCGCGACGCGGACATGGCGAAGGAAATGACGGAATACACGAAGAACAATGTTCTTCTGCAGGCCGCCCAGTCCATGCTCGCGCAGGCGAACCAGAACTCCAGCTCCGTTCTCTCGCTGCTCCAGTAAGAGAAGGTTGCTTAGGTACCGCAGGTACAGTGCAAAGACTATCAGCAAAGGCCGTCCCGAAAGGGGCGGCCTTTGTGTTGCGGTGCGCCCTCCCCGCTTTGAGGAAGGAACGTACAGGAAATGATGTGCTCGAGAACGGTTTCTTACGACAATTTATCAATTTCCTTGATTCTTGCTCGCACGGTTTCCGCTGATTCTTCGCTGAAATAGGTTTCCGCGGTGGCGGGCGTCTCCTGGTTTTCGTAAATTTCGATGGCTTTGCACAGCGAAGCCCGTTCCTCTTCCAATCGTCCCAAGGCGCAGAGGATCATGCCCCGGTCGCCGTAAAATTCCGGCTGTCTGGGATACT
>JAFVAI010000042.1 GCA_017480545.1 Schwartzia sp. (in: firmicutes) | reverse complement strand
TGTATTTGCGCTTCGCGCATGTCTACATTATAGGAATATGGCAAGTCGGTTTCCGTTTCGCCGGAATTAAGGTTTCCTTTTTACCGGAATCGCGGTTTCCGTTTCGCCGGATTCACGGTTTCCCGGCTCCGGAATATTCATTATGCTACAGAGACGGCTGCGGGGTAAAGGGTTTCATTTCTATTTGTGCCGCTGCGCGGCATGTGGTTTAGTATAACTTATCGGAAATGCTATGGTTTTCCGCAATAAAACGCCTCTCGGATTTGTAAACATTCCGAGAGGCGTTTTACTACGAAAGGCGTTAAAGTTTTTTACTGTTGTCATTCCACTTGAATATCCCAATACCATTCCGTATGCCAGCAAAATTGTATTTCGTGTTCTTTTATTTTTAACCGCCTATTTCGAATATTAAATCTCCTGTTCCATCTATTCTTTTTATGTATTCTTGAAAATCTCTGTAGCTCTCAGTACCATTAATTTTGCTTCGGACGCTGTCGATTATGCCGGGAACATAACCTCTGTATTTCTTAAGCAAGTATTGACGTATATCTTTTGTATTCACAATATCGATAATGTCATCCAACGAACCGACGGATAGAATCTTCGCCTCATAATTCCTGTCGTTCGGCAACCAGCAAATTCGCCATTCTCGTTGCGAAGCATATATGCTATATTTATCAAGACAGCCCCTCCAGATGATGCCATCTGTCCCGTCAAGGAGAGATAAATCAAAGGTGCCCCTATCAGGCAGTTGAAAGCCGCCATTATGAACACTGGGAGCATTTGACGAGATCATTGTTATAGAATGCATGTTCATTGTGTTCGGATCTACTCTGTCAACAAGATTGTGATATCGTACATCGCCTATAATGCAATGCTCGCCTCTGTTACGAATCGCAGAAATCACTCTTCGTATGAATTCATCTTCATCCTTAATAACAATAACCACATCGCCAAACTTATCCATATTGGCAGACGGAAGTTGCACCATATGTGTCATATTCGTTGAAAGCAGCGGATTTTTTTCAATTACACAATCTACTAGCTTCCACAATTCGGCGGAATTGTTTAGTGCTCGTATTTTTTTTGCTGGTATATTGTGCCCTTTGTCTTTCAGCAGTAGCGAAAGGTTATCCTCATCCAGCCGTCCCTTTACGGTGTCTTCGGCATCTATCCTAAAAAAACACATGAGATTGCAATATTTGTATGCATTTAACCTAAAACGTATGTCATGAATAATACAGTTCTGGAGTTCCTTGTCGAGGTCGGGGAGTTTATCTCTCGGTATTTGAGCAATTACACCTTCTGAAAAATCTTGACGTTCATTATGGATGCCGCTTGTTGCTTCGTATATCTCTTTTCCTGTTACTGGTTTATTTGTTCGTATCTTACCTAAGGTATAGTCCCAAAAGCTTGACATCGATGACAAATAAAGATTTCCTTGCAGATAGGAATCCACAAAACTGCTGCTGGTAAATCTGATTAACGTACTTTGCATAAGCATCCTCTTTTCCGGTTTGTGCTTCGTGACTGTCCAATAATTTAAACTCCCTATATGCAAAATAGCCCGACGTCCACGAAAAATATCAGTCCGAGGGCAGACAAAACCCTGCGTAGCCAAGCGTGGTCGATGGGCTACGCAGCAAAGGTTCCGTCAATTTGCCCAGGAAGCGTTTCAGCAGCACATTTCCCTACATATCCGTCAACCGGAACGTATCCGCTACGGAATCCAATATAGCAAAGACACTCAGCAGCATGGTTCCTAGAAACTGATACTACATTTTCAATCGGTTTTCGAAGATATCTAATGGTGTTCACTAATGGTGTTCATAGCTGCGACGCATACTTTTCCCGCTCAGCAGCAGGAACTTCCAGAAAATTCATCGCCTCGGCAGCTGTCATGTGCAATTTTTTCATGAGATGGCGGATAGAAACAAGTGTGGCTTGCATAGTGCCGCGCTTTTCTCCGCGTTTTTCTCCGCGTTTCTCTCCGCGTTTCTCTCCGCGTTTCTCTCCGTCCGCCAGACCTTCGGCGTAACTTTCCCGCTTCTGTTCCTTGATTTCCATCAATAGCGTCATATACTCCAACCTCGTTTCTTTGTGCAGCTTGACTTTTTCCACTTCCTGGGCGATGGCCTGGGTGAAGCTTCCCTCCGGTGCATGGCCGTCCACATAGGCCAAAAATTTTTTTATGTCTTTATCGATTTCGCCGACGGTTCCCTTGGTGTTCAGAAATATTTTCGTTGTACCGTCGCCAAGTTCTAGCCCGTCTTGCTCGACGCATCGGTTACGGAAAGTATAGATGCGGCGGTTTTCCTCAAAGGGATCAAATGTGCAGATAAAGATGACGAAAGATGTTTTCAGGTTTGTGTAGTCCTCGCCTTTGACGACGATGTTGATGTCAATCATGGATTGGTAATAGCGGGTACGCTTGGGAAGCCATTCGGGCTTGCCGGCCGTCGTTTGCATTTCGATGTCGAGTATTGTACCCGTGTCCGTTTCCACGTAGAGATCAAGGCGGATGTCTTTGCTGGCGAAACCGGCGGTTATTGTTTTTTCCGCTTCAGGATAGGTGATGGATTGCACTTTGATGTTCAGCAGCTTTTCAATGAGCCGCTTGCAAATATGTTGATTCTGCATCACTTTTTGGAAAAGAAAGTTGTCTTGTATGGTCAACTCTTCCCATTCCTTGATACGCGGCATGGCGTTCCCTCCTTGCTTGTATTTTACAATGAGCGGCGAAGGTTTGCAAGAGGGGGACTCGGCGTCGGGGGATGTTTGGCCTGCGGATCCATTTATGGATTTTTGCATGTTGTATTATTTCGTTTTTTGCAGGAGGTATGTATGAAGAAAGCACTCATCACAGGCATCCGACGTGGAAACAGGCCGGGTGCTGGTCGAGATCAATTCTCGCTATTTTCGCCCTGCGGCGGTCGACCTGCTTTTGGGGGATCCGTCGAAAGCGGAGCGGGTACTGGTTTGGAAGCGCAAAGTGGATTTCAAGGGGCTTGTGCGCATGCTGGCGCGGGCGGATATCGAAAGTATGGGTGAGGGATAGCAATGGAAAAGGAGGCCAAAGTATATGTTGCCGGGCATCGCAGGATGGTTGGCTCCGCAATTCTGAGAGAGCTGCAACGGCAAGGATATACAAATTTTGTCCTGCGTACGCATCAGGATCTTGATTTTGCAATTTCGGAAATCGTTTCCGTATTCGTTGACAGCAGAACGATTGGCTGTTAAAATAGGAAACGGTTTCCGATTTCTTTTTTCTGGTTGAAAGGGGTGACGCGATGAAATATAAGACGAAGCAGCGGGCGGCGTTGTTGGAGTTTTTGGAGACGAGGCGCGGCGAGCATATTACGGTGGCGGATATCCGCGCCCATTTTGAGGCGATGGGGCGGCCTATCGGTACGACGACGCTTTACCGGCAGACGGATGAGTTGGTGCGCGAGGGCTTGCTCCGCAAGTATATCGTGGACGAGAACAGCGCGGCTTGCTTCGAGTACACGGGCGAGCAGCCTGCGGGGGAGCCGCTTGTGCATTGCAAATGCGAGGGTTGCGGAAAGCTCCTGCATATCCGTTGCGGCCAGCTCGAGGAAATGCAGCGTCATATTTCCGCCGACCATGATTTTGTTGTGGATTCCCGGCGCACGGTGCTTTACGGGCTGTGCGACAGTTGTCGATGATGGAGAGGACGAATATGAAAAAGATAATTTCCCTGCTCATTTGCGCGATCTTGCTGGCGGTTCTCGGCGGGTGCGGAGGGCGGACCGAGCCGCAGCCCGAGGCGAAGGGCGAGCCGAAGAAGTTGAAAATCGTTACGACGATTTATCCGCTTTACGATTGGACGCGGGAGATTCTCGGCGGCGAAGCGGCGAATGCCGAGCTGACGCTTCTGGCGCGAAGCGGCGCCGATATGCACAGTTACCAGCCCACGGCGGAGGATCTTGTCAAGCTTTCTTCCTGCGATGTGCTGATTTACGTGGGCGGCGAGTCGGACCAATGGATGGAGGACGCGCGCAAGGAAGCCGTCAACAAAAACATGGTCGCGCTGCGCCTGATGGATGTGCTCGGCGACCGGCTGAAGCAGGAGGCGGTTGTCGAGGGCATGGAGGCAAATGAACGGCAGGACCATGACAAAGATGGCCATGACCATGCCGCCGAATACGATGAGCATATCTGGCTGTCGTTGAAAAACGCCGGGCCATGCGTCGATGCCATCGCCGACGCGTTGGCCCGCGCCGATGACGGCCACGCGCAGGCGTACAGGGCGAATGCCGCCGCCTACGGGGAGAAGCTTTCCCGGTTGGGCAAAGAGTACGAGACGGTCATTGCCGCCGCGCCGCAAAAGACGTTGCTCTTCGGCGACCGGTTCCCGTTCCGCTACATGGTGGACGACTACGGCCTCCAGTATTACGCCGCGTTCCCGGGCTGCTCCGCCGAGACCGAGGCCAGTTTCGAGACAATCGCGTTCCTTTCGGCGAAGCTTGATGAGCTGAAGCTCCCGGCTATTCTGGTCATCGAGGGGGGCTCCCGGAAAGTCGCCGAGACGATTCTTTACAACACACCGGCCCACGACCAAAAGCTCCTCGTGCTCGATTCCATGCAATCCACGCAGGAAGGGACGTCCGCCGTCGGCTCCGGGTATCTGGACATCATGCGGAAAAATCTCGGCGTTTTGAAGGAAGCGCTGCGATAATGGCCCAAATCGTTTGTGAAAATCTGTCCCTCGGTTACGGGGGGAAAACCATTGTCGAGAATCTGAGTTTTTCCGTTGAGGCCGGGATGTATCTTTGCATTGTCGGCGAAAACGGCGCGGGCAAATCCACCCTGATGAAGGCGCTGTTGGGACTTCGCCCGCCGCTTTCCGGGCGCGTCGTGTTTGGCGACGGGTTGGAAAAGAGGGACATAGGGTATCTGTCCCAGCAGACCGATGTGCAAAAGGATTTTCCGGCTTCGGTGCGGGAAATCGTGCGGTCCGGCTTTCAGGGCCGCATGGGGTTTCGTCCGTTTTACCGGCGGGAGGAAAAGGAACGGGCGGAAAAGAACATGGAGCGCATGGGCATCGCCGCGTTGGCCGGCCGCTGCTATCGCGATCTTTCCGGCGGACAGCAGCAGCGCGTCCTTTTGGCGCGCGCTCTTTGCGCCACGGAAAAATTGTTGCTGCTCGATGAGCCTGTGTCCGGCCTCGATCCTGCCGTCACCGCCGATATGTACCGGATCATCGGCGAGATGCACCGGTCGGGTGTCACCATCGTCATGATTACCCACGACGTGCGCGAGGCCCTGCCCGCCGCCACCCATATCCTGCGGCTCGGGCGGCGGCTCTTTTTTGGGACGCGGGATGGGTATTGGTGCGCCATGAAACGTGCGCGGGAAGACAAGGAGGCGCGCTCCGCATGGAAGTCCTGATCGAGAAACTCGCGGCGTATATGCAGTTTCCGTTTGTGCGGTACGCGTTGGTTGTCGGTGTGTTGATCGCGCTTTGCTCGTCGCTCCTCGGCGTCACGTTGGTGCTGAAACGATTTTCTTTCATTGGCGACGGACTGTCCCATGTGGCTTTCGGCGCGTTGGCCGTCGCCACGGTATTGCAGGCCGCGAACAAAATGGCCGTCGTTTTGCCGTTGACCCTGCTTGCCGCTGTGCTGCTGCTTCGCACCGGCAAGGACACGAAAATCAAGGGAGATGCCGCCGTCGCCATGATCTCCGTCACGTCGCTGGCCTTCGGCTATCTTCTGATGAACGTGTTTTCCACATCGCCGAATGTCTCCGGCGATGTTTGCAGCACCCTCTTCGGTTCCACGTCCATCCTGACGCTGACGAAGCAGGAGGTACAGTTTTCCGTGCTGCTTTCCGCAGCGGTGCTGCTGTTGTTTGGATTCTTTTATCAAAAAATCTTCGCGATTACCTTCGACGAGGATTTCGCCCGGGCCGTCGGCACGAACGCGGGCGGCTATAATCTGATGCTTGCCGTCGTCATCGCCGTCATCATCGTGCTCGCGATGAATCTCGTGGGCTCGCTTTTGATTTCGGCCTTTGTGATTTTTCCCGCGTTGTCGGCCATGCGGCTGTTCCGCACGTTCCTTGCCGTGACCGTCTGCGCGGCGGGGCTTTCCGTCATCTGCGCGCTGGCGGGCATTCTTGCGTCGATTCTCGCGGGCACGCCGGTGGGGGCCACCGTAGTGGCGGCGGACGCGGCGGTGTTCCTGCTCTGCTCCGCGGCGGGACGCATGCGGGGCGGCGCGTGACACTGGATTTCACGTTAGGACTGTGATATGATATATGCAGATAAAATCTTGGGAGGTATGATGATGAGCAAGAAACTGGTCGCGTATTTTTCCGCCAGCGGCGTGACCGCGAAGGCGGCAAAGAATCTCGCCGAGGCGGCGGGGGCCGAACTGTATGAGATTCGCCCGGAGACGCTTTACACCGAGGACGATCTCAACTGGAAAAACAAGCAGTCCCGGAGCAGCGTGGAAATGCAGAGCGAGGCGTCGCGCCCGCCGTTGGCGGACAAGAATGCCGATGTGGCGGGGCACGACGTGATCTTCGTCGGCTTCCCAATTTGGTGGTACACGGCTCCGGCGATTATCCGCACCTTCATGGAAAGTTACGATTTCGCGGGCAAGACGGTGATCTTGTTCGCGACCTCGGGCGGCAGCGGTTTCGGCAAAGCGGTGGAGCAGCTCAAAGCCTGCGCGCCGGGGGCGACAATCCGGGAGGGCAAACTTTTGAACGGAAGCCCGTCGGTCAAGGAGCTCGCCGCCTGGGTCGAAAGCCTCGGCATATAAAGGCTGTTCCTAAAAATGAAGCAAGACTTTTCATTTCAAATTTTGGACTGGGAGGCTTGCGAGTCCCTGGTTATGGGCAATGAAATTCCAAAACAAAAAAGGAACTGTCGCACGAAAGCAATTTCTTTGTGCGACAGTTCCTTTTTTGATATTTGGGCTACAGCAAAGTGCGGACGGTTTCGCTGATTTTTCTCGCGATGTAGGGATTGTTCATCGTGTAGAGGTGGACGCCGTCGACGCCGTGGGCCAAGAGGTCGACGATCTGCTCGGTGGCGAAAGCGATGCCCGCGTCCCGCAGGGCGTCGGGCTGGGATTCGTATTTCGCCAGTACGCGCTGGAATTTCCGCGGCAGTGTCGCGCCGCAGAGTGTCACCATGCGCTCGATTTGTTTCTTGTTTGTGACGGGCATGATGCCGGCCTCGATGGGGACGCGGATGCCTGCGCGTCTCGATTTTTCGAGGAAGGTGTAGAAGAATTCGTTGTCGAAGAAGAGTTGGGAGATCAGCCGGTCGACACCCGCGTCCACCTTCCGGCGAAGATTTTGGATATCGGTGTCCAGGTCGGGTGCCTCGATGTGGCCTTCGGGGTAGCAGGCCGCGAAAATCTGGAAGCGGTCTTTCGCGTGTTCGCGAATGAAAGCAATCAGGTCGCTGGCGTGGCGGAAGTCCTCCTTCGGCGTCAGGTCCGGCACGCGGTCGCCGCGCAGCGCGAGAATTTTCCGCACGCCGTTTTTCTCGAGCTCGTCGAGCATGGACAGTACGTCGGCGCGGCAGAAGTGGATGCAGGGGAGGTGCGCGATGCCCTCGCGGTGGTATTTGTTCTGGATGGCGGAGGCTACCTCGATGGTTCGATGGTTCGAGCCGTCCGCTGAGCCGCCCGCGCCGCAGGTGACGCTGATGAAGTCCGGCTCGAGGTCTGCCAATTCGTCGAGGGTTCGGTAGACAGTCTCCAGGGGCATGTCCCGCTTCGGCGGGAAAATCTCAAAGGAAAAAAACGCGCGCTCTCGCTTTTCGTCGGTGGACATGGGAGTTCCTCCTCTCTATTCTTCCTGGCTGCGCAGGATGAAGTCCTTGTCGTCGTCAATCAGGGCGATCATCAGGTCGGCGAATTCCGGGTCGAACTGGGTGCCTTTCCCTTTCTCAATCTCGGCTCGGGCCACGTCCTGTGGCAGGCCTTTGCGGTAGCTGCGGCTGGAGGTCATGGCATCATACGTGTCGGCGACGGCAATGATCCGGGCCGCGCGGGGAATCGCCTCGCCCGCCAGCTTGTCCGGGTAGCCTTTGCCGTCGTAGCGCTCATGGTGGGAGCGGGCGCCGATGGAGAGGTCGGGGAATTGGTGGATGTTGCGCAGGATTTCGGAACCGATGAGGGTATGGGACTGGATGGAGTGGAATTCCTCGTCGTCCAGCCGGCTGGTTTTGTTGATGATGGTTCCGGCGACGCCGATTTTGCCGATGTCGTGCAGGAGCCCCATGTAGTAAATGCGCTCCTGCGCTTCCGCGTCGTCCCCCGCCCGCTCCGAGATCATCCGCGAGTAAGTCGCGACGCGCTCGGAGTGGCCGTGGGTGTATGTGTCCTTGGCGTCGATGGTCTTCGCGAGGGCGAGGGCCATTTCCCGGAAGAGCTGTTGGCTTTCTTCGAGGCGTCGCGCGGCGATGGCCGTCTGGCGGCTGACCTCGTGCTCCAAATGCTCTTGCAGGTATTCGTACCGGAGAACGCGGCGGACACGCTGGCGAATGACGTCGGGAAGCGGCGGCTTTCGCACGAAGTCTGTCACGCCCTCGAGAAATCCTTTGGATTCCAGTTGCACGTCGATATCGCCGGTGAGCATGATGACCGGGATGTCGGCGGTGTGCGGGTCGTGCTTCAGGACGCGGAGCACGTCGAAGCCGTCCATGCCGGGCATTCGGAAATCCAGCAGGATGAGATCGACGGTGTTGTGTTCCAGCCACGTCAGCGCTTCCATGCCGGAAGTTTTCGTGGTTACGTCCGCTTCGCTTTTGAATACGTGGGCCAGCCAAGCGAGGTTCATGTCGACGTCGTCGACGGCAAGAAGCTTTGGCCTGCGCCCGCCGTACAGAGAATCTGTCATGCAGAGTCGTCCTTTCGATATGGGGTATTCATTTCTATCTATCTTTATTATAATAGCAGGAAATTGTCGGAATGAAAATAGGAAAAGAAAAACGCCCCCGCTTTTTTTGCGGCAGGCGTTTTTAAAACTATACTTTTTCCGCGTTGTCCACTTCGTTGGCATCCACGGGGATATGCTCGAGGAGCTTCGAGCCGGAGAACATGCTCGAGACCTCGCTTTCGCCTTCCATAAACTCGGCTCTCGTCACCATATAGAGGTGGCCGGAGGTGAAGAGGACAATGGCCCACGCCGTGTAATGGTGGACGAGATGCGTCATCATCTCGCCGCCGAGCCAGACGTTGACCCAACCGAAGAGCGTGGCGCCGATGCCGTCGGGGTTCGTCATATAGTACATCGCGAAGCCCGTCAGCACTTCAATCGCGACCAACACATAGAGCCCGGCGTAGGACATGCGCGCCAACGGATTGCGGAGATAGGAGCGGTGGAACCGCTTCAGCAGCATATAGTGGAGCGCGACGTCGATGGTGTCCGCGTAGAAGCGTCCTTCCCAAAAGCGGGGGAACAGGCGGTCGCCCTTGTTGGTGATGAAGCCGTAAACGCGCAGGATGAAGGCGGCGCAAAAGGCGTACGCCGCGAGGAAATGGATGTTCCGCACCCAATTCATCAGCATGCTGGTCTGGGTCGGCTCCAGAGACATAATCTCCAGCGGCTTGCCGATCAGGATGCCCGTCACGAAGAGCACGATGATCGAGTCCACCATCACCCAATGGAAAATGCGGAGCCATGGGCTGAACAGATAGTATTCCCGCCGTTTCTGGATTTTCATATTGTCATGTTCCATGCGGGTCCCTCCTTAGGATTCGACGCGGGTCCCCGTGTAGGGATCGGTGGCGACGACCCGAAGGGTTTCGCCCTCGGTGTTGTAAATGTGGGTCGCGCACGCCATGCACGGGTCGAAGGAACGGATGACTTTGGCGATTTCGAGAGGTTTGTCGGGGATTTTCACCCGGGTGTCCATCATCGCCATCTCGTAAGCGCCATGCCCGGCCTTGTCGTCGCGCGGGCAGGCGTTCCAAGTCGTCGGGACGATGCACTGGTAATTCGTGATGCTGCCGCTCTCGATGGTCGCCCAGTGGCTGAGCGCGCCGCGCGGCGCTTCGTACAGGCCGACGCCTTTGGCCAGTTTCGGCCACTCCGACGGTTCCCACTTCGCCATGTTCGCGACCTGCGTATCCCCGGCCTTGAGGTTCGCGATGAGCTGGTCGAAGAAGAATTTCTCGATTTCCGCGTTGAGCTGCGCGTCCAGGCCGCGGGCGGCCGTGCGGCCCACCATCGTCGGCAGCCAGACATGGGGCGGAAGGTTCAGCACCTTCGACACGGCGTCGATCTGGTCGAGCATCATCTTTTCCGCCCAGGTCGGATCGGGCAGCATGCCCTGCTGGGCGCGGGTGTAAATGATGATATAGCGCGCCAGCGGCCCGACTTCGCAGAGCTTGCCGTGCCATTTCGGCGTCTTGAGCCACGAATACTTGCCCTTTTCGTCCAGTTCCTTCCAGTCGGTGGGTGTGCCGACTTTCGGCGCGGTGAATTTCGCTTCGGTGACGCCGTCCCACGGGTGCAGATCGCGGTTCGCCGAAGCGCCCGGGTATTCGTACCACGCATGGGCGACGCCTTCGCTGAAGACTTCCGGATTGCCGAGGTCTTCCGCCGTCAGCTCGGTAAATTTCGCCTGCGCCGCGCCCGCGCCGAAGTTCTCGACGACACCGTTGCAACGGATCAGGCACTGGCGGAAGAAATCGCCGTTCGCCGTGCCGGAGTAAGCGTCCATCGGGTACGCGCCGAAGCCCAGCACCCGTGTTTTCGCGAGGCCGCCGCCGTCCGTCATGCCCTTCTGGACGTAAATGTGTCCGATGGCGAGCAGGTCGGGCAGATAGAAGGTGTTGGAGAGTGTGCGGGCAAGATTGATTGCGCGGTCGACGATGGCGAGACGCGCCGTATTGACCGGGGCGTTGCCGTCCTCGAGGGAAATCGAGCAGGGCATGCCGCCGACGATATAGTGCGGATGCGGGTTCTTGCCGCCGAATACGACGTGGGGCGTGACCAGTTCGCGCTGCTTGTCAAGCATTTCCAGGTAATGGGCGACCGCCATCAAGTGGACTTCCGGCGGCAGCAGCTGATAATCGGGATGGTCCCACCACTGGGCGGCGAAAATGCCGAGCTGTCCGCTGGAGACAATGGCTTGCACCTTGTCCTTGATCGCTTGGAAATAGGCGGGCGTCGCCTCCGGGAACGCTTTCGGGTACGCTTCGGTGTCCGAGGTGTTCGGCGCGCGGAACGGAAGGCGGTAGGTGTTCAAAATCGTGTTTTGCAGGTTCGCCGTGGCGGCGGGGTCGGCCTTCAGCGCCTCGACGGGGCTGACCCAGTCGAGAGCGTGCAGATGGTAGAAATGGACGATATGATCCTGCACCGTCAGCGACGCCGCCATGATATTGCGGATGTAATTGGCGTTTTTCGGAATCTTGATGCCGAGGGCGTCCTCGACCGCGCGAACCGAGGCCAGTGCGTGGGCCGTCGTGCAGACGCCGCAGATGCGCTGGATATACGCCCAGGCGTCCCGCGGGTCGCGCCCGTTCATGATGAGTTCCAGCCCGCGCCAAGCCGTGCCGCTCGAAAGCGCGTCCGTGACCTTGCCGCCGGCCTCGTCCACCGTCACTTCCACGCGCAGATGTCCCTCAATGCGTGTGACCGGATCCACTGTTACATGTTTCATTTATGCGCTCCTCCCTCTGCTTCGGCTTCCTTGGCTTCGCGTTTCTGTTTCTGCATGACGCTCATCGCGCCGTGGAGGGCGACGCCCGCCGTCGACGCGATGGCAAGCCCGGCGCCGATGGTGTCCACGTCGCCCAATGGGCCGTACTTCGGCAGACGCTCCGAGAAGGACGCGCCGGAATCCCAGAAATTGTTGTTCGCGCAACCGATGCAGGCCGCGCCCGACTGGATTGGATAGCTCATGCCCTGATACCAACGCAGGTTGCCACAGGAGGCGTAAGTCTCCGGCCCGCGGCAGCCGAGACGGTACAGGCACCAGCCCGCCTTCGCGCCCGCGTCGTCGTAACGGTCGGCGAACATGCCCGCGTCGAAAAACGGGCGGCGGTAGCAGGTGTCGTGAATCCGGTTGCCGAAGAACTGCTTCGGGCGGTTCTCGCTGTCGAGAGGCGGCAACTTGCCGAAGAGCGCGACGTGCATCACCACGCCGGTCATGACCTCGGGAATCGGCGGGCAGCCCGGAACGTTTACGATGGGCTTCGTGCCGACGTAATGGCCGACGCCGCTGGAGCCGGTCGGGTTCGGCTTCGCGCCCTGGATGCCGCCGGACACCGCGCAGGTGCCGTAAGCGATGATGGCCATCGCGCCCTTTGCGACACGTTGGAACGTATCGACGAAAGGCTTGCCGCCGGACATACAGTAAATGCCGCTGTCCGTCGTCGAGACCGCGCCCTCCACCGCGAGGATGTAATTGCCCCAATATTTCTTGACCGTTTCCTCCAGATGGTGCTCAAACGGCTCGCCGCAGGCCGCACTCAAAAGGTGGTCGTATTCGAGCGCGATGCTCGACAGCACGAGGTCGGACGCCAACGGCGACGCCGAACGGATGAACGCCTCGTCGCACCCCGTGCATTCGTGGCCGTGCATCCAGATCACGACCGGCAGCGGCTTTGTTTCCGCCGCCTCCACTACCTTTGAGACCATGTCCGTTGAAAGCCCCATCAGGCTCGTCAGCGCGACGCAGCCTTTGATAAAGCTGCGGCGGCTGAGTCCCCGCCGGAGATAGGCCTCCCATAAGCTTTCACGTTTTTCCACAGCGCTTCCCCCTTGTGCCATGTCGTTTTCGGCGTGCATAGATAAATTCTATACGAACTTGCCGTCGTGCAAAATAATACTTATTTATTATTTTGACACAGACGCGAAAAATCCTTCTTTTCCATTCATTTTTTTCGGCGCGTGTTGAAAATTTTGCGTACGATATATATAATGGAAGAAACAAAGGAAAAAAGAAACAGCGGGGGGAGCGGCATGGAGCAGGGCGAGGATTTTTTTCTGCGGGACAATCAAACCATAGAGCAAAATGAAGCGCTTTCGGAAAAGAGCAAGCGACGGCTGAACCGGGCGAAGGCTGAGAATACGGTCAAGGCTTACGACGCCGACTGGCGTGACTTCCTCGACTGGTGCAAGGCGCATGAAAAAACGCCGCTGCCCGCCGCGCCGGAGACGATCGTGAACTATGTCAACGATTTGGCGGACAACGCCAAGGCGAACACCGTTGCGCGGCGCGTGACGGCCATCTCGGAAAACCACATCGCGGCGGGCATGGGCGCCGAAAAAAATCCCGCCCACGACGGCATGGTGCGCGCGGCGGTGGCGGCCATCCGGCGCGAAAAGGGGACGTTCCAGCACGGCAAGTCGCCGATTCTTTTGGAGACGCTGCCGCTCATCGCCGATTGCTTCGCGGGGGACAGCCTGCCGACGCTCCGCGACCGCGCTTTGATCCTCTTGGGATTCGCGGGCGCGTTTCGCCGATCGGAGTTGGTCGCCGTGCAGGTCGAGGACCTGACCTTTTCCCCGCAAGGGCTTGTGGTGTTCATTCCGCGCGCGAAAGGCGACCAGACCGGAAAGGGCAGCAGCGTCGCGATTCCCTTCGCGCCGGACGCGGCGATTTGCGCCGCCCGCGCCGTGCGGGACTGGATCAGCCGCGCGGGCCTGAAGAGCGGCCCGTTGTTCCGCGCGTTCAAGCGGAACGGCGAGCTCCGGGACGCGCCGCTTTCCGACAAATCCGTCGCGCTGATCGTGAAAAAATACGCGCGCATGGCGGGCTTTGACGAGAGCCAGTTCGCCGGCCACAGCCTGCGGAGAGGCTTCGCCACCAGCGCCGCGCAGCACGACATCGGCGTCCTCGACATCATGCGCCAGACGAGGCACAAATCCGAAAAAATGGTGCACCGGTACATCGAGCAGGGCACGCTCTTCAAGGACAACCCGTTGGGGAGAATGTACCGGGACTGATACAAAAACATCCCGCCGGGAGCGAAACTTGCTTTCGGCGGGATGTTTTTCGTTTCGAATTACGCGAAGTCCAGCATTTCGAGCGGGTTTTGCTTCGGGACCCATTTGATTTTCTCCGAGGGGAGCGCGTTCTTCGGCGCGGCGTCGTTGGGGACGGGGATGAGGCGCGGCTTTTTGCGGTATTGCTCGACGACTCTGTTGCCCTCGGTCGTCGTCACGAGAATCGTGCCGTCGCCCATCACGCGCTTGACTGTTTCCGGCGCCTCGGCCGACGGGCGGATCGTGCCGCGCTCCTCGGCGTCGTGCCGCAGCGTGTCGATTTCCTTGACGGTCTCCCGTTCTTTTTCCAGCCGCTTCAGATCGTCGTCGATGGACGCGAGCTTCGCGGCGAGGATTTCCGCATATTCCGCTGTGGCCTCGCTTTTCGTTTTTCGGCGCGCGCTGTTTGCGTTTTTGTATGTGCGCGCGCCAACGTTGATTTCCTGCGCCCGCAAAGTTTCATTTGTCATGTTGTTCCCTCTTTTCGTTCCGAAATATTCCTGCCTATATATCGAAAAATCGGAGGGAAAACTTAATAGGGAGGAGAAAAAAACGCGCGCCTCGTACTTATCGCACGGGGTGCGCGTTTATCATGTCCGTGAATTCCTGATACTTCTGCGGCGCGAGGCGGCGAATCTCGTCCGCGCTTTTCCCGAAGGCCCAGCCCACGCCGAGGCCGCCGTGGGCGTTGTCGCAGCTCGACGTCCAACCGCCGCGCCAAGTGACGAAAAGCCGCCCGTCGTCCGGCGCGCCGTCGTTTTTCGTGTCTTCGGCGAAGCGCAGACAGATGGCCGTATATTCCTCGATCGTCATACCATCGTTTCCTTTTCAAAATTTTTGAAGTAAGAATTTCTTACCTCAAAAATTTTCAGAACCGGAAATCCCGCATGCCGTCATGCAGTTCTTTCAGATATTCCGCAGCTTTCGCGCGGACGGCGGGGCTGGGGATTTCCTCCAGCTGGGCCTTGATGACGGCCTCGCCCTTTTTCTGGGTTTCCTCGCTGGCGTAGTCCTCGAGGTATTCTTTCAGCGTCATCAGCGCGTTTGGCAGGCAGCAGTTCTTGATCTGCCCGCTCTTGCAGAGCGCCATGAAGCGGTCGCCGGTGCGCCCGGCACGGTAGCAGGCCGTGCAGAAGCTCGGCACGTAGCCGAGGTCGAGGAGCCAGCGGACGACCTCGTCCAACGTCCGCGTGTCGTTCACGTCGAACTGCGCGGAATTTTCCTCCGGGCGCTCCTTTTTCTCGTAGCCGCCGACGCTGGTGGAAGAGGCGCCGGAGATTTGCGAGATGCCGAGGTCGAGGACGCGCTTGCGGCTTTCCTCGGATTCCCGCGTCGAGACGATCATGCCCGTGTACGGCACGGCGATACGGATCACCGCCACCAGCTTCGCGAAGATGTCGTCGTCGATGGCGTTCGAGAACGCGGCGGGGTCGATGTCGTCGGCAGGGCGGATGCGCGGCACACTGATGGTGTGCGGCCCGACGCCGTGCACGGCCTCCAGATGCTCGGCATGCATCAGGAGCCCGACGAAGTCATAGCGGTAGAGATTCAGGCCGAACAGCACACCGCAGCCCACATCGTCGATGCCGCCCTCCATCGCGCGGTCCATCGCCTCCGTGTGCCATGCGTAATCGTGCTTTGGTCCAGCCGGGTGCAGTTTCTCATAATTTTCCTTGTGGTACGTTTCCTGGAAGAGAATATAGGTGCCGATGCCCGCTTCTTTCAGACGGCGGTAATTTTCCACGGTCGTCGCGGCGATATTGACGTTCACGCGGCGGATTGCGCCGTTTTTGTGCTTGATGGAGTAGATGGTCTTGATGCTCTCCAAGACGTACTCGATGGGATTATTCACCGGGTCTTCGCCGGTTTCCAGCGCGAGCCGCTTGTGTCCCATGTCTTGCAGCGCGATGACCTCGCGGCGGATTTCGTCTTGCGTCAGCTTTTTGCGCCGGATATTCTTGTTCTTCGCGTGGTACGGGCAATAGACGCAGGCGTTTACGCAGTAGTTCGACAGATAGAGCGGCGCGAACAGCACGATGCGCTGCCCGTACAGTTCCTCTTTGATTTTCTTCGCCAGAGAGAACATTTTCTCGTTCAGGTCGGGCAGCTCGCAGGCGAGCAGCACCGCCGCCTCGCGATGGGTCAGCCCCTTGCAGTCCACGGCGCGCGAAAGCAGCCCTTCAATCAAGGCGCGGTTCGCTTTGTTTTCCTCAGCGTAGGCGAGGGTGTCCAAAATCTCGCCGTGGTGGATAAATTCCTCGGCGCGCGGGGATTTCGGGTCGTATTTGATGGTTTCCATATCGTTTCACTCCTCGTCGCCCGGCGTTTTCGTGTAGACCGTCTTGGTGCTGACATTCGGGAGCGCGCCCAGCTTGCCCGAAAGCGCGCTGACGACATTGGCGGGCGCGTCGAGCGCCACGCTGATGATGGCAATGCCGCGCTTCTTGTACGGCACGCCCATGCGCCCGATGATATAGTCGCCGTAGTCGTGCAGAATCGCGTTCATCTTTTCCGCGGCCCCCCGGTCGCTGACAATAATGCCAATCAAGGCCACCCTGTTTTCCATGAAAATCCCCCCGTTTCGTTGTTGCGAAAAATAAAAGCCCCCGCAAGGCACGCAGGGAGCTTTATTGTGCGTTTTCTACGTTTTTCCCGCGCTTGGCGTCAGAAAGCCTTCCGCCTTGCGAGATTATTATAACATGAAAGCCGAGGCGGGGCAAACGGCGGAAAAGAAAATTTGATATGCGGTATCGGCGTATGAAAGTTATCTGTAAATTTTTGATTGCATTTACAGGAAAAAAGTGCTATCCTAGGAAAAGAATTTATCTGTCATCAAAGCGTCGTCGCGAAGGCGGCGTTGCCTGCCAGATTTCCGGGCGGACGAGGGCAGAGAAAAAAAGGAAGGGGCAGGTATTATGAACAATTTATCCATCAAGACAAGGCTGTTTCTCGGGTTCGGTCTTGTCATCGTGCTGTTCCTCGGGTATGTCGGCTTTTCGATTTACTCGCTGAACAACGTGGAATCGGAAGTGGAGAATCTGGCGCAGGAACGGATTCCGATGATGGAGGCCATGAACAAATGGGCGATGGACGCGGCGGACGCGCGCCGCTACACGGCGATGGCGCTGATCCGGCCGGAGACCGTCGACGAGCGCATGAAGCAGGTGGACGGGAAGCTCGTCGAGATTGAAAAGCTTTTTGCCGAGTATGCCGACAAGCTGGAGAAGCGTGAATATGTGCGTGCCGAGGCAAAGGAGCGCGACCGGAAGGATCTCGCGGATTTGAAAAAGCTCTGGGCGGACTACCAAGGGCGGCAGGACAACACGCTGAAGCTCGTCAAGGCCGGGCAGGTCGAGGACGCCAAGAACAACTACATGGGGCCGGGACGTCAGGCGTTCCTCGCGGTCAACGAGCAGGCCCAGAAGATGCTGGAGACCAACAAGGGCGGCATGAAGGTCGGCACCGACCGCATCGACGAGAACATCAACCGCTCCGAGAACATTGCGTTGACTGCGGCGGCTATCGCGGTTATTCTCACGCTGCTTTCCGCGTGGCTGCTGATCAGCTCCATCGAAAGCGCGCTGGACGAGCTGATCCGCGTGTCCGAGGAAATGGCGAAGGGCGATTTGACCCACAAAGTGCAGCTTGAGGGCAACAACGAGCTGACCGCGCTCGGCGACTGCAACAACCGCATGGTGGACGCGGTCAAGAAACTGATCGAGAGGATTTCCCACGGCGCGGAGCAGGTGGCGGCGTCCAGCGAAGAGCTGACGGCGTCGAGCCAGCAGGCGGCGGAGGCGGCGACCCACGTCGCGCAGACCATCGTCGAGGTCGCGGGCGGCATGGACAAGCAGCTCACCAGCGTCGATCAGGCGAAGCAGCATGTGGACGCGGCGTTCGTCGATATGGAAGCCATGACGAAGAAAGCGGAGCAGGTCACGGAGAACACCGAGCAGATGGCGAACGCCGCCGACCACGGCGCGCAGCTCATGCACAACGCGATGGACAAGATGAACGGCATCGAGCAGAGCGTCGCGAACTCGGCGCAGGTCGTCCGCAAGCTGGGCGAGAACTCGAAGCAGATCGGCGCGATTGTCGAGAGCATTTCGGCGATTGCCGACCAGACGAACCTTTTGGCGCTGAACGCGGCCATCGAGGCGGCGCGCGCCGGCGAAGCGGGACGCGGCTTCTCCGTTGTCGCGGAGGAAGTCAGGAAACTCGCCGAGCAGTCCCAGCAGTCGGCGGAGGAAATCAAGAACCGCATTTCCGTCATCCAGGGCGACACGGAAGAAGCCGTGGTCGCGATGGAAGCCGGCACCAACGAAGTCGCGCTCGGCACACAGGCGATCCGCGAGGTCGGCGAGCAGTTCAAGGACATCACGGAGCGTGTCGCGTCCATCAAGACGGACATGAAGGAAATCAACGGCGCGGTGCAGACCGTCTCGAACGGGATGCAGGGCATCGTCACGGCGATGGACACCATCGACGAAGTCAGCCGCTCCACGAGCGAGGAAACGCAGACCATCTCCGCAGCGGCGGAAGAGCAGTCGGCGTCCAGCGAGGAAATCGCGTCGGCGTCGCACTCCTTGGCGGATCTCGCGATGGAGTTGCAAACGGCGACGGGCGCGTTCCGCATCCGGTAAACCGTTTCCCGAAAAGAACAAAAAAGGGCATCGCTTTCGGGCGGCGCTCTTTTTTTGCGGTGTGTTTGGCGGATGCGGTGTTGTTGAAAAAAACATCTTTCCATTGAATATGAGGGCTAGGAAATATATAAT
Source organism: Schwartzia sp. (in: firmicutes) (assembly GCA_017480545.1). Taxonomy (GTDB): domain Bacteria; phylum Bacillota; class Negativicutes; order Selenomonadales; family Selenomonadaceae; genus RUG12372. The sequence continues at coordinate 9,492 of JAFVAI010000042.1, read as the reverse complement.
GGGAAGTGGCTGATACTGATCGCAGTTAGGATTTTTGAATTCTTGTTGCGATTGCATGATAAGCAGCGAACCGCAATCTTCGATTGCGTGTGAGTCGCTTATGCAAAGCTGACGTCAGACGCGCTTTGGCGCGGCTGTAGCCTGCGAAGCAGGCGCATCTCAGGTCAAAATTTTGACCTGAGATAAGTATGAAAGTGGTTTTATGAAGGAGTGCAAGGCGAATGAATGTGAAGCAAAAGTTTTTCGCGCTGTCGGGCGTGGCGGGGCTCATCATGGCAATCGTTTCGGTTGTCGGTTACTTGACGGCGTCGACCGCAGTGAAGGAAACCGTGGAAAAGGAAATCATCTCGACCATCCAAGCGGAATCCAATGAGGCGGAGGCGTGGCTGCTCTCGAAAGGGCAACTCGCGCAGGGCGTCGCGTCGATTGTCTCGCATATCCCCGCGTCGGAGGAAGCGTATGCGCGGAGCCAGAACCTGACGCAGGCGGTCGCCGACGACAAGGAAATGACGAACCTGATGCACGTCATGGAGAACGGCTATACGATGGCGCTCCATGGCGGCGACCAAACGGGCAAAGCGGAGTGGACAAAACGCGCTTGGTATGTGAAAGCGCATAACGCCGGAAAACTCGCGTTCAGCGACCCGTATGTGTCGAAGACGACGGGCGACACGGTCTGCGCGGCGGGCGTCCCGTACAAACGGCAGGGCGCGTCGGGCGGCGTGGTCGGCGTCATGTTCAAGACGGACACACTTTCCAACAAGGCGAAGAATATCAAGTTTGGCGGCCAAGGCAAAGGCATGATTTTGAACCCGGAATCCGGGACGATTCTCGCGTCGGCGGACGAGAAGGAGAATCTGAAGCCGATTGCGGACAATCCGGTGCTCAAGGAGCATATCGCCGAAATGGCGCAGAAAAAGTCCGGCTACTTCGTGTCGAATGCGGGCGGCAAGGAAACGGTCATCGCCTACGAGTCGATGGATTCCACGGGCTGGATCACGGCGGTGGGCGTCCCTGCGGATTTCGTCTTTGCCGAGATTACGAAGCTCAGGATGATTTACGGTGTGCTGACAGTGGTCGGTGTCATTCTGATTGTGGTGGCGCTCTTGTTCTTCGCGAATGCCATTGTCAAGCAGATCGAGGGGCTTGTGGCGCACATGGGCGAAATGTCGCAGGGCAATCTGCGGCTTGAGCCGTTGCCGGTCAATTCCAGCGACGAGTTCGGCCGGATGTCCGGGCAGTTCAATACGATGGTGAAGAACATTCGCGGCCTGATCCAGCAGATGTCGCGCACGGCGGAGCAGGTGGCGGCGTCGAGCGAAGAACTGACGGCATCGAGCCAGCAGGCGGCGGAGGCAGCGACCCACGTCGCGCAGACGATCGTCGAGGTTTCCAGCGGCATGGACAAGCAGCTTACCAGTGTCGACGGCGCGAAGCAGCATATCGACGCGGCGTTCATCGACATCAACGCCATGACGGAAAAAGCCGGAACGGTCACGGAGAACACCGAGCAGATGGCGAACGCCGCCGACCACGGCGCGCAGCTCATGATGAACGCGATGGACAAGATGAACGGCATCGAGCAGAGCGTGGCGAACTCGGCGCAGGTCGTCAAGAAGCTCGGCGAAAACTCGAAGCAGATCGGGCAGATTGTCGAGAGCATCTCGGCCATCGCCGACCAGACGAACCTCCTCGCGCTGAACGCGGCCATCGAGGCGGCGCGCGCGGGCGAGGCGGGGCGCGGCTTCTCCGTCGTTGCGGAGGAAGTGCGCAAGCTCGCGGAGCAGTCGCAAAACTCGGCGGAGGAAATCAAGAACCGCATCGCAATCATCCAAGGCGATACGGAAGAAGCGGTCGTCGCGATGGAAGCGGGCACCAACGAGGTCGCGCTCGGCACACAGGCAATCCGCGAGGTGGGCGAGCAGTTCCAGGACATCACGGCGCGGGTCGCGTCCATCAAGTCGGAGATGGGGGAGATCAACGGCGCGGTGCAGACCGTGTCGCAAGGGATGCAGGGCATCGTCGGCGCGATGGACACCATCGACGAGGTGAGCCGCTCGACAGCGAGGAAACACAGACCATCTCGGCGGCGGCCGAGGAACAGTCGGCTTCCAGCGAGGAAATTGCGTCGGCGTCCCACTCCTTGGCGGACCTTGCGCAGGAGCTCCAGGACGCGACGGGAAAATTCAAAGTGTAATCTTTCGCATCAGGGAAATAAAAAAGGGGCTGTCGCATGAAGGAAAAATCTTCATGCGGCAGCCCTTTTTGCATACATTGGCCTCGTAACGGATATCAGCCTTCCGCTTGGAACAGGACGAACTGGTTGCGTCCTTTTTCCTTCGCGTGGTAAAGCGCGTCGTCCGCTTGCTTCAGCAGTTGATCCGTGTTGTAAGTCTTGCTCGTGACGGTTTGGCTCGTGCAGCCGATGCTGAGTGTTACGCCCCGTGAGACGAGGGCGTTGTTTCCGTGGATTTTTTCCTGGAGCCGATCCGCCACGGAGGCGACCGCGTCCCTGCCCGCGCCGGGCAGGAGCACGATGAACTCGTCGCCGCCGAAGCGTCCCGCGATGTCGCCGCCGCGGATGACCGAACGAATGCAGGCGGCGACCTGTTTCAGCACGAAGTCGCCGACCTGATGGCCGAAGGTGTCGTTGATGCGCTTGAAATAATCCACGTCGATCAGGAGCACGCCCAGCGATTCCTCGACGCCCTCCGGCGGCGCGAGGCGCACAAAGGACTGGTCGATGCAGCGGCGGTTCGCGAGCTGCGTGAGGAAGTCGATTTCCGCGTCCCGCATGATTTTTTGGTTCAGCCGTTGCAGCTCGGAATTCTGGAGGTTCAGCCGCTTCTCGTTTTCCCGTATGGTCGCCATCAGCCGATGGTTGCGGAGCAATATGAGAATCTGCCGCAGCGAGAGGAGAACGACGAGCAGGACGGCCCAAAGGAAGAGGGAATCCAGAAGGTCGAATTTGATGCCGACGAGGAACAGGATGCAGAAGGTGAACAGATAGGGGAGCAGGACACGCCCATATTCGAGGGCAGCCTCCAGCCGCGGACGGGGAGGAAGGCTCGGTTTCTTTCCGTCCTCCGGGTAGGTCGAGACATATCCGAGCAGGACGAGCGGGAAGGCCCAAAGCGGCTCGATGACAGTCGGAAGCTCCATGCCGTAAATGTCGAAAATCAGCGTGACTTGGTCGATGGCAAAGAAGCCGAGGAACGCGACGCCCATCAGGAAGATGCGGCGCGTGAAGAACTGCCGGGAGTCGGCGCCGAACACGAGCAGCAGGATGGCGACGAAGAACATCAAGTCCAGGGCGGACATATTGAGATTGATGAAAAGCGAGACGAGGTTGGCGTCTTCCTGCTCGAGCATCGGCAGGAGCACGAAATTGTACAGGATGCCGCCCACCGCGAAGGCGGAAATGAAAAGGTCGAAGGCAATGGCTTTGAAGTTGATGCCCGTCTGTCGCAGGTAAAAGACAATGGCGAAGATCGAGGTAAAGGTATTGGAAACATAAAAGAAATCGCAGACGGACGGCGTATTGGGGTCGATCCCCAGAAAATCCGTGTAATACGCCCATAGCGCCTCGCCGCAGGAATAGAGCACAACCGTGGCGCTGAACAAAATCCACGGCAGGCGCCGTTCCTTGGGCTGGTGCTGCACGCCAATCCAAAAGAAGGCAATCGCGATGGCATCGCCGACCAAGCCGACGGTGGAGGTATAGGAGACAAACGGCTCAATCTCAAAAAAGAGAATTAAATAGTAGGCGGCAATGTACAAGCAATACGCCGTGACCGCGAGATTCCGTTTTCGTTCAAGGCTCACCTTCGAGGACTCCTTTTCCAAAGTGTAAATTTATTGTACTATTTTCCTATTATACCATCTTGTGTACAATTTCGCACGGAAAAGAAAAGGAAGAGAAATTTTTTCGCGCCCCTTGCCATGACGCGCCGCAAATGGTACACTAAAAAGCAATGCAAAGTTGTGTACAGTTTTTGCGGAATGATTTGTGGATAAGTGGGTAGGTTTGTGGACAACTTTTGGAACTGTTCAAAAATAAATTTTGATTCTCGCTTGTCTAAATTTCCCTGTGCGTCGTTGTCGTCAGTCGGCGTAGCCCCGCTACGCCTCCTTCCTCCGCCTAACACAGGAAAATTTATCCTGCGCGATAATTCAAAATTTATTTCTTCACAGTTCCTTTGCATGGTCTTGCTTTTGGAGGGAAATTTCGTTTTATGGAAAAACTGGTTATCAACGGCGGTCACCGCCTTTCGGGGCGCGTGAAAATCAGCGGCGCGAAGAACGCGGTGCTGCCGATTATCGCGGCCACGCTTCTCGGGCAGGAGCAGTCCAGCCGTCTCGACGAGGTGCCGTCGTTGGACGATGTTTATACCATCGCGGAGGTCATACGGGAGCTTGGCGTAGAGGCGCGCTATGATGAGACGGAGCATCAGTTTGCCGTGGACAGCAGCCGCATCGTGCGATGGGAAGCCCCCTATGAGCTGGTGCGGAAAATGCGCGCGTCGTTTCTGATTATGGGGCCGCTTCTTGCGCGCTGCGGGCGGGCGAAGATTTCGCTCCCCGGCGGCTGCGCCATCGGTACGCGCCCGATTGATTTGCATTTGAAAGGCTTCGAGGCGTTGGGCGCGGAGATCGAGATCGGCCACGGCTTCATCGACGCCAATGCGCCCCGCGGGCTCAAAGGCGCCCGCGTCTATCTGGATTTCCCCAGCGTCGGCGCGACGGAAAATATCCTGATGGCGGCTTCGATGGCGGAGGGGCAGACCATCCTCGAAAACCCGGCGCAGGAGCCGGAGATCATCGATCTCGCGAATTTCCTGAACGTGATGGGGGCGAAAATCCGCGGCGCCGGCACGAACGTCATCAAGGTCGAGGGCGTGCCGAAGCTCAGGGGCGCGGCCTACACGGTGATTCCCGACCGCATCGAGGCGGGGACGTATATGGTGGCGGCGGCCATGACGCGCGGCGACGTTTATATCGAGAACGCCATCAGCGAGCATTTGAAGCCGGTCATCGCGAAGCTGAAGGAAGCGGGCGTCGGCATCGAGGAGGATGTGGACGGCGTCCGCGTGTTCTGCGATGGCCCGACCAAGGCCGTGGACGTAAAGACGATGCCCTATCCGGGCTTTCCCACCGATATGCAGGCGCAGTTCATGGCGATGATCGCCACTTCCGAGGGCACGGGCATGGTGACGGAGACGGTGTTCGAGAACCGCTTCATGCACGTGGACGAGCTGAAACGCATGGGCGCGAATATCAAGATTGACGGGCGCACGTCCGTGGTGGAGGGCGTCCCCAAGCTGACGGGCTGCCAAGTCAAGGCCACCGACCTGCGGGCGGGCGCGGCGATGGTGCTGGCCGGTCTTGTCGCCGAGGGTGAGACGCAGGTGGGCTACATTCATCATATCGACCGGGGCTACGACCATCTGGTGGAAAAGCTCGTGGGGCTTGGCGCGCATATCCGCCGCATTGATGAATAGCAGGAACGGGAGGACGCATGGAGCAGGACAAACGGAATCTCATTTTTTTGGCGCTGCTGGGAGCGGCGCTTTTTCTGCTGGCGAACGGGAGTCTGGCGATTACCGATCCCGTGGAGGCGAACTACACGCAGACGGCGAAGGAAATGCTCCTGTCCGGCGACTGGCTTTCGCCGCGCATTTTTGGCAACTACTGGTACGACAAGCCCGCGTTTTTTTATTGGGAACTGATTGCGGCCTTCAAGGTGTTCGGTTTCACGGACTTCGCCGCGCGGTTTTTTCCGGCGGTTTTCGGCGTGGCCGGCCTTTTCCTGACTTATATTTTCGCCCGCCGTCTCTATGACGTGCGGACCGCGCTCCTGTCGGGCGTTTTGCTCGCGACCTCGGTGGGCTATTGGGTCGTTTCCAAGTCCGTCATCACCGACGCGACGCTGTTCGTGTTTTTCAATGCCGTGTTGGTGTTTTTCTATCTCGCCTACACAGGCAGGAATCAAAAATTATATTATGCCTGTTATTTTTTCGCGGGGCTCGCGACGCTGACGAAAGGGCCGATCGGCCTTCTCCTGCCCGGGCTCGTCGCGGTGATATTCCTCTGCCTGCGTCGGGATTTCGCGGAACTGAAACGCCTCGTCCATCCGGCGGGCCTTCTGGTTTACCTCGCGGTGGTCGCGCTCTGGTACCTGCCGATGTATATTCTGCACGGCGCGGACTTTCTCAATACCTTTCTCGGTGTCCACAATTATCTCCGGGCCACTGTTTCCGAGCATCCGATGTGGGATGTCTGGTGGTATTACTCGGTTCTGTTTTTCCTGATTTTCTTCCCGTGGGGATTTGTGACGCTGCCGCCCGCGCTTTGGCGGTTCTTCCGGGAGCGCCGGCTGCCGCGGCTCGACCGGGATGAGCAATTTTTGCTGACTTGGGCCCTTGTCATCAATATTTTTTATCAGATGATGGCGACGAAGTACACAACTTACACGATACCGTCGCTGCTCCCCATCTCGATTCTCGCGGCGCGGTTCCTTCGGGACAAGGCGACGTTGGTCCGGCGCATGTTTTTCGGCGAAGTGGCGTTCCTCGTCATCGCCACGCTGCTCGTGCTCGTGCCGCAGATCACGGCGAAGAACTATTCGGGCAAGGAGGTCGCGGCGCTCCTGACGGAGCATGTGCGGGAAGGCGATCTCGTGCTGAGCTACGGCGACTACAAAGTTTCGCAGGCGTATTACAGCAATCTCGATATTTACAAAGTCGACAGCAAAAAGAACATCGAAGCCGACCGCCCGGACGGCAAATCTTGGAACAGCAAAAACGTCTGGCCCTACTGGGCCGAGGAGGAAATCCCCAAGAACCGCACCATTTATATGATTGTCGGCAAAAAGCGGGAAGAGGAGTTCCGGAAAAAATTCCGCGCGGAGGAATGGGAGACCGTCGGGGTTTTCGACCAGTGCCGCGTCCTTCGACGCGCGGGATAAAACAGCAGACGCAAAAAATCAAAAGAGGGGTGTGTCCCCTCTTTTTTTTTACTTTTCACATAAAAAACATATGCAAAAAGAGGGACGTTTGTGCTATAATATTTTTAGTCATTATCAAACGAGCAGGGAAGTGCAGGAAGCCATTTGCGTTTTCCGGGATGGATAGGAGCGAGCAGTCATGCATGAAAAAGGAAAGAAAAAGTTGTCGCGCCTTTTGGCGCGCATTCAGTTTTATTTCAATGCCTTGGAAGATTCCAGCGAAGCGTATTATTACGCTATAGATTTTGTAGAGCACATGATCCTGCTGTCCCCCAAATTGGTGGCGGAGTTCGGCATCGAGGAACCGGTGTTCGGCAGTTTGGATATCGAGGCGGTATGGGGCCCGCGTGTTCATGAGGATGACCGCAAGAGGCGGCTGGACAAGATCACCGAGCTGCTGAAGCCGGGGTCGAGTGACCGCCTGAATGTCGAGTACCGCGCAAAAAACAAGGATGGCGAATATGTTTGGCTGCGGGCGAGGGGAAAACTTCTGCGCGACAACGAGGGGAAACCGTATTTTTTCGCCGGCATCCTGAATCCGTTGGACAGGCTGAACCAAGCGGACAAGATTACGGGGCTCTTGAACAGGGTGCAGTTCGAGATGGCGGTGAACCGCATACTGAAAGATCAAGCGCACAGCGGCATCGGCGGGCGCATCATGCTCCTCGGCCTCGACAATTTTCGCGTCATCAACGAGTCGCACAACCGCTCTTTCGGCGATGCGGTGCTTCGCGTGACGGCGCGCCAGCTGTTGAATATCCTGCCCGAAGGGGGGATGCTTTACAAGCTCGACAGCGACGAGTTCGGCATCATTCTTCCCGGCGCGAGGTCGGTGCAGGTGGCGCAGGTCTTCAACGCTATCCAGACCTGCATGTCGCGCCAGCAGTCCATTGACGGCATACCGTACTTTTGCACGATTTCGGCGGGCACGGTGGCCTATCCCGAGGACGGCAAGGAATACTACAAGCTTTACAAGCACGCGGAAGTGGCGCTCACGTTGGCGAAGCGTGGCGGCAAAAACCAGAATGTCATTCTGACCCCGGAGCTTTACAGCCGCTATGTCCGCACTTCGGCCATGCGCGACAAGCTGAAGGCCTGCGTCGAAAATGGGTGCGGCGGCTTCCTGCTCTATTACCAGCCCCAAGTCGAGGCGCGCACGAAGCGGCTGATCGGCGCGGAGGCGCTGCTCCGCTGGAAGCAGCCGGAGGGGCGCATGGTCTCGCCGATGGAGTTCGTGCCGATTCTCGAAGAGACGAAGCTGATCCTGCCGGTGGGCAAATGGATCATCGAGGAGGCGCTGAAAACCTGCAAGAAGTGGCGCGCCATCGAGCCGGATTTCAAAATGAGCATCAACGTTTCCTCGGTGCAGATCAAGGATATGAGCTTCTTCCCGTTCGTCCGCGAGGCCATCCGGCGCATCGGCGTTCCGCCGGAGGCGGTCACCTTGGAACTGACGGAAAGCACAATCGTCTCCAACTGGACATTCATCAACCAGCAGTTCAATGAGTTCCGCGATCAGGGTGTGCAGATCGCCATGGACGATTTCGGCACCGGTTATTCGTCGCTGGCGTACCTGAAAAATTTGTCCTGCGACATCATCAAGGTGGACCGCGCCTTTGTCAAGGATATTCTCGACAACGACTTCGATACGAAGCTCGTCGAGTACACGGTCACCCTCTGCCAGAGCGTTGGCATCCGCACCTGCATCGAGGGCGTCGAGGAAAACGAGGTCTATGAAATTGTGACGAACCGTTGCGGCGCGGACTATATCCAAGGGTATCTGTTCGGGCGTCCCGTATCGGAAGAGGAATTTTACGAGACCTACTTGAAGGAGGGGGTTCATGACGCGAGCTAAGGACAAGGAAGGACTGTCGCTCCTCGGGGGGGAACGGGCCAAAGTGCCGTCGGATTACGCGCCGGAAGTCTTGGAGACCTTCGAGAACCGCCATAGGGAAAACGATTACTGGGTGAAGTTCAACTGCCCGGAGTTTACGACGCTTTGCCCAATCACCGGGCAGCCTGATTTCGCGACGTTGTATATTTCCTATGTGCCGGATGTCCGCATGGTGGAGTCGAAATCGCTGAAGCTTTATCTTTTTAGCTTCCGGAATCACGGCGATTTCCATGAGGACGTGGTGAACACGGTGATGAAAGATTTGATTCAACTGATGGATCCGCGTTATATTGAGGTGTGGGGGAAATTCCTGCCCCGCGGCGGCATATCCATCGACCCTTACGCGAATTACGGAAGACCCGGCACGAAGTACGAGCGGCTGGCGGAGGAACGCTTCCGCATGCACGACATGGCGGGCATGGATCGGGTAGACAATCGGTAATACGTATCGCAGGCCAAAATTTTAAGGGTACCTCTAAAAACTTGTTTTCGGACTCCCCCCGTCAGCTTCGCTGACACCCCCCTCACTGAGGGGGGCATGTATTGACGTGTTTTTGAGCCTCCCTCTTTGAGGGAGGTGTCAGCCCGTAGG
>JAFVAI010000004.1 GCA_017480545.1 Schwartzia sp. (in: firmicutes) | reverse complement strand
GGCGCTAAGGAATGAAGAATGAAGTTTGACAATAGTTGTGCGAAGGAGACGGTTGGATGCCGGGGAATGTTTGGGATGAGCTGGAAGAGCGCGGGTATATCGCGCAATGCACGAACGAGGAGGAGGTCAAAAAGCTCCTTTCCGAGGAGAAAGTTACGTTTTACATCGGTTTTGACCCGACGGCGGACAGTCTGCATGTCGGCCACTTTCTCGCGCTGATGGCGATGGCGCGGCTCCAGCGCGCCGGGCACCGCCCGATTTGCCTTGTCGGCGGCGGCACGGGCACGGTCGGCGACCCTTCGGGCCGTACCGATATGCGCCGCGTGATGACCGACGACGAGATCGAGGCGAACTGCGAGCGGTTCAAGAAGCAGATGGCGCGCTTCCTCGATTTTGGGGACGGCAAGGCGCTGATGGTCAACAACGGCGAATGGCTGCGGAAGCTCAACCACATCGAGTTTTTGCGGGACGTGGGCGCCTGCTTCTCCGTCAATCGGATGCTGGCGGCGGAATGCTACAAGAACCGCATGGAACAGGGGCTTACGTTCCTTGAGTTCAACTATATGACGATGCAGGCCTATGATTTCATGGAGCTGAACCGGCGCTACGGCTGCGCGCTCCAGATGGGCGGCGACGACCAGTGGTCGAACATCATCGCGGGCGTGGAACTGATCCGCCGGCGGGAAGGGCGCGCCGCTTACGGCCTGACGCTTTCGCTCCTGACGAAGAGCGACGGCAAGAAAATGGGAAAGACCGCTTCGGGCGCGCTGTGGCTGGACGCGGAAAAAACTTCGCCCTATGATTTTTACCAGTACTGGCGGAATATCGACGACGGCGACGTGGCGAAGTGCCTCGCGCGCCTGACGTTCCTGCCGATGGACGAGGTGCGGCGGCTCACCGAGCACCGGGACGAGCGCATGAACGACGCGAAGAAAGTGCTTGCCTATGAGGTTACGCGCCTCGTGCACGGCGAGGCCGAGGCGGAAAAGGCGAAAACGGCGGCGGAAGCGCTTTTCGGCGGCGCGGGCGATGCCGACGCGATGCCGACGGAGGAAGTCGCCCGTTCGGAGCTGGGAGCGCGGCTGCTCGATGTGCTGGCGAAGAAAGGCGTCGTCGCCTCGAAGGGCGAGGGCAAGCGCCTCGTCCAGCAAAACGGCCTTTCGCTGAATGACGCGCGGGTAGCCGATATCGAGCGCGCGCTTGGCGAAAGCGATTTCAAGGACGGCTCCGCCATCGTGCGAAAAGGAAAGAAGACTTATGTGCGGCTGACCTTGGTGTAATCTTAAGGGAACCTCTAAAATCTCCTTCCCAATGGCACCCCTCCGGCGCTTCGCGCCACCTCCCCTTTCAGGGGAGGCTTTGGATTCCTGCCTCCCCTGAAAGGGGAGGTGCCCGCAGGGCGGAGGGGTTCAGACGAAATTGGAGATTTTAGAGGTTCCCTAAATTTTAATAGTGAGCAGTATTGCAAAGGAAGAGCCCCTCGAAACCCGTTGCGTTTCGAGGGGCTCTTTGTCTTTGTTCATTGCCGGTCCGGAAGAGGGGGTTCTTTTTCCTTGGCGTCATGGTAGATATCCTCGATGACGAGCCGGATGATGACCATCAGCGGCACGGCGAGGAACATGCCCGGCGCGTCGAGCAGGGATCCGCCGAGGACCAGGCCCAGCAGGATGGCGATGGGGTGCAGGTGCAGCGTTTTCCCGACAAGGGTGGGGTAAATGAAATTGTGGTTGGCCTGCGTGATCAGCAGGTAGAAGAGCAGTGTCTGCACAGCGATCCACGGCGAGATGGTGGCGGCGACGGACACGCCGAACAGCGAGGCGATGGTAGGACCGATGACGGGAACGAATTCGCTGATGCCGGAAAGCACGGCGAAAACCGCCGCGTAGGGAATGTCGCGGGCGGTGAAATAGAGGAATACCAAGCCGCCCATCAGAAAGCAGATGGCGATTTGGCTACAAATATAGGTATGGAGGGAGAGCAAGATCCGGTCAAAGAGCCGGAAAATGCGCATGTGGTCTTTTTTCGGGAACAGGCGCGTAATCCATTCCTCGATTTCGCGGCCGTCCTTGAGCAGGTAAAACGCGGAAAAAAGGATGATGACGATGTCGAAGATTTTCGAGAAAAACGAGAACAGCATTTCCAGCGAGGAACGAAGGGCGTCGACGCCGACGGAAGCAAGCTCCCTCCAGAACTGGTCGACTTCCCGCGCGATGGCCGGATAGGAGGCGAACAGGTCGCGCATGCTTTCGTTCAGCGTCGGGAGATCCTGCGAGAATTTCTGCGCGGAACGCGCCAGCGGCGTCGACAGCACGGCAAACAGAACCGTGACGGCGACGAGAAAAAGAATCAGCGTGATCGCGGCGGCAATGCCGCGCGGAAATTTGCGGGCCCGATGCAAATAGTCGACCATCGGGCAGAGCAGGAGATGAAGGAGCAGCGCGATGAAAACAACGAAAGCGAGCTGCGGCAAAAGCCAGAAGGAGCCAAGCAGCACGACGAAGCTCAGGCCGAGCAGGATAGAAGTTTTGCGGGTTGCCCACATATCGGAAAAACACCTCGTTTCGTATTCCGTTCCTTATTATAGACGCGGGATTCGGGATTTGTCCAGAGGAAGCAGGATTTTTAAGACCGACGGCGAATAGCTATATCATCAGATTTTGCTCATGAAATCTTATGCAAAGGAGTGTTTGGTATGGAGTGGAAAAAATTGCGCAAGAAAGTGGCGGCGGCGTTTTTGGCGGGCTCGATCGCTTTTTCTGTCGTTCCGGCGCCGACGGCGCACGCGGACCTGCTGGGCACGGTGATTGGCGCGGGCATTCAATACGCGGCGATGAACAAGCAGCTTTCCTACTATGACAACGAAGGGCGTGACGAGCTGTTCCAGAAGATGCAGCAGGAATATGGCGTCAACGAAGACCCGTATCTGAACGAGCGCCTCGACCATATCATGGCGAGCCTCAGCGCGTCCATCGCGCGGGTCGACCCGTCCATTGAGGAAAAGCCGTATCAATATTTCATCAACAACGATACGTCGTTCAACGCGTTTTGCACCTTGGGGCACAACATCAGCGTGAACACGGGGATGTTTGACATGGTGGCGAACGACGATGAAATCGCGGTGGTGCTCGGGCACGAGATGGGCCACGGGCAGAAAAACCATGTGCAGAACGGCATGAAGGACGCGCTCTTGGCGCAGGTCGGCGCGGCGGTATTGACGAACGGCTCGGCGCTCGGCTCCGTGATTGCCGGCCTCGTGGGACAGGTACATATGCCGCGCGCAAAGGAGCGCGAGGCGGACAAGCTGGCCTTCCAGTATCTCACCCATTCCGATTTCAACCCCGGCGCCTGCGCGGCCATCTGGCAGCGCGTGATGGAGCGGAGCCCGGGCGGCGGCTCCAGCTTCCTGTCCGACCACCCGGACCACAAGGATCGCCGTGACACGTACGCGAAATCGTTGACCGAGTACAGCGACGGCAAGGTGAAAATCGACGCGGACGCGGCACTGGTGAAAGTGAACGGCAAGGATTTTGTGACACCCGCGCCCGCCGATGACATGAGCAGCCATGAGCGCGCTTACTTTGTCATGGGCAATTTGGCTACGGCGTATCACAACGGCCACAGTTCGGGCAACGCGTGGGCGGACGGCTCCGTATTGATGCTCGGCAATCAGCCGATCATGGAATGTGTGGAGGGCGACCCGTCGGCGCCGGATCTGGCGAACCGGCTGAACGCGATCAAATGATGGGGGACGCAATGGAAGCCCGTCTTTCGGAGTATGCGCGGCTCGCGGTGAAGACGGGCGTCAATTTGCGGGAAGGGCAGCCGTTGGTCGTGAACGCGCCGATTGCGTGCGCGGATTTTGCGCGGCGATTGGCGCGGGAAGGCTATCGGGCGGGCGCGAAGGACGTGACCATCGTATGGAACGATGAGCGTTTTTCGCGCATCCGTTTCGAGATGGCTTCCGAGGAAGCGCTGTCATGCTATCCCGATTGGCGCCGTCGTCTGTACATGGACAACGCGGAGGACGACGCGGCCATCCTCTCGATTCACGCCGAAGATCCGGAAGCGTTCCTCGGTGTCGCGCCGGAGCGGCTGGCGACGGCCCAGCAGGCGGCGGGCGAGGCGCTGATCGACTACCGCGCGCGCATCATGGCGAACAAAAACGCTTGGTGCGTGATTTCCGTTCCGACGGAGGCTTGGGCAAAAAAAGTTTTTCCCGACGCAAAAGACGCGGAAGCGAAACTCTGGGAGGCCATTTTCTCCACGGTGCGGGTCATGGGCGACGGCGGCGCGGAGGCGCGCTGGAAAGCGCACACGGACTTTTTGCGCCGCGCGTCTGATTTTATGAACGGCTGGTCTTTCGCGTCGCTTCATTACACGAACAGCCTCGGCACCGACCTGACGATTCGTCTGCCGGAGGGCCATGTCTGGGCGGGCGGCGCGGAGGAAACACAGGCCGGGCGTGTTTTTGTCGCGAACCTGCCGACGGAGGAGATTTATACCCTGCCGCATCGGGAAGGCGTGGACGGCACGGTGGCCGCGACGAAGCCGCTCGTTTTTCAGGGCAATCTGATTACGGGCATTGTGCTTCGCTTTGAGGCGGGCAAGGTCGTTTCCTTCGAGGCGAAGGAAGGGCGCGCGCATCTCAAAACGCTGCTTGCCACGGACGAAGGGGCGGCGAGGCTCGGGGAAGTCGCGCTCGTTCCCTACGATTCGCCGATTTCCAAGAGCGGGATTTTGTTCTACAACACGCTGTTCGACGAAAACGCCTCGTGCCATCTGGCGCTGGGCAAAGCGTACCCGACCTGCCTCAAAGGCGGCGCGGACATGGACAGCCTGGCGCTCGTTTCCCACGGCGTCAACGATTCCTTGCTTCACGAGGATTTCATGGTCGGCTCCCGCGACCTGTCGATTACGGGCAGGACGAAGGACGGAAGGGAAATCCCTGTGTTCCGGGACGGGAATTTCGTGGAGTTTTGAGGCGGGCAGTGCGAGAGGAAGCATTATGTTGACGATTGCGGAGATCAAAGAGAAAATAGTTCCGTTATGCAAAAAATACAATGTGCATAGGGCGTACCTTTTCGGAGCGTACGCACGGGGCAACGCCAATGAAAAAAGCGATGTGGATATCCGCGTCGAAGGGGAAGGTTCCAGCCTCCGCACGTTACTGGATGAAGCTGAATTGCAGGACGATTTGGAACAAGTTCTCAAAAAAAGGTGGATTTAATGACAGTCTTGCCCGAAGGAGACATCAACGAGATTATGCGCAATCAAATTCTGCGTGATGAGGTTGTCCTTTATGAAGCTATATGATTATGACAGGCAGATTTTGCAGCATATTATCCGTTATGCGGTATCTATGGACATATTGCAAACCGGTGAACTTGCCAACGCTTTGACGAACGAGTTTCGCGATGCCCATCGGGAAATTCCTTGGCGCGCTGTGATTGGAATGAGAAACCGCTTTGCGCACACTTACGGGCATATGAACCTGCATACGGTGTGGCTTACTGCTCTTGCATCTGTGCCGGATTTGCGGGAACCGTGCCAAAACAGATTGGATGACTGCACAAGGCAAGAAAAAATCAAGGAATGAAGGTTGTAGGTATGCGGAATATTCTATTTTCGGCGGTCGTTCTTTGGTTTTCTCTTTTTTCCGCCTCGGTGTGCGCACAGGGGCGTGTGCTGCCGGAGGATTTTGTCGTGCGCGGCGTGGCGCTGGGGGAGGCGGCGGATGAGGCCAAAATCGCCAAGGCTTTCGGCGCGCCGCTGTTCGACACGGAGAAGAGTGTGTTCGGCATCCGCGTCAAATATTACACGTTCAAAAAGAAATTTTCCGTGGGCATTTCCGTCGCGACGGGCAGGGTCGTCGATATCGTCATCGAGGACCGGGACTACGCGGCGCGGGACGGTGTGCGCTACGGCGCCACGCCGCACAGGATCGCGACGGTATACGGCCGGAAGGAGCGGGAGCGGGTCGGCGGCCTGACCTGGAATATTTACAGGAACCCGGAAAAAACGGGACAAAAGCTGATGTTGGAAATCGAGCCGGGGACGTGGATCCTTGTCTCGTGGCGGCTCACGAGCCTGCCGCTGACCGAGGAGGAGGCCGACATGGGCGGCGGCGAGGAGGAGGATTGGCAGAACGCCGACTTCAATGCGTATCTTCTCGAAAGCAAGGACATTGACATGAGCGCACTCAAGGGGCGCGACGGAGAAGAGAAGGGAACGACGGCGCCGTGGAAAAAGTGATATCTTCGCACCGCCTGATGGAAGTGGCCGGAATTACATTGGGGTGCTTGATCAGTTCCAGCTCCATCAACCTGTTCCTGCTTCCCAATCATCTGCTGTCAGGCGGCCTCACGGGCATCGGCATGATCGTCTATTTTGTTACGGGCGGTCTGCCTGTGGGCGCGCAGGTGCTCGTTTACAACGTGCCGCTTCTGGTTGCCGCGCTCCGCGTCCTGGGGCGCGACTATTTCGTCGGTGTGCTGTTTGGCACCGTGATGTTTTCCGTCTGTCTGGACGCCACGCATTTCCTGAACGCCTACGCGCCCGTGCCGGACCCCATGCTGGCGGCGATTTTCGGCGGCGTGTTCAACGGCATCGGCTACGGCGTCATTTTCCGCAACGACGGCAGTTCCGGCGGGCTTGACATCGTGGCGGCGATTGTGAAAAAATATTACTCGTTCCACATGGGCGGCGTGATTTTCGGGTTCAACTGCGTGATCATGGCGATTTCGGCGTTCCTGTTCGGCGCGGTGCCGGCCATGTACACCCTGATTTCGATGTTCATGAGCGCGACGGTGACGGACCGGGTGATCGCCGGGTTCAACCATCGGAAGGTCGTCATCCTGATTTCGGACCAGACCGAGAAGATCGCCGAGGCCATTATCCGCGGCGTCGGGCGCGGCGTCACGTTCCTCGACGGCGAAGGCGCGTTCACCCATCAGGAAAAGCGGGTGCTGTTTGTCGTCGTGACGCTGACGCAGGTGGCGCGGGTCAAGCGTATAGCCGACCATTACGACCCGCAGGCTTTCATGATCGTGATGGACGCCAACGAGGTCATGGGGCGCGGCTTCACGTTGCCCGGCGTGAAAGTGGAAAAGATGCTCCGTGAGCGCGACAGAAGGAGGGAAAAGATTGGCGAATGAATCGGTGCGGATTACGTACCTTTTGAACAGCGGGTTCGTCGTCGAGGGCGGGACGGACCGTTGGGCTTTGGTTTTCGACGCGTACCGCGACGTGCGGGGCGATGTTGAGCGTGTGCTGGCATCGGCACGGAGCGTGTATTTTTTCGTGTCCCACGCGCATTTCGACCATTTCAGCCCGGCCATCGCCCGTTATGGGAAAGCTTCCGGGTTCTTTTTGAGCGAGGACATCCGGGCGCTGGCCGAGGCGGGACGTTTTCCGGCGGACAAGACCGTCTGGCTCGGCAAATACGACGGCTGGGAGGGCGAGGGACTTCGGGTCGAAAGCTTCGACTCCACCGACGAAGGCACTTCGTTCCTTGTGGAATTGGACGGTTGGCGCATCTTCCACGCCGGGGATTTCAACTGGTGGCACTGGAAAAACGACCCGCCGGATGCCATCGGCTTCGCGCGGAACGGTTTCTTCAAGCAGATGAAGCGCCTTGCCGACAGGACCTTTGACTTGGCGTTTTTCCCGGCGGACGGACGGCTGGAAGAGGCGCGGGACTGGGGCGCGAAGGAGTTTTGCCGCCGCACGGGCACGGGCGCGTTGGTCACGATGCACAGCGTCGGCTATCCTCGGTTTGCGCCCGGGGGGGATTTTTTCGAGCCGGGGCGGGAGATTCCCGTCTGGTCGCCCGCGGAGCCGGGAGAACGACGCACATATAAGAAAGGAAGCGGATTTTCAGAATGAGGATGAAAAAGATTTTTTGCCTTGCGGCGTCGCTGCTGCTACTGATCTTGAGCACGGCCTGCGCGGCGGGCGGAGCGGAAAACAACGGAGGAGAGAAGAAAATGGAAAACCGTATCGCACGATTTGAGACGAGCAAGGGGACGTTCGACATCGAGCTTTTTGAAGACAAGGCGCCGAAGACCACGGGCAATTTCATCACGCTCGTGGAAAAGGGCTTTTACAACGGCCTGATTTTCCATCGCGTCATCGACGGCTTTATGATTCAGGGCGGCTGCCCGAAAGGCGACGGCACCGGCGGCCCCGGCTACACGATTCCCGACGAGTTCCATCCGGATCTCCGGCACAGCGGCGAGGGCATCCTGTCGATGGCGAACGCTGGCCCGAACACCGGCGGTTCCCAGTTTTTCATCACGTTGGCGAAGACGGAATGGCTCGACGGTCATCACGCGGTCTTTGGCAAGGTCGTCAAGGGCATGGAGGTGGTCAAGGCCATCGGCAAGGTGGAAACGGACCCGTTCCGCGACCGGCCCTATGAGGATGTGACCATCAAGAAAATCACGATTCTTTCGGCTGACGAGGCCAAGGGGAAAAAGTGACCGCTTACGCCTATATCCTCGAATGCGCGGACGGCACGCTCTACTCGGGTTGGACCAACGACCTCGGCAAGCGCGTTGCCGCGCACAACGCGGGGCAGGGCGCGAAATACACCCGCGGGCGGCGTCCCGTCACGTTGCGGTACTACGAGGCGTTCGAGGACAAGATCGGGGCCATGCGCCGAGAGAGCGCCCTGAAACGACTGTCGCGCGCGGAGAAACGCGCGCTGATTGAAAGCGGCGCAGTCGTTGACAACGGGAAACAAAATAACTATAATGTATGAAAAGTTTGTGCCAAGGCGCGTCCTTGGCACTTTCAATGTCAATGCAAGGGAGTAATGTTCGATGGCGGAACAGAAAATGATTTTGACGAAAGACGGCCTGAAAAAGCTTCAGGACGAGCTGGAAAACCTGAAAAGCGTACGCCGCATCGAGGTGGCGGAGCGCATCAAGCAGGCCATCGCCTTCGGCGATATCAGTGAGAACTCGGAGTATGACGACGCGAAGAACGAGCAGGCGTTCATCGAAGGCCGCATTCAGGAGCTGGAGCAGAAACTTCGGAACGTCGAGGTCATTTCCGAGGAGAAGAAACCGAAAAACGTGGTGACGATGGGCTGCAAGGTCGTCGTTCGCGATATGGAGTTCGAGGAGGACATGGAGTACACTCTCGTTGGCACGGCGGAGGCGGATCCCGAGGCCATGCGCATTTCGAACGAGTCCCCGGTGGGCGCGGCCATTCTCGGGCAGAAGGTCGGCAAGGTCGTCGAGGTGCAGGCCCCGGTGGGAACAATCAAGTACAAGATTATGAAGATCATAGCGTAAAAGGAGAAAATACCAGTGGAAAACGGGCAGCAGAAAAAGGGCGGGCAGGCCGCGCCGCGCGTCGAAGATATCAATGAGATGATGCAGGTTCGGCGTGACAAACTGAAAACCTTTGAGGATATGGGCGTCGCCCCTTTCGGCCATCGTTACGAGGCCACGCACCACGCGCAGGACATCCGCGACCGGTTCGACGAGCTGGAGGGCGAAGAGGACGGCCCGAGGATTCGTCTGGCGGGCCGCTTGATGGCGAAACGCGGCCATGGCAAGGCGAGCTTCGCCGAATTGATGGATATGTCGGGCCGCATGCAGATTTATTTCAAGTACGACGTGCTGGGCGAGGAGAAATACGGGCAGTTCCGTCTGCTGGATATCGGCGACATCATCGGCGTCGAAGGCCGCGTGTTCAAGACCCAGCGGGGCGAGATTACGGTCATCGTGCTGGATTTCGAGCTGCTGTCGAAGTCGCTACGCCCGCTGCCGGAAAAATTCCACGGCCTGAAGGATGTGGAGCTTCGCTATCGCCAGCGGTATCTTGATTTGATTGTCAATCCGGAGGTGTTGGACACTTTCGTCAAACGCACGAATATCATCCGGGCCATCCGCCGTTATCTGGATGAGCGCAACTTTCTCGAAGTGGAGACGCCGGTGCTTTCCGCCATCGCGGGCGGCGCGGCGGCGCGGCCCTTTGTCACGCACCACAACGCTCTCGATATGGATATGTACCTACGCATCGCGACGGAGCTTTCCCTGAAGCGGCTCGTCGTCGGCGGCATGGAACGTGTCTACGAGCTGGGGCGCGTGTTCCGCAACGAGGGCATCGACGTCCGGCACAATCCGGAGTTTACGTCCATTGAGATTTATCAGGCCTACGCGGATTACCGCGACCTGATGGACATCACCGAGGGCATCGTCCGCGAGGCGGCCAAAACGGTGCTCGGCACGGAGAAA
The DNA here is from genome assembly GCA_017480545.1 of Schwartzia sp. (in: firmicutes). Classification (GTDB taxonomy): domain Bacteria; phylum Bacillota; class Negativicutes; order Selenomonadales; family Selenomonadaceae; genus RUG12372. The sequence continues at coordinate 48,742 of JAFVAI010000004.1, read as the reverse complement.
TTCACCTATCAGGGCGTCGAGATCGACCTCGCGAACGTGCGCCGTATCAGCATGAACGACGCGGTAAAGGAAGCCACGGGCAAAGACTTTCTCGCGGCGAAGGATGTCGCCGAGGCGCGGGCGATGGCGGACGAGATCGGCGTTCCCTGCGAGGCGCGCCATGGGATCGGCGGCATTTTGAACGCGGCTTTCGAGGAAAAGGTCGAGGCGTCGCTGATGCAGCCGACCTTCATCATCGGCCATCCGACGGAGATTTCCCCGTTGGCGAAGCGCAACCCGGACAACCCGATGATTACCGACCGTTTCGAGTTCTTCATTTACGGCCGGGAACTGGCCAACGGCTTCACCGAGCTCAACGACCCCATCGACCAACGGGAGCGGTTCGTCGAGCAGATGAAGCAGAGGGAAGCGGGCGACGATGAAGCGCACATGATGGACGAGGATTTCGTCACGGCGTTGGAATACGGCCTGCCCCCGACGGGCGGCCTCGGCATCGGCGTCGACCGCCTCGTGATGCTCCTGACAGACAGCCCGTCCATTCGCGATGTGCTGCTGTTCCCGACCATGAAGGCATTGGAAAAATAACGGAATTTGCACAAACGAACAGGAACGTTTCATGCCAAAGCGCCGGCTTACGAAAAAACCGGCGCTTGTTTTCTGTGCGTCGTTTTTTGCGGGAGATTCCATGGAAAAGTATGAAAAAATCCTGTATGGATTTGCTTTTTGCGGGGCGTTCCCGTATACTATAAAGCCGTGAAGGTTCCTATATTGGTTTTCGCGATGGAGGCGTGAGGCATGAGTCATCGAAAGCGCGGGAATCGTCCGCAGCCGATTCCCGTGCCGGAGCCGTCGGAGGTCCCGGAAGAGACGGAAAAGAAGAAATCGTTGCTGGACGTCGTGAAAAAGATTTTCGTTTGGATCAAGCCGTTGGATTTTGTCATTATGATTGTCGGCGGCATTATGATTTCGCGGGTGGATTTCTCGAACGTCACATTGGTGGACGTCATTTACATGACTACGTTCCTGATGTGGTTCCTGTTCCTGTTGGCGCGGATTTATTTCACGCGTTTGAACCGGGCGTTCCAAGGAAAGGATTGACGCATGGGGAAGGCGGTATGGGCGGCTTTGCTCGCCGTGCTTTCGGCGATTGCCGCCGCTTTCGATTTGCCGTTGGGTTGGCTCGGAGGCGCCCCGCCCCCCGTCGAGACGGGGGTCACCGTCAAAGTGCTTGCCGTCGGGCAGGGCGACGCTATCTTGATTCGCACGCCGGAGCAGACGGTTCTCGTCGATACCGGCGACACGAGTGAAACGGGGCGCCTTCGATCGGCGCTCAGAAAGGAAAGTGTGCGGCGCATCGACAAATTGATTGTCACGCATCCGCATCGCGACCATATCGGCGGCGCGGCGACGGTTTTCCGATTGTGCGACGTCAAAGAGGTCTTTGACAACGGGCAGCCGACCACGACGAGCGTTTACCGGGAGTATTTGAAGGCAATCCGGAAACAGGGAATCCCGTCCCGGACGCTTCGGGACGGGGACGAGCTCGACCTTGGCGGCGGCGCTGTGCTCCGTGTGCTCAGCCCGACGCAGGAAATGGTGGACGAGCGCGGGATGCAGAACGGCAAAGTGAACCTGAACTTGAATTCGTTGGTCGCCCGCCTGGAATACGGGGATTTTTCGATGATGCTGACCGGGGACGCGGAAGCCCTGACGGAAATGGGCATATTGAAGCGGCACGAGCCGGAAATGCTTCGTTGCAATCTTTTGAAAGCCGGCCACCACGGCAGCAGGACCTCTTCCGTTACGGCGTTTTTGCGGGCGCTCGGCGCGGACGCCGCGTTGGTTTCCTGCGGGGAGGACAACGAATACCATTGCCCGCATCCGTCGGTGCTTGCCCGCTACGAAGCGGAGGACATGGACGTTTACCGCACCGACCGTGATGGGACGGTTACGGTCAGGACCGACGGAAAGACGTATATCATTGCAACGGAGCGGGGCAAAAAGGCCGCCGCCGGGACGAAATCATGAAGAAGAGAAGCAAAACGATGGCGGTCGTCGACCGCTTCGAGGGTGAAAACGCGGTGCTGCTCGTCGGAGCGGACGAGCGTCAGGTTATTTTCCCGGCGGCGGCGCTGCCGGACGGTCTGAATGAGGGGGATTATATCCGTATGGAGATTTCATGCGACGCGAAAGCGACAAAAACCGCGATGGAAGAGTCGGCGTACCTGTTGGACGCATTGCGGGGGCGTCGGCCATGAGGCGGACCAACTGGCCGCGGCTATTGGGACTGGCCGTGTTGTGCCTTTGGGCGGCGACCGCGCTTGTGCTGGCGGCGCCTGCGCGCAAGGTGACCTCCTTCCAGTCGCAGGTTGTCAACGAAAACGGTCAAAGCTTTCTCCGAATCGAGATTGGCATGAACGGTCCCATCAAGGATTATCAGGTCAAAGGGGACGGCATCCTGCATCCGAACCGTCTGACCATTGATGTCGATCGCGCGGAGAAAGGCGACGTTCGGGCGGAGATACCGCTCGACAGGCAATTCGCGAAAACGCTCCGCTTTCAGGACGCGGGCAAAAAGCTTCGCATCATGGTTGGTATGCGGGTCCCCGCGAATGAGCAGAACTACCGCGTTTATACGTTGGAAAAGGATCGACGCAATCCGCATCGGCTGATTATCGAGCTGTACGGCGAAGGCGGCCGACGGGGACGCGTCGCGGGACTGAAGGGCCGCACGATCGTCATCGATCCCGGGCACGGGGGGACGGACACGGGAGCCGTCGGCGTCGGCGGACTCCGGGAAAAGGATATTACGCTGGAAGTTTCCCGGAAGGTCAAGGCGATTCTTGCGCATTCCGGTGTCAAGGTCGTGATGACCCGCGAGGACGATCGGGACGTTTACGGGCCGACGGCGACGGACGCGCAGGAGCTCCAGGCGCGGGTCGATTACGGGAGCTTCACGCCGAATGTGGATGTGTTTGTGAGTATCCATTGCAACGCGTTTACCAGCGCGTCGTCCAACGGCACAGCGACCTATTACTATCCGAAGACTTGGCTCGACGCGCTTTTGGCGCAGAATCTCCAGGACGCCATGGTGGAGCACGGGGATCGGAGGGACCGAGGGATTCATGAAGCCCGTTTTTATGTCTGCCGCAATTCCATGATGCCTGCCGCTCTTGTGGAACTTGCGTTCATCACGAATTATGTGGAGGGCTATCTCTTGGCGGACGAGGACTTCCAAAATGAAATGGCGCAGGGGATTGCGGAAGGGCTCGCGAATTATTTCGCGGCAAGCGGAACTTGAATACAAGAATAGAGGGCGATGAATGATGAACATGACAGGAAAAGCGGCGGCCGCCGCAATCATGGCTTCGGTCCTGCTCCTGACAGCGGGCTGTGACGGGACGGGGAAACCGGGACAGACGCCGCCGCCCGCGACGGCGAATCCGTCGACGGCAAAACCGGCGGAGCCGAAGCCGGCGACACCCGCCGCGCCGACGCAGACGGAGGTCAAGCTGTATTTCCCGAACGACGCGGGCGACGGTCTTGGATCTGTGAAGGTCAGCGTTCCTTCCGAGGATAAATATACGGCGGCGGTGAAGGAACTGGTCGCGGGGACGAAGGAGCCGGGGCTTGCGTCTATTTTCCCGAAGGGCGTGAAAGTCCTCGGGGTCAAGGTAGAGGGCGACTTGGCGACGGTGGACTTCAGCAAGGAACTGACGCATAAATTCGTCGGAGGTTCCACGGGCGAGCAAATGCTCGTCAGCGCCCTCGTCAACACGATGACGGAATTCCCGGAGATTGAGCGTGTGCTGCTCACGGTGGAGGGCCAGCGCATCGAGACCATTTCAGGCCACCTCGACACCAGCGAGCCATTCACAAGGCCGACGGGACTGGTGCAGTAAAAATGTGCAAAAGCTCTGGGGATCGTTTCGTGTGCAACGGTCCTTGGGGCTTTTTTCGTGCAACGTCGATATAATAGGGTGTTGCCGTCGGGCGTTTCCTTTGTTATGATAGAGGCAGAATTTATACGGATATGTAAGGGTGGGTTCAATTTTGCCGGATGCGGAAAAAATTTTGACGCTTGGCATCGAGTCGAGCTGCGACGAGACGGCGGCGGCGGTGCTTCGCGGGGGGCGGGAGCTTTTGTCGAATGTGATTTCGACGCAGATTCCCGTGCATCGGAAGTTTGGCGGCGTAGTGCCGGAGATTGCGTCGCGGCGCCATATTGTGAACGTGATGCCGGTGATTGACGAGGCGCTTCGGACGGCGGGGGTCGCGTTGGCCGATATCGGCCAGGTCGCGGTGACATACGGCCCCGGTCTCGTGGGCGCGCTTTTGGTCGGCGTTTCGGCGGCGAAGGCGCTGGCGTTTGCACGGAATGTGCCGCTCGTTGGCGTCAATCATCTGGAGGGGCATATCTTCGCGAATTTTTTGAGCCACAAGGGACTGGTGCCGCCGTTTATGGCGTTGGTGGTTTCCGGCGGTCATACGGCGCTGATTCATATGCGCGATTACAACCATTTTTCGCTGATGGGGCAGACGCGGGACGACGCGGCGGGCGAGGCGTTCGACAAGGTGGCGCGGGTTATGGGGCTGCCCTATCCGGGCGGGCCGGAGATTGACCGGCTGGCGGCGGAGGGCGACGAGGACGCGATTGATTTTCCGTGCGCGCTTCGGGAAAAGGGGAATTACGAATTCAGTTTCAGCGGTTTGAAATCGGCGGTGCTGAATTACCTGAACGAGATGAAGATGAAGCGCGTCGAGCTCAACAAGGCGGACGTGGCGGCTTCGTTCCAGAAGGCGGTCATCGAAGTGTTGGTGCAAAAATCTTTGGAGGCACTGGCAGAGGCAAAGCTCGATACGCTGGTCTTGGCGGGCGGCGTTGCGGCGAACAGCGCGTTGGAGCGGCGGCTCCGCGAGGCGGCGGAGGCGCACGGCATCCGGTTTTATTTCCCGAGCAAGATTCTCTGCACGGACAATGCGGCGATGATTGCCTGCCGGGGCTATTACCAGTCGCAGGCGGGGCTGTTTGCCGACTTGCGCCTGAACGCCGTGCCGGGGCTTTCGCTTTCGGATGTGGAAGCGTGACAAAAAGGATGGGGGCGACGATATGACGGACGAGTTTCAAAAATTGGTGGACATTTTGCGGGACGGCGAAAAGATTGTGTTTTTCGGCGGCGCGGGCGTTTCGACGGAGTCGGGGATTCCCGATTTTCGCAGCGCGAACGGGCTTTGGAACGAAAAGCTGCAAATCGAGCTTTCGCCGGAGCAGCTTGTGTCCCACACCTATTTCGAGCGGTTCCCGAAGGAGTTTTTTGATTTCTACCGGGAAAAGCTTGTCTATCCCGACGCGAAGCCGAACGGCTGCCATAGGGCACTCGCCAAATTGGAGGAGATGGGCAAGCTTCTTGCGGTTGTCACGCAGAATATCGACGGGCTGCACCAAGCGGCGGGTTCGAAGACGGTCTATGAGCTGCACGGCTCCGTGCTCCGCAATTACTGCATGGATTGCCATGCGTTTTACGACGCCGGCTATGTGACGAAGACCGCGCCGGATCCGCCAAAATGTGAAAAATGCGGCGGGATTGTGAAGCCGGATGTCGTATTGTATGAGGAGGCTCTGGACGGCGGGATTATGCAAAAGGCGGCGGACGCCATCGGCCAAGCCGACACTTTGATCATCGGCGGCACTTCGTTGGTCGTTTATCCGGCGGCGGGCTTTATTCGTTATTTCCACGGCAAGCATCTCGTGGTCATCAACAAGACGGAGACGCGGGCCGACCGTTCGGCGGAGCTGGTGCTAAGGACGCCGATCGGGGAAACAATGGCCGCCGCCGTTGCCGCGTTATAAAATTTGGCGACGAAACATAAAATTTGCATACGAAAAAGGCTTCCGGCTTGCGACATAGCGTCGCGACCGGAAGCCTTTGTTGTTATATCGGTTTTTTCAGCCCGCAATCCTGGCCCGTTTGTCCGCAGCAAACAGGCGGGTGCAGAAGCAGTCCGTCAGACGAACTTCCACGCGGTCCGCCGTTTCCTCGGCAACAATTTCCTTTCCGGCGGCAAGCAACGCCAGATTTCTGAGGGCGAGGGACGCGGCGCGGCGCGCGCCGTCGTCCACGGCGATTTCGGAGCCGTCCCCGGCGCATGCGCGAAGGGCGAGCGGCCTGCCTTTCGGAAGCACGAGCAACACGTCGGCGCCCACGCCGTCGTGTGCGGAAAGCAGAAGCGCGATGCCGTTTCTTCGGGGAGCCCTGCCCCGTGCCTCGTCCCATACGATATAGCGAACGCCGTTCAGCGTAATTTTTTCCAATTCCCGCATTTCAATCGCCTCCGTTAATCCCCTTGCGTCGGGGTCATCTCATCCTTGTGTGCATAGTATATCAGGCAGGATATGGACGGTAAATAGCATTTTTTGCGTTTTGCATTGCAAAACGTGCTATAATAGGGCGGGGGTGAACTGATGCCGGAGTATGAGAAAAAAGGGTATCTGGTGCAGGATTTCAAGGTGTTCCGGTTGGACAGCCCGATGCCGCGCCCCATGCCGTTCCACTGCCACGATTTCCATAAAATCATCTTGTTTCTCGACGTTGCGGGAGACTATGTTATCGAGGGCACGTCGTATCCATTGGGCCCCGGGGACATCGCCTTCGTGCGCGCCGGGGAAATCCATCGGCCGCTCATTGACGGGAAGAGCCCCTATGAGCGCATTGTCATTTATGTCGCGCCGAATTTTCTTGCGCGGGTGTCGCGCCCGGGCGCCAATCTTTCCTCCTGTTTTCGCCGCGCGCCCGGCGAAGCGGGCGTGATGCGGCCCGCTTCGGGTCACTCCCATGAGCTGCTGGCGCAGATGGAAAAGCTGGAACGCACGGCGAGGGGCGATGGCTTTGCGAACGGGCTGTACACGGAAGCGCTCTTTGTCGAATTCATGATTCTCTTGCACCGCGCGTTGTTCTCCCATGAGCTCGGTACGGTGCAGGAGGCGGCGGCGGACGAAAAAATCCAGCCTTTGCTCGGCTACATCGAAAGCCATATCGCGGGCGATCTTTCGGCGGACGCGTTGGCCCAGGCGGCGTATCTGAGCAAGTTTTACCTGATGCGCCGTTTCAAGGCGGCGACAGGCTACAGTCTGCACCGTTATGTTACTATGAAACGGCTGCTGTACGCGCGCGCGCTGCTGGAGGAGTCGCCGGAGCGGCCGATTGCCGCAATCGGCGCGGACTCGGGGTTTTCCGATTACACGGCGTTTTTCCGCGCGTTCAAGGCGCAGTTCTCCGTCACGCCGCAGGAGTGGAGAAAAATGCACACGGAAAGCAAATAGAAGTTACGCCTGTTTTTGGTCCAGCGCTGTCAGCGCTTTCGCGGCATCGTCGAGCCAATGCCCCTCGTAAGTTTCGATCGCCCCGGTGTCGCAGGCGACGGCGAGCTTCGGATCGATGGGGATGTGTCCGAGCACGGGCAAATCGTATTTCGCCGCCACGGCGGGCAGATGGCTTTCCCCGAAAATCCGATGCTCCTTGCCGCAGTCCGGGCAACGGAAAGAGGCCATGTTTTCCAAAAGCCCGAGGATCGGGATGTTCATCATCTTTGCCATGTTGACGGCTTTTTCGACGATCATCAGCGCGAGATCCTGCGGCGAGGTCACGACGAGAATGCCGTCCACCGGGAGCGACTGGAAGACGGTCAGTGGCACGTCGCCCGTTCCCGGCGGCATATCGACGAAAAGATAATCGACGTCCTCCCAGATGATTTCCTGCCAAAATTGCTTGACGATGCCCGCGATGATCGGTCCGCGCCAGATCACCGGGTCGGTGCTGTTTTGCAGGAGCAGGTTCATGGACATGATCTGGATGCCCCCGTCGCTGACGAGCGGGTACGCGCCGGATTCCGAGCCGCGGAGCGCCCCGCTCACGCCGAAGAGCTTCGGAATGGACGGCCCGGTGATGTCGGCGTCGAGAATGCCGACGGAGCGGCCCATGCGGCTCATGGTGACAGCGGAGAGCGCGGTCACAAGGGATTTTCCCACGCCGCCTTTGCCGCTGACGATGGCGATGACGTGCTTCACGTTGCTGAGCTCATGGGGCTTCACCTGAAAACTTTGCGGCTCCCGCCGGTCTTCGCAGTCGACGCCGCAGGCGTCGCAATTTTGGTCGCAGTTTGTTTCGCTCATGGTTCGTTCCTCCTCCTTCATCATAAAACTATCATATCACAAAACGTGGAGGAAACACAATCGCGGCGGCTCAAATTGACAAACGGGACGATGTGCTTTACTATCTTATTATGAATGAATCCATCATGGAGGCTTCTTGTGGCGACAGACAATGTGTATCGCAAGATAGAGGTTTTCTATCAGCGGCGGAAGCAACTGAATAAGCTCGTGCGCAAAGCTCGCATGGAACGCTATTTCCGCGAGATGGCGTGGAAGGGAAAGTCGGACGCGCTCCTGCAGCGCGTTTTCGGTGTCGTTTCGGCGATGCTTTCTTACATGGCGCGGCATCGTCTGGAGTCTTTTTATCTCCTGACCCGTTACGATTTTCTCGAAATCTTTTACTGCTATGCGGATGTCCGTCCGAAGCTTCGCCTGATCGAACAGAACGTCAACATGTTTTTCGATTATCTGGAAGCCTTTCTTCGCGCGATGACCGATGGGGACAGCGAAGTCATGGCCGCGTTGGAAGAAGGGCGCGCCCTGTTTTGCGAGGGCGGCATCTTCTCCATGCCCGAGCGGTTGGAATACGACGAGTTTTGCGACCTTCTGGAGCACACGGAGGAGATCGGCGAGGCAGAACTGGATCATCTGAACGCGCTCTTGGACGGGTTGGTTGCCGGCATGATCGAATATTTCCAGCGGGACGAGATGCGCCCAGATTTTGCCCGCGCGGTATCGCTTTACGCCGGTCCCTTCATCGAAGCGGACAAAGCGGACGAAAACTGGTGGATGGGCTTCTGGGATTATTTTTTCTTCGACTACCACTGCAAAGAGGACGATACGACGCCCGTGCATCGGTATCTGGAGAAGGAAAAGAGCCGTCTCTCCGCCGAAGAGCGGTATGTGTTGCGCGACCTGTCGCACGCGAAGCTGACGGTGTTTACCGTGAATTATCTGGACGAGGATTTCGCGGTCTGCACCGACCTGTTTTCGGGCGAGGAACTGGAGCTGCCCTGCCCGGACGTGACCTTCGCCGATTACAAGAATATGATTTTTTTCGGCCATCTGCAAAGGCGCGGCGTCATGCTGCTGAATTACATCACCGGCCTTTCGGCCAGCCAACGGCTCCAAAAGCGGATACGGGACGAAATCAACAAGCAGTATGAGCGGTTCAAGACCTACCAAATGCCGCAGGCCACGCTGGCGGATTTTTTCACGCGCCACGCGGCGGCGGTGCGCCATACGGTGCAGATCTTGTCCGGCTTCGCGCAGCTCCGTGTCGTTCCCGATCTCGAAGGAAAGCCGGCTTCGGGCGGCGCCGTCAGCGCGGAGCTTTTTGAGCCGGAGGAGACGCGCCTGGAGCAGGCGGCGTTTTCCCTCCGGTTCAGCGCTTATTCCATCGTGTTCGTGAAACGGCTTTACGAGGACTATGTGTCGACGGCAAAGCGGAGGGGCACGTCGACGGTATTGGCCGCGGCGTTGCTTCTCGTCGAGGGCATAAACGGCGTGGAATACGCGCCGTTGGGCGATTTGCTTTCCGTCTTCGGCGTGGAGCGGGATGCCGTGTTCCGGGCGGTGAACGAAATCGGGGTGGCGGTGGACTGCGTCGCTTTCGACCCGCGGTATTTGACGGAAGAGGGCTATGTGCAGCTTTTGTATCTGGTGTAGGAGGGACAGAGTATGCGATGCGAAAAGTGCGGGGCGGAGCTGGGAGACAACAACGTCTGCCCGGCCTGCGGGACGGAGGATCCGCGCGTGACGGTGCTGACCCGGGCGGAGCGGAACGCTTACACGGGCATCACAATCGAGGAAGGGGCGCCGGAAAGGGAGAGCGGCCCGGATATCCGCTTCGAGCGCAGAGGCGGGGGCCGGGGCGGTTTCTCTTATATGACCGGCGGCTCGTGGCAGGGAAAGCTGACGCTGATCTTGGGGGCGGCGGCCATCCTGCTGTTCGTGTTCTTTATCGCGTTGCCCGTGGCGTTGGCGGCTCTGGTTTTCGGCGTCATCTCCTGGATTTTGTATCAATTCATGCACTGAAAGGCAGATTTTTTCATGAAATCAGTTTCCCTTCCTAGAAGCGGGATGTCAAAAAGAAATCCGGTTCTCGATGTGTTTCGTGGGATGGCGGTCGTCCTGATGATGATTGTGGATGCCGTGCCGGACTTTGAGGCCGTGTATCCGACGCTGACCCACGCGCCGTGGGAGGGAATCCACGCCGCGGACGCCGCGTTTCCCGCCTTTGTGTTCGCGATGGGCGCGTCGGCTGTATTTTCATGGAGCGGACGTATCCGGGGGCCGTGGCCGGAATTTCTTTGGATGCTGTTTCTGCGGTCCGGTCGCCTGTTTGTTCTCGGGGTTCTGTTCAACGCGGTTTCCGATGCCGTTCCGATGATTGTTCGTTCGGAGTTTGGCGTCGGCCCGTTTTGGGATGCGTTCGTTTCGCATGGAAGAGTTTTCGGCGTCTTGCAGCGGCTGGCACTGGCCTATGCGTTGGGCATGGTTATAGCCAAAGCGGTGAAAACGGAATCCGGCGTTTTCGTTTCGGCGGCCCTGCTGCTTTTATGCTCCTCCGCCGGGTATCACTGCTACGCGCCGGACGCGCCCTTTGACAAAATCGGCAATATCAGCCGGGCGGTCGACCTTCTGGTGCCGGGAGCCGCTCACGCGTACCAGGGCTACGGCCTGCCGTTTGATCCCGAAGGCCTTTACGGAACCTTGAGTTCCACGGCGTCTATGCTTCTCGGTCTGCTGGCCGGGCATGTGCTCCGGGAACACGACGGCGAATGGGAAAAGGGGATGATTCTCGCTTTCGGGGGCGCGGCGCTGCTTGCCGCCGGACAATACTGGAGCCGCCACGATCTCGTGGGGAAGCCGCTTTGGACTTCGCCCTTCGCGCTTTTCAACGCCGGAGCGGATATGCTGGCCATGGCGGCGTTGGGATGGATTCTTTTCTCGCTGCCGTTTCTTTCCGTGTTGTTCCGTCCATTCTCCGCTTTCGGCAGAAATCCCTTGCTGTTTTATCTCGCGACGAACTTCGGCCTCATCGTCTTATGGGCGCTTCCTTCCCCCGAAGCGGGCACGCCGATGTATGTTTGGCTGTATCAACGCACCGTCATGGGCCTCGGCGGCATGGCCTTCGGCGCGGCTCTCCATACCGTCCTTTGGTGTGTGCTGTGGTGGCCGCTGGCCGAATGGCTGTACCGGCGGGGCATTGTCATAAAACTATAAGGAACGACGAAAAGACTTCAAACGCAGTGAGCTGCTTGCGTTTGAAGTCTTTTTTCCAATCATGCTTCGGTTGACAGCGACAGCCCGAGAGATTCCAGCGCGCGCAAAAAATCCTCGGGTGGCGGCGCGGTTACGGTCAACGGCTTGCGCGTGACCGGGTGGGTAAAATCCAGGCGGCGGGCGTGGAGGGCTTGCCGGCGGATTGCAGGCGATGGTTCGCCATAGAGGTCGTCGCCGAGAATCGGGTGGCCGATGGACGCGAGGTGGACGCGGAGCTGATGGGTGCGGCCCGTGGCCGGGCGGAGCGCGAGCAGAGAGAAGGCATCCGTTTGGGAAAGAACGCGCCAACGGGTGACGGCGGGCTTTCCTTCGTCATGCGTTTCCTGCGCAATGAAGCTTCCGGGCTTTCGCCGGAGCGGGGCATCAATGATGCCTTCCTCGTCATGGAATGGCTTATGCGCGATTGCCAGATACGTTCGATGGAAGCGCGGCCCGTTCCCGTCGGTCAAAAGCGACTGGATATGCGGCTGCTTCGCGATCAGGACCAATCCCGTGGTGTTGCGGTCGAGCCGATGCGCCGGATGAAAGACGCAGGGCTCTTTTTTTGTCCGATAATAGTAGGCGACAGCGTTTGCCAGTGTTCCGCGCTGTTCCTTCGCGATGGGGTGGACGAGCATCTGCGCTGGCTTGTTGACCACGAGCAGGTTTTCGTCCTCGTAGCGGATATCCAGTGGAATATCTTGCGGCTCGATGGCGGAGCTTTCGGGAATTTCGCAGCGCAGCCGGTCGCCGGCATGGAGTGTGGCGAGTGTGGCGCGCGCAATCGGCTCCCCGTTGACGGAAAGCGTCCCCTGATGCTTGAGCCGCCGCCAAAGATGCGTCGAAAGCCCTTGCCGTTTCAAAAAGGAGCGCACCGAAATGTCATCGGCGCACTCGTCCATGCGATATTCGAGAATCATTCCTTAAAGGCTCCGTCGCCGCGGACATGGGCAATCAGCCGGAAAGCGAGATTCAAAAGAATCGCCAGCACCGTCGCCAGCGCCATGCCGCGCAGCGCGACGCCCGCCACCGAGACACCCGCGCCGGAAACGCCGACGCCAAGCACGATCGCGGTCAGGATCAAATTCGTCGGCTGGTTGTAGTCCACTTTCTGCTCGACGAAAATGCGGACGCCGGAGGCGGCGATCACGCCGAAGAGCAGGAGCGACACGCCGCCCATGACCGGCGTCGGGATGCTCTGGATGGCGGCGGCGAGCTTTCCGAAACAGGAGAGCAGAATCGCGCAAATCGCCGCGCCGCCGATGACCCATGTGCTGAATACCTTCGTGATGGCCAGTACGCCGATATTTTCGCCGTAGGTCGTGTTCGGCGTAGAGCCGAAGCAGCCGGAGAGAATCGTGGAGAGGCCGTTGCCGAGCAATGAACGGTCAAGGCCTGGGTCTTTCGTCAGGTCGCTGCCGACGATATTGCCGGTGACAATCAGGTGGCCGACGTGCTCGACGATGACCACCAGCGCGGCGGGCACGATAATCAGAATCGCGTTGAGGTTGAACGCGGGGGTGTAGAAGGTCGGCAACGCGAACCACGGCGCGGCGGCAATCGGCGCCCAGTCCACCAGCCCCATGCAGGCGGCAATCAAATAGCCGCCGACCACACCGATCAGGATGGGCAAGATGGCCAAAAGCCCGCTGAACGCTACCGACGAAAAGACGGTGATGACGAGTGTCAAAATCGAGACGGTGATCGCGGCGGAATCGGGCGTTTCCGCCGTCAATCCCGCCATGCCCGCGGCGGTGGGCATCAATTCCAGTCCGATGACTGCGACGATGGCACCCATGGCGGCGGGCGGGAAAATGCAGTCAATCCATTTTGTGCCGACCATGCGGACGAGGAGCGCCACAAGGCAGAAAATCGCGCCGACCACGATAAACCCGCCCAGCGCGGCCTCATAGCTGTACTTGGACAGCACGAGAAAAACGGGGGACAGGAAAGCGAAGCTGGAACCGAGATAGGCGGGAATTTTCCCCTTGCAGAGCACCAGATAGATCAGTGTGCCGATCCCGTTGAAGAGCAGCACCGTCGCAGGATTGATTTTGAACAGGATTGGGACGAGCACCGTGGAGCCGAACATCGCGAAAAGATGCTGAAGGCTCAGGGGGATCGTCTGCCCAATCGGAAGCCGCGCCTCGGGCGGGATGGATTTGTTGCGCATAAGGAAAAGCTCCTTTCGAGTTTGGTTTCTGTAAAACTGTACCACAAATGCGAGGCCTTTGTCCACAATTTCCCCTTTTCATAAATTTTCTCGTTGTCTCCGCGACGTTTGCGGCAGATCCAAAAAATTCAAGTAAGAATTTCTTACCTCAAAAAAATTTGGGCCGCATGTTGCGGATCTTTTTGCTTGCTTGGCAAAGGGCGGAGAAAGTGGTAAACTTCTTCACAGTTCCTAATTATTCTTGACGGATGGAGAAACGAGAATGGAGAACAACGGCGAAAAAAAAGCCGCCCTTCGTTTATGGGAAGCGATAGAGCAGACTTTCGTGGAGCATACGGGGTTTCTTTTGTTGTTTATTTTCCTCAATTATTTTACCATGGCGTGGTCGCTTCTATTGATTCGGGAGGAGTGGCTGGCGCTGGAGTACGGCTGTGTCCTTTTTCTCGCGGGCCTGCTTTTGACGGCGTTGCTTCGGCGCTTTTTGCGGCCCCGATGGCTGACGTGGGCGAAGCGGCTTTTGCTTTTCGTGTCCTTCCTGCCGTTCCCGGCGGAAGTGTTCGTGATGTACACGTACAAGGCGCTGATTGGCGCGGGCATTGTGAACTCCGTGCTGGAAACGAACCGGAAGGAAGCTGTCGAGTTTTTGCAGATGTATGTTACATGGCGTGAGGTCGCGGCGGTGGCCGTCGGTTGCGCTGTCTTGTTTTTGCTGTGGCGGGCCTTTCGCAAGGCGCAGATCCCGGAGCACAGGAAACGGGTGCTTTGCCGGGGCATGGCGGCGGCGGGCGCTGTATCTCTTGTGATTATGGTTTCGACCTGCGCCTCGTTTTTCGCGACGCCGCTTTTGCCCGCGCTGCGCGTCGTCAGCGCGACCTCGCTGGCCGTAGAGAACGCGATTGCCTACCATCGGCTGGCGGACGCCATCGACACGAAAATCGAACTGACGGAAAACAACAGCGAAATCAAGAATATCGTGTTCATTCTGGGCGAATCGACGAACCGGAACCACATGCACCTGTACGGCTATTACCTTCCCAATACGCCGCACCTCGACGAGATGCAGGCGAAAGGGGAAATTGTCGCCTATAGTGACGTCATCAGCCCCCATTCGACGACGGTGGAGGTTCTGAGCGAGCTGTTCACCTTTTGCGATTACGAATCGGACAAGCCGTGGTACGAGTACCACAATTTAATCGACGTGATGAATGCCGCCGGGTATCGGACGCATTGGCTTTCCAACCAGGAAAGCTCCGGCATGTGGGGCAACGTCGCCCAGCTGTACGCGAACCACAGCACGATGCACAAATTCACGCGGCTTCGGGACTCGCTGGAGGATTCGGGAATCCTCGACGAGGAACTGTTGCCGCTTTTGGACGAGGCGCTTTTGGACGCGTCGCCTAACCGGAATTTCTATATATTGCACTTGATGGGCGGGCACGGGCTGTATTATAACCGTTATCCTTACGCGTTCCACAAGTTCAAGGCCGACGACATTCGGCTCCAGATCGGCGAACGGTACCGGGAAATCGTCGCCCAGTACGACAATGCGCTTTATTACAATGATTACATTGTCAGCGAGATCATCGACCGTTTCCGCGACAAAGAGGCGCTTGTGATTTATGTGCCGGACCACGGCGAGGCGGTCTACGACGAGGGCGGCAGCATCGCCGGGCATTTGGAGGAAAATCCCGACCGCCACATGATCGAGATTCCCGTGATTTTCTGGGCGTCGAAACAGTTCCGCGACAAGTACCCCGAGAAATGGGAGGCCATCGAGGAGGCGGCCGACCGCCCGTACCGGACGGACGACATGATCCATACGGTCATGGAGCTTGCCGATATCAAGACGGTGGAATGGGAGCCGAAAAAAAGCGTTATCAATGAGGAATTCGACGCGTCAAGGCCGCGCTTTTTCGGCGAGGAAAACTATGATACGCAAATTCGCGGGAAATGATAATAGGGTTCACTCCCGCATGAACCGCTCGTAGCTTTCCCTCATTTCCTGTCGGCTTTTGGCGGCGGGCCATAGGCGTTGCATTTCGCTTTCGCCGCTTTTCCGCAGGGCTGCGGCCAGATGGTCGTAGACCAGCGGATTTTTTTCTGTCAGGTTGGCGATGAGGCGTTTGACTGTCTCCCGTTTTGTGTTGCCGTCAATCGGGCAGGGGGATTTTACCGGCGTTACGCCGTGGAAGGGAATCGCCTCGACGATTTCCTGTTCCCTTAGATAAATGAGCGGGCGGATGACGGTGATTTGGCTTCGGTCGAGATAGGTTTTCGGTTGGAATGTGCCAATCTGCCCGGAATAGAGGAGATTCAGGAGCAGCGTTTCCACCGCGTCGTCGTTATGGTGCGCGTAGGCGACTTTGTTGCAGTCGTGCTCGTTGGCGTAGCGGTTGATGGCGCCGCGACGGAAAAATGCGCAGGTGAAGCAGGGCGCGTGTTTCGGCTCGCTTCGGATGACCTCGGCGATATCAACGCGATGGACTTCATACGGGATTTCCAGCGACGCGCAAAAACGGACAAGGCTTTCCGTATCGAAAGCGTTGTCAAACATCGGGTCGATGGTCAATGCCCGAAGGGAAAACTTGTGTTTCGTCCGTTCGCGCAGCATCGCGAGGGCGTAAGCCAAGAGCAGGCTGTCCTTGCCGCCGGAGAGGCCGACGAGAATCCGGTCGCCGCGCTCGATCATTTCAAATTCGACGACGGCGCGCATGATTTTGCTGAAATACACTTGCGGAAGACGAAATTTCATGGATGCCACTTCCTTTTCTGTTTGCTTCATTATATCATACCGCAGATTGCAAAAAGTTGTTGGTTGCCAGTTGAAAAAGTTATGCTATAATATAAAAGTGCTGAAAAATGAATTGTCAGGCAAAAAATAATACAATTTTTGCCGTGTCATTTTATTAAGGAAGGATTGCGTTGGGGAAGGAACTGCGCGGGGGATATACCACCGGGGCTTGCATGGCGGCGGGCGTCAAGGCCGCGATTCTGTACCGTGCGGGCGAATACTGCGAGCGGTTGACACTGATTGCGTTGGACGGCACACCGCTTTCGATTCCCGTCAAGGAAATCCAAGAAACGGCAGACGGGATTCGTGTGGAAATCGTGAAGGACGCGGGCGACGATCCCGACATCACAAACGGCGCGTCGGTGTTTACGACGGTGCGCGATTTGCCGCCCGGAAGCGGCATCGTGTTCCGCGCGGGCGAGGGCATCGGCACGGTGACGAAAGCGGGGCTTTCCGTTCCCGTGGGCAGCCCTGCCATCAATCCCGGCCCGCGAAAATTGACGGAGCAGGTCGTCCATGCGCTTTTGGGCGATGACGCGGCTGTCGAGGTTACGGTTTCCATTCCGGCGGGCACGGCACTGGCGCAAAAGACCTTGAATCCTATCCTGGGTGTGGTGGGCGGCATTTCCGTTATCGGCACGACGGGCGTTTTGCGCCCGATGTCGGAGGAAGGTTTCAAAAATTCCCTGCTGCCGCAAATTGACGTCGCGAAAGCGGCGGGCTATGACACGCAGATTTTTGTGCCGGGAAAAATCGGCGAAAATATCGCGGTGAAGTTCGGCTTGCCCCATGAGGCGATTGTGCAGACTAGCAATTTTATCGGCTTCATGCTGGACGCGGCGGCAGAGCGGAAGCTGAAACGGGTGCTTCTTTTCGGCCATCTCGGGAAACTGGCGAAGGTGGCGGCGGGCGTTTTCCATACGCATAACCGGGTCGGTGACGGCCGCTTGGAAGCGATGGCGGCTTATGCGGCGGCGGAAGGGTTGCCTGCCGAGGGGGTGCGGCGCATTCTCGCGGCGACGACCACGGAGGACGCGATGCCGGTGATTGAGGAATACGGCTTGAAGAAGGTCTATGACGTCTTGGCGGCGCGCGCTTCGCTTCGCTCGGAGCGTCACGTTTTTGGCGAGCTTACGGTGGGCACGGTGATGGTGACGCTGAAAGGGGAAATTCTCGGCATGGACAGCTGTGCGCGGGAGATAGGAAGGGATTTTCATTGGATCATAAAATAATCGTGGCGGGCATCGGGCCGGGGCATCCCGATTACGTTTTGCCCGCCGCGCTCCGCGCGATTCGCGGGGCGAAGGTGTTGGTCGGCGGCAGCCGCGCCCTTTCGGATTTTGCCGTCGAGGGGCAGCGCACCATGACGATTCGCGGCGATATTCCGTCGGTACTGTCATTTATCGGGGACGCGCTTTCGGAAAGCGACGTTGTCGTGATGGTTTCGGGCGATCCCGGGTATTATTCGCTGCTCGACGCTTTGCGGCGCACCTTTGACGAGAATCTTCTGGCTGTGATACCGGGCATCAGCTCCGTGCAGTTCGCTTTCGCGCGGCTCGCGCTGCCGTGGCATGACGCAAGCCTTTTGAGTTTCCACGGCAGGCGTCCCTCGGACGAGGAACTTTCCTATGCGCCGGGGCGTGTGTTGGGGATGCTGACCGACGGGCAGAACAGTTCGCGGACGATTCCGAAGCTTTTGATGGAAAAGGGCTGGCCCGGGGACACAAAGGCGGCGATTTGCGCGCGGCTTTCCTATGAGGATGAGCGCGTGGTGCGCACGACGCTTGCCGGGGCGGTTTCGGAAAAAGAAGAGACGCAGTGCGTATTGGTGGTGATGGGCTGATGGGCGGACTGGGCATTGAGGATGAAGCGTTTATTCGCGGCAAGGTGCCGATGACGAAGCAGGAGATTCGTGTACTGACGCTCGTCAAGGCGCGGATTTCGCCGACCGATACCGTTTGGGACGTCGGCGCGGGCACCGGCTCGATGTCGGTGGAGGCGGCACGTCTCGCGCCGCAAGGCCATGTGTACGCGGTGGAGCGGAACACGGAGGGCGTTTCGCTGATTGCGAGGAACAGGGAAAAATTTGGCGTCAGCAATTTGACGGTTGTCGAAGGGGAAGCGCCGGAGGCGCTCAAGGATTTGCCGGACTGCGACGTTGCCATTGTCGGCGGCAGCGGCAGCCATTTGCCTAAGATTTTGGATGAGATTTCCGCGCGTCTGAAACCGGGCGGCCATGTCGTGATGAACTGCATTACCGTCCAGACGTTGGCGGCAGCGCTCGAATATTTGCGCGCGCACGAAACGGAATTTTCCTATGAGGCCATCCAAGTGCAAATCAACCGCCTGCAGGCGGTGGGCGCTTACGATATGGCAAAGGCAATCAACCCGATTTACATTGTCACGGGAGAGAAGAAATAATATATAAGGAAAGCAATCAACAGGAGGCAGACAGGATGCAGGTATTTATTGTCGGTGCGGGGCCGGGGGATCCCGAGCTTATTACGGTCAAGGGACAACGGCTTCTTCGGGAAGCGGACGTTATCATCTACGCGGGTTCGCTGGTCAATCCCGATGTGCTGAAGGTGGCAAAGGCGGACGCGGAGATTTTCAATTCGGCGACGATGACGCTCCCGGAAGTCATCGACAAAATCACGGAGGCCGTGGAAAAAGGCAAAAAGGTTGTTCTCCTGCATACCGGCGACCCTGCGATTTACGGCGCGATCCAGGAGCAGATGGACGAGCTCAAGAAGCGCGGTATCGAGTTTGAGGTTGTGCCCGGCGTCAGCTCGTTCCTTGCGACGGCGGCGGCGCTGAAGCAGGAATACACGCTGCCCGATATTTCCCAGACGATTATCATCACGCGGGACGAGGGCAGGACGCCGGTGCCGAAGGAAGAGAGCCTGAAAAGCCTCGCCGCGCATCAGGCGACGATGTGCATTTTCCTCAGCGTCCACATGATCGAGGACGTGGTCAAGGATTTGATTGCGGGCGGCTACGACAAGACGACGCCGATTGCCATTGTGCACAAGGCGACTTGGCCGGATCAAAAGGTGATTCGCGCGACACTGGAGACGATTGCGGAGAAAGTCAAGGCGGAGAACATCACGCGCACGGCGATGATCGTCGTCAGCCGTTGCCTTGACGCCGATTATTCCCTGTCGCGGCTTTACGCGCCGGAGTTCAGCCATATGTTCCGCGCCGCTTCCAAATGAGATGCGCCGTTTTTGCCGCGACGGCCCGCGGCACTCAATCGGCGATGCGCCTCAAAAATGAGCTTTCCGCCGATGCTGTTGACATTTTTTTGAGAAACGGACGGGAACTGGAGCTTTCGGCGAAGCGTTTCGATCATCTCGCGGACGCTGTGGCGGAGGCGTTTCGGCAATATGACGCGCTGATTTTTTTTATGGCGACGGGCATTGCCGTTCGCATGATTGCGCCGCATCTGAAAAGCAAGCTGACCGACCCGGCGGTATTGGTCGCCGACGAACAAGGGCGTCATGTCATCAGCCTGCTCTCGGGGCATGTCGGCGGAGGCAACACGTTGACAAAGCGTGTAGCGGCTTGTCTCGGCGCGGAGCCGATTATCACGACGGCGACCGATGTCAATGCGCTCCTCGCGCCAGACGCGTTGGCGGCGGAGCTTGGCCTTCGGCCCGTGCCGAAGCCGATGATTCAGGTGATGAACGGCGCGCTCTTGGAAGGACAAACTTTATCCTATGCGATAGATGAAAAAATGGCGCGGCGTGACATTTTTGCGCGGACTCTTTCCGCGAAGGGGATTCCTTTCGCTTGCGTGTCCGCGTCGGATGCGTTGACGGCAAAAGGATTGACCGTGTTCCTCACGGACGACGGTTCCCTGCGCTCGGAACGGTTGCTTTGTCTCGTGCCGCGCCGATTGATTGCGGGCATGGGATGCCGCCGGGGCGTTTCTCGGGGTGCGCTGAAAAATGCGCTTTCGGATGCCTGTGCGCGCATCGGGCAGGAGCTTTCGGCGGTGTCCATGATTGCCAGCGCGTCGGTGAAGAAAGACGAGGCGGGGCTTTTGGCGTTGGCGGCGGAGCTTGGCATCGAGGCACGTTTTTTTGAAAGCGACGAATTGCAAAAGAAGATTGACGATTACGGTTTGGAAGAGTCTCCTTTCGTTCGGCGGCAGATCGGCGCCGGCAACGTCTGCGAGGCGGCGGCGCTTTGCTGTGTGCGGCAGGGCAGGATTGCGTTGGCGAAAACAAAATGGGAGAAAGCGACGGTGGCATTGGTATGGGAAAAATAACAGTGGTAGGAATCGGACCCGGCGGCGAGGAACAAATGACGCCGAAAGCGCTGAAAGCGATTCAGGAAGCGGAGGTTGTCGCGGGGTATACGACGTATATCCGCTTGATTGAGCAGCTGCTCGCGGGCAAAGAAATCATCGGCACAGGCATGATGCAGGAAGTTGACCGTTGCCGCCTGGCGGTGAAAACGGCGGCGGAGGGCAAAAATACGGTCATGGTGTCCAGCGGCGACTCCGGCGTTTACGGTATGGCGGGGCTCATACTGGAAATCGTGCTGCAATACGATGAAGCGGAGCGCCCCGAGGTGGACATCGTCGCCGGCCTTTCGGCGGTCAACGCGGCGGCGGCGGTGCTCGGCGCGCCGCTGATGCACGATTTCGCGGTCATCAGCTTGAGCGACCGCTTGACGCCGTGGGAACTGATCAAAAAGCGCGCGGCACTGGCGGCGCAGGGCGATTTTGTCATTGCGCTCTACAATCCCAAGAGCAAATCCCGTGCCAAGAACATCGACGAGATCCATGACATCCTGCTCCAGTACAAATCGCCGTCCACGCCTGTCGGCATCGTGAAGAACGCTTCGCGCGCCGAGGAGCAGAAGATTTTGTCGAACCTGCGGGATTTTACGAAGGAAGATATTGATATGTTCTCGATGGTCATCATCGGGAACAGCAAGACGTTCATCCAGGACGGTTGGATGGTCACGCCGCGAGGCTACAAGGTATGATTTTCGTTGCGGCGGGAACGCAGGACGGGCGTGAGCTGGCGGGCGCGCTGCTCGCGGCGGGCTACCCGGTCACGGCGTCGGTGGTGTCGAGCTACGGCGAAAAGCTGTTGGAACGCTATCCGGGAATCATCATCAACGATAAGCCGCTGGATGCGGACGGGCTTTCGGCGTACATCCGTGCGCATGGCATCCGGCTGTTCGTGGATGCCAGCCATCCTTACGCAGCGAACGTTTCGCAGAACGCGATGCAGGCTTGCCGGGGGGCGGGGATTCCGTACATCCGTTACGAACGGCAAAGCGTACCGATTGATTATGATAACGTGCATTGTGTCGAAACGTATGAAGACGCGGCAAAAGAGGCGGCGCGGCTCGGGAAAACTGTCTTTTTGACGACGGGCAGCCGCAACCTGAAAGCATTTACGACCTCCGAGGCACTCAAAGGCCATACGGTGATCGCGCGCATCCTGCCGACGGCAACGGTCTTGGCGGAGTGCGAGGAACTGGGGCTGACGCCGAAAAATATCGTCGCGTTGCAAGGCCCGTTCAGCGAGGAACTGAATATCGCGCTGTACCGCCAATACGGGGCGGAGGTTGTCGTCACGAAGAACAGCGGCGAAATCGGCGGTACCGATACGAAGCTGACGGCGGCGAAAAAGTTGGGCCTGCCCGTGGTGATGATTGACAGGCCAACGTTGGATTATGATGTGATAGCCTATACATTTGAAGATGTTTTGGGCTTTGCGAAGAAGAATCTCGACGGAAATGGGGAGTAATTATGGATTTTATCAAACAGCCGATGGACATTGAAAACAGGAGCATGGAAATCATCGCGCCGCATTTGGCGGGGCTGAACCTCAATAAAGCCGAGACGAAGGTCTATTCGCGGATGATTCACGCGTCCGGGGATGTGGACTATGCGAAGGTGATCCGTCTGCACCCGAGGGCGATCGAGGCGACGCAGGAGGCGTTGAAGCGCGGCGCGAATATCTTTACGGATGTGGAAATGGTGCGCACGGGCATCAACAAAAAAGCGTTCGGGCGATACGGCGGGAAAATCGAATGCCGCGTTGCCGATCCCGAGATTGCGGAGATTGCGAAGCGTGAGGGCATTACGCGCTCAATGGCGGCTATGCGCGCTTTCGGCAAGGAACTGGCGGGCTCGATTGTCGCCATCGGCAACGCGCCGACCGCGCTTTTTGAGGTGTTGCGGCTGGCAGAGGAAGAGAATATTCTTCCGGCGGTCATTATCGGGATTCCTGTCGGTTTCGTCGGCGCGGCTGACTCGAAGAAGCTGCTTGCGGAGAACACGCTTGTTCCCTATGTGACGGTAGAGGGCACGAAGGGCGGCAGCCCGATTGCGGCTTCCGTTGTCAACGCCATCATGTACCTCTTGGACAACCGCAGATGAGCGCGCGTCAATTCCCGCGCGTCGTCATTGCCGCGCCCATGAGCGGCTCCGGCAAGACTACCGTGGTTACGGGGCTTTTGGCGGCGATGCGCGCGCGAGGCATCAAGGCACAATCGTATAAAATCGGCCCGGATTATATTGATCCGGGCTATCATACTTTGGCAAGCAGGCGTCCCGCGCACAATCTCGACACTTGGCTGGTCTCGAAGGAACGGCTGGCCGATATTTTCATGCGCACGATGGCGGACGCGGACCTTGCGGTCATTGAGGGCGTGATGGGGCTCTATGACGGCGGGAAAAACGGCATCAGCTCCACGGCGGAAATCGCGAAGCTCCTGAATGCGCCCGTGCTGCTCGTCGTCAACGCGAAATCCATGGGCGAGTCGGCGGCGGCACTTGTCATGGGCTTCAAGCAATACGACCCGGCAGTCAATCTTGCGGGCGTGATTTTGAACCGTCTCGGCTCGGACACGCATCGGGCGATGATTGAGGAAGCTTTGGAAAAAATGGGCGTTCCCGTCTTCGGCGCCATCAAGCGGAACGACGCGATGACGATGCCGGAGCGTCATTTGGGGCTGGTGCCCGTCGAGGAAAACGCGCGGGAACGGGAAACGGTAGAGGAAATTGGGCGCGTCGTCGGCGCGTCGGTCGATATAGAAAAAATCGCCGCGCTGGCAAAAAGCGCGTTACCGCTGATGGAAGCGCAGAGCTTTCTTGCGCCGGTGCAAAACAAGGCAAGAATCGCGGTGGCGCGGGATGAGGCGTTTTCGTTCTATTATCCGGAAAGTCTTGCCGTGTTGGAGCAACAGGGAGCGAAGCTCGTTTTTTTCAGCCCGCTCCATGACAAGACGTTGCCGGATGTGGACGGCTTGATTCTTGGCGGCGGGTTTCCAGAAATGTTCGCGAAAGAGCTTTACGAAAACGAATCCATGCGCGCGTCCATCAAGGCAGCGGCGGAAAAGGAAATGCCCATTTACGCCGAATGTGGCGGTTTCATGTACCTGATGCGGCGCGTGACTGATTTTGAGGGCAATTCATTTCCGATGCTCGGCGTGATTCCCGGTGAGGCGAAAATGAACAAGAAGCTCCAGACCGTCGGCTATGTCAGCGCGGAAATGGAGCGGGACACGGTGCTTGGCACGAAAGGGACGGTGCTTCGCGGCCATGAGTTTCATTTCTCGTCGGAGTGCGAGCCGGAAGCGGGGGCGGATTATCCGCGCGCATTCACCTTCCGAAAGACGAGAAATCCGGTGCCGTACCCGGCGGGGTACGCAAAAGGGAAGGTGCTCGGCTCGTATCTGCATCTGCATTTTGCGGGCGCGGAGGACGCGGCGGCGTCTTTTGTGGCGGCGTGTGAAAAATTCGCGGCAAAGGGGGCGTAAGCGTGGGGAAAATCGTGCTTGTGACAGGCGGGGCGCGCAGCGGAAAGAGCCGTTTCGCCGAGCAGTATGTGGCGCGCGCCGGAAAACATATCGGCTATATCGCGACGGCGGAGGTCTACGATGAGGAAATGGCGTTCCGCGTGAAGCTCCATCGCCAGCGCCGCCCGTCGGAATGGAAAACCTACGAAGCGCCGTTTGACGCGCATCGAGCCTTGAAGGAAGCGGGGCAGGAGTGCGACGCGGTACTGTTCGACTGCCTGACGCTTTACATGAGCAATCTGCTTTGCTCTCTCGATTCCATCGCCGACTCCCACCAAAATTATTCGCTGGCGAAGGAAAAACTCGACGCGTTGATCGCGCAGGCGAAGGAAAATCCGGGGACGACGGTCTTCGTGACAAACGAAGTCGGAAGCGGCATCGTGCCGGGCGACCATCTGTCCCGCGAGTATCGGGACGTGGCGGGCATCGCAAACCAATGGATGGCGCGTGCGGCGGATGAGGTGTATCTGGTCGTCTGCGGCCTCGCGGTGAACGTCAAGAAACTGGCGGAAGCGATGGACGACGCGGCGGAACAATAAAAGAGGTCTTGCCAAACTCTTGCCATCGAAATTTCGGTTCTGAATAAATAATCCTGCTTTCGGGGAACACTCCCTGCAAAGCAGGATTTTTGTTTGATACGAATCGCAGTTAGGATTTTTAAATCCTTACTGCGATTGCATGAGACGTCAGACGCGCTTTAGCGCGGCTGTAGCCTGCGAAGCAGGCGCATCTCAGGTCAAAATTTTGTTTAAAATTTTGGTCTGAGATGCGTATGAAAACAAAATATGTGCAAACAGAACAAAGCTGCAATTTTCTGATTGGAAATAAAAACTCTCCATGCGTTATCGAGCAGAAGATGACGCATGGAGAGTTTTTTGCAAAAGAACCTTTCGCTATGTTGTAAATCGATGCAAAAGCAACAAGTAATGAACAAGGATTGCTGTTGGCTGTCCTTGACAGAGTTGCGGGGATGCAATCGAAAATTTTTCGTGGAGTAAGCTACTGCACGAAAATACACTTCTCTATTTCTGTAATTATTATACTTCGCACAATATTCTGTGTCAATGACTATTCGGGCAGTTTGCGTTATGGTCGGGAGGAGATGCTTTGTGGCAAGACGAGGGGACAATATCTATCATCGGAAAGATAAGCGTTGGGAAGGGCGATTTGTCAAGGGGCGCGCAGATGGGCGTACTCAATTTGGCTACGTCTTCGGCACGACTTACCGCGAGGTCAAGGAAAAATTGGTTATTGCACAGTATGAATGGAAAACTCGAAGCAAAGCGGCCAATCAAAACAGGGCGACATTTCGCGCCATCAGCGAGTCGTGGGTCAAGGAATCCAAATCCTGCTTGAAGGCTTCTACGATTGCCAAATATCGGGACTATCTGCGTTTGTACCTGTTGCCGAAGTTCGGCAATCAGAATATGGGCGACATCAAAAGTGCCGATGTGTCCGCTTTCTGTTCCGGTCTTTTGTCGAACGGTGGCATGGAGCGGCAGGGGCTTTCCTCGAAGACGGTTGCGGAGATATTTCGCGTCATCAAGTATCTTCGCAAATACGCGCTGAACCGTGATTATACGGTGGGGTACTCTGGCGACTGCTTGACCATCAAGCAGTCGCAAAAGACAATGCGCGTATTCAGCCCTCAGGAGCAGAAACGTCTCAGCACTTATTTGATTGAGCATCTGACGCCGGATAATTTGGGCATCCTGCTTTGCCTGTTCACGGGCATACGCATCGGGGAGCTTTGTGCGTTGCGTTGGGACGATGTTTCTTTGCATGAGCGGAAATTGCGTATATCCAAGACAATGCAACGTGTTCGCGTCGGGAATGGAACAAAAATTGTCACCACCTCCCCAAAGAGCGAGTGCGCGGTGCGCGAAATCCCTCTGTCTGATTGGCTTTGCAAATATCTCGGTGACGCATATCAAGCGGGCTCGTTCCTGCTTACGGGAGACGCAGAGAAATCGATAGAACCGAGGACGATGCAGAATCGCTTCAAGGCGGTGCTTGCCGCCTGCGGTGTTGCGGACGCGAATTTTCACGCTCTCCGGCACACGTTCGCGACGAAGTGCGTGGAAGCGGGCTTCGATGCAAAGTGTTTGAGCGAGATTTTAGGACATGCCAGCGTCAATATCACGTTGAACCGCTATGTGCATCCGACGATGGCGCTAAAGCGGGAATATATGGCAAAGTTGGCGGCGGCATAAAGACAAGCCGTCAGGCAAGCCGTCAACAGAAAAAAGAAAGACTCGGCTATGCGATTGGTATTTGTCGCATAGACGAGTCTTTCTTTTGTATGGTTTAAGCCGTCAAAATAAGCCGTCAAAAATTTGGGGTCGTAGAGATGGCGCGGCTTGGAGCAGTATTTTCGTGGAGTAGCTTACTACACGAAAATCACAGCAGGCAATTTCGATGCGAGAAGAGGCGCCCATGTCGCTGTTGGCAGAAAAATACAACGCGTCATTGGCCATGCAAAAGAAGGAGAAGGTCAATGCCCGAAAAAATTAGGACGATATACGTATTGTTGATGGCAGCCATCATAATCCCGTTCGGCGTGATACTGGCTGCGCCGCAGATGATAGAGGCGACGGGCACATATCTGATGAACACAGACTTGGATGAGCCTTTTGCCGTCGCCGAAGATCGGGCGCGGCGCGAGGCAAAGCGGGCTGCCGTGGAGCAATCCGGCTTCTATTTGAAAGGCGCGTCAAACTCCGTGAACGGCAGGCTCACGAGTGATGAGCTTCAAGTCTTGGCGGCGCAGATACTGAAAATACAAGATGAAAAAGTAACGAAACGGGTGGACGGGAACAACATCGAATTCACCGTGCATATAACAGCGTTTGCCGATGCCGACACCATTGATTTGGAAAAGCTCATCGAAAACAAAAAGGACTGGAGCGAAAAGGTGCTGTTCAACCAGCAGCTTCAAAGCGACTACGAGCGCATAAAAAAAGCAAACGCGGAACTGAAACAAAAATATGCGGCGGCGGTCAGCGAAAATGAACGGGCAAAACTGAAATCCGCCGCAATCCAGAGCGACAGGCTGTTTCAGGCCAACCAATACGTTGAAAGGGGAGTTGAGCTGTACAATACCGACCATTTCTTCAGCGCCGTGACGGAGTATGACAAGGCGATAGAGCTTACCCCTGATAATCCTGATTTGTACGCCAATCGGGGGGCGGCATACCTGCGACTCAATAACTATATGGAAGCGAAAAAAGACCTTGACAAGGCGCTGCGGTTGAAACCGGATGCAGCGAAGATTTATGTAGTATATGGCGACCTGTATTCCCGAGTGGGCGAAAGTGATGATGCCATAGATTATTATAACCGGGCGTTGCAATTAAATCCCAACGATGCTTATGTATACTACAGCCGTGGGGTCGCGTACCAAAGAATGAAAAATTATCCCGGCGCCATTTCCGATTTCACAAAGGCCATATCCATCAATCCCAAATATGTGGACGCATATATAGGCCGCGCTATGATTCTCTTGTATGGGGAAAAGAACCTGCAGGCCGCCACTGATGACTTAAACAAAGTACTGTCAATTACCCCGGACAACAGCCACGCCAAATCCCTGTTGGGCGGAATTAAAATCCAGCAGGAGATGGCTAAGCAGGCGCAGGAAAATCAGGAGCAGCTCAGGAAACAGCAAGCGCGCCGCAAGGCATTGGAAGCGGAGCGGAATCGCCATCGGGTTCAGTTTTGACGGCGGCATGGCCGCCTTGAAAGTTTTTGCCATGCTTATTATTTCAAGGAGAGGATGTTGCAAATGAGAAAATTGACCAAAAAAGTATTGCTCGGACTTTCCGCGGCGGTTGCGCTGCATTTTGGGATTCCCGGCGAAGCGCTTGTTCCGTGCTTGGCTCCTTCCGTATGCTCTGCGTTTTCGACGGAAGGGAAAACGCCTGTTTTCACCGACGAAAAGGGGTATGCGTATTATTTGGACAGCCTGGACGTAAATGATGATGGATATGGGCGTACGGTCAGGGCGACGAGCACTTGGAGCAACGCATGTATGCAATACTATGTTTCCGTAAAAATCCAAGCCCCCGATACTGCAAAATTGGAAAGCAAGACGTATGCTTTTCTGTCCGACTGGGATACCGGGGGCGGATATTATTGGAACGAAGAAACCCAACATTGGGACAAGACACAGAAAGGAACCGCCGAGGACAAGATATACGATGAAACTTGCAAAAAAGCTGCCGCGATCGAGCCGGATGAAGCCAAAAACAGGCGTGCGGAGGCTTTCGTGAATGCAGGCGAGTATTACTTCAACCAAAGGGACAACGACAATGCCGTTCGGTCGTGCAGCGAAGCGCTCAAAATCGCGGCAAAGGATTTCAGTTTCTGGCCGCGCGCAAATTGTTACTGGATTCGTGGCAGGGCATATTACAGAAAGCAGGAGTGGAACAAGGCTGCCGACGATTTTGCAAGCGTGATGGGGATGTCCTCGAACAACCCCGCCTCCACGAGTTTCAGCTATTACAAGGACGCGCTGTTTGAAAGGGGCTGCGCGTATTTGGAGATGGAGAAGTACCGCAAGGCCGTGGAGGATTTCACGGAGTTCATTTCCATCCAGCCGGGCCCGGATGCGTACATAAACCGGGGGACAGCGTATCAGAGCTTAAAATTGTATGATGAGGCCCTTGCGGATTATGAAAAAGCCTTGTCGTGGGAACCGTCGTATTCCGATGAATTGCGCAAAAGGATAGCCGCCATCAGGAAGGCGAAATCGCAAAACGGCTGATACTATGTGGGGGGATAAGATGAAAAAGAAGTTGGCGGCGCTGTTGGCGTCGGGGATGATTCTGTTTTCCGGCATATCTTTCGCCGCAGACCTGACGGATGAGGGATATGTGGAGGCCGAGGGCTTCGGGGAGGCCGGACAGCCTGACGGGCCGGGACGCCGCTCGGCGGTGATGGATGCATACAGATATCTGGCAGAGCAAGTGGATGACCTTCATATATCTTCATCAACTACGGTTCGCCAGTCCAGAACCGTGAACGACGAAATCAACTCCAATATCGAGTCCATCATTCACGGCGCGAAGGTCATCTCCGTCAGCAAGGAAAAAGACGGCTCCTTTCGTGCGTTGGTGCGCCTCTCCGCTTACGGGAGCCCTGAATCTCTTGTGGCGGCGGTGTTGCCGAAGAACAAGGAAACGGTGGACTTCCCGAAGCCCAAATATACGAATACGGAGAGCAGCGCGTCTTCCGGTGTACGATATACTGGCGTCATCATCGACTGCCGCGGGCTCGGGTTGGAGACCGCGGTTTCTCCCGCTATTATGACTTCCGGCGGGGAGAAGATATATGACTATGCGAATCTCGACTATCAGAATGTCCTCGATCATGGGATGGTAGCCTATTCGCACAAGATGGACTCCGGGGTGGAACGCGCGGGCATCCAGCCGCTTGTGGTGAAGGCCGTGAGTGTACACGCCTCATGCGACCCGGTCATCAGCCAGGAAGATGCGGACAAAATACTGGTTTCCAATCAGGCCGGAGGTTTTCTGAAACAGTGCAGCGTTGTGTTTGTCCGCTAGGACGTTCAGGAAACGCCGCATCGTGGCGCTCCAAGCGGATATAAACGGCGCATAAGGGGGGATGGATACGAAGCTGAAAAAATATACGGCGGCTCTCATGGTTCTCGCCGCCTTGAATTCATTGTTTGTACCCCAAACAGCCAACGCCGAATTGCAAAAAATCGAGGCTACGGGGATATACACCGTCGGCGGCGGTGCGGATGAGTCCCCGAAAATGGCAAAGGAGAGGGCGAAGCGGGAAGCGATGAGAATCGCTGTGGAAAAGGCGGGGGTATACGTTGAAAGCTACAGCGAGATGAAAAATTATCGCGTGACCAAGGATGAAATCATCTCCATTGCCGGGGAGGTCGTAAATGTCGAAAACGAGACCTACCAGATCAAGGCATTGAACCAGGATGTGCTCCAATATACCGCCATTATCGTGGCAGTGGTCGATTCCGACGTAATCGCGAAAAAACTTCAGGATATGGAAAGCTCCAACAAGGCATTATCCGAGGAATATGATGCGATGCGCCTTGAAAACGAAAGACTGGCACGAGAATATGAACGCCTCCAAAAAGAGAAATCGGATCCACAAACCAACTTCGATGCAAAAAAAGCGCAGGAATATTTATCAAAGGGCAACGAGCTGCTTTCAGAAAACAAATACGCAGCTGCCGCAAGGGAATACAGCCACGCTATAGAGGAATTCCCCCAATACGCCGATGCGTACTACGGTCGCGCGAAAGCCTGCGAGGGGATGGGGGATTATGAAAATGCCCTGTCGGACTATACGAGCCTGATTGCCCTTACAAACGAGTCGGCGGATGCGTATTTCCTTCGCGGCGCGGTATATGAGAAAATGGGAAATTACGACGCCGCGCTTGAAGACTACGGACGTTCTCTTGCCAGAGCGCCGCAGGACAAGCGTGCCAAGCGCGCTCGTGAACGGCTTTTGAAATCGCTTGGGAGGACCGGCACATGAAAAATATAATTTCTTTTGCTTTGGGAGCCATGCTGCTCTGTTTCATGCATCTTACTACAGCCTTCGCGGATTCCCGGTTGATTGAGGCATCGGGGAGCTATGTCATGGATATCAGCCTGAACGAGACGCCGGATGTGGCGAAGAACCGTGCGAAGGAACAGGCAAAACGCGCGGCGGTTGAAAAGGCCGGGGTATATATCGAAAGCTATTCCAAGGCCGTCAATCTGCAGCTGGAGACAGATGAAATCCACATGGTCGCGGCACAGCTCCTTAAAAGTGAGGAAGAAACCAGCAATGTCAGCGTTGTGCAGGAGAACTTGCTGAAGTTTACCGTTACTATCAAGGCCGTGGTGAGCGATACCGACGGTTTGGCGTTGCAGTCCATAATGAAGGACAAGCAGGGACTGGAGGAGAGTGTTCGGCGCTATAACGAGCTCCAGAAGGAATATGACGAGCTCAAGGCGCAGATGGATTCACTTAAGAAAGCTTATGGCACAGCAACCAATGCCGAGGAAAAGGCGGGACTGCAAAAGGCGATTGAAAATAATGACATTAAATTTTCGGCCAATCAGTCCATAGAGCGTGGAAATGCCCTGTATGCACAGAAAAGATACAGGGAAGCTCTTGCCGAGTACGACGAGGCAGTGAAGCTGAATCCGTCATCCTCGGAGGCATATAATAACCGCGGACTGACGTATTACCATCTCCGTCAGCCTGACCGGGCGATGGAAGACTTCAACAGGGCGACGGAACTTAACCAAGAGTTCGCATACGCATACAACAATCGCGGCATTGTGCATTACGATTTCGGGCGCGTTGCGGCAGCCATTGAGGATTACACGAGAGCAATCCGGCTCATGCCGCAGTACCAGTTTGCGTATAATAACCGAGGCAATTCCTATGCCGCGGTCGGGCAATATGACAGCGCGATAAAAGATTTTCGTCAGGCGCTCTCGATTGATGCCGGATATGCGGACGCACACAATAATCTCGGCAACGTATATGCGGCGTTGGAGCGTTATCCCGAGGCGGTTCAGGAATACACGAAAGCCGTGCAGGCCAATCAGGAGTATTCGGAGTGCTATTACAACCGGGCCTCCGTTTACGCGAGGTTGGGAAGATATGGTGAAGCGTTGTCGGACATAAACCGCTCGTTGGAACTTCGTCCCGATGATGAGGCAGCACACAACCTTCGTCAAATGATTCAGCAGAAGATGAGGTGAGAAGTTTTTTCGTGGTTGGCATTACTCTAACTAGGAAAGGGTGTATTTTAATGAAAAGATTATCAAAAAAACTCATTGCCGTATTATCCGTCGGTATAGCCGTGGCCGGAACGCCTGTCGGATACACCGGCGCCATGACAACGCCACAGGCCGGCGTCACCACGAATGTTTCAGTTGACGTATCTACGAATGCGGGCGGCGTGCTTTGGGAAAATGAGGTAGTGTATGCGGTGGGACACGGACGGCAGCCGAACATCAACGAGCAGGGGGCTGATGATTTGGCGCGTCAGGCAGCCATCATGGACGCATACCGTCACCTCGTCGGAGCGGTCCAAGGTGTCCAAGTGGATGCCGAGAGCGTTATGGAGATGCTGATGCTGAAGCAGGATACCGTCCGCAACAAAATTGCTGGCGTAGTGCGCGGCGCGTCCATCGTAGATGAAGGAAAATTGCCGAACGGTTCGTACTATGTGAAGATGGTCGCCCCTCTCTATGGCGTGAATTCGGTCGCGGCCGCCGCACTGCCCGAGGTCATGCCGAAGCAGCCTGTCCCGCCGCCGGCCGTCACTGCCCCGGTCATTACCCAGGTGGAGATACAAGAGGTCAAAAGTGTCAGGTACACGGGCGTAATTGTTGATGCCGGAGGGCTTGGCCTGATGCCCGCTATGAGTCCTGTAATTTACGATACAAATGGCCGTGCGGTTTACGGGGCCAGCAACATCGACGTCAATTTCGCCATCGGCCACGGTATGGTCGGATATTCCAAATCCGTGTCCGATGCGAATAGCAACAGCCGTATCGGGACAAACGCGCTCGTCGTAAAAGCGGTTTCTGTCAAGGGAGGCAGCAACAGCACAAATCCTGTCAACGTGGTAATATCGCCTGAGGACGCAGACCGCATCCTGCTCTCGAATCAGGATGGCGGGTATCTGCAGAAGGGCGCCGTCCTTTTTGTCAGATAAATAACAACTGAACAGGCAACTACCGCAGAACTCTTCTGTTTTTCTATAGGAAGATGTCCATGAAACGCAGTTGGATTTATGTCTGATGGTGTTCGTAGGCATCAGGAAACTTCCGATGACAAGAGACCGTGGAAAAGAAGAATCGGCATAGCTGGCATTTTGAGATGCACGGCTATGTCGATTTTTTTGAATCAAGGGAACCTATAAGGAAACACCGAAAAAGACCCGGCAAGGGCACGACTTGACTTATTCGGTGTTTCCTATAATTTCGGATTGCAAAATTTGCTCTGTATGATAAGATGGAGGCAAAGAGGATGCTCCATGAAGGCAAACGATGAAATATCGTGTTCGCGTTCTCCTGCTAGCGCGGACGGAAAAGAAAGGGGAGGAGGACATAATATAATGAAAAGCAGACTTTATTTTGAGGGGAGTGTTTGGATGAAAAAGGTTTTTTCGGTTTTGTGGGCAGTGCTGGTTTTGGCGGCTTTTAGCGTGACGGCCGCTGCGGCGCAGGAGGCTTCGCCGGAGTGGGTGGCGAAGCTGCCGCAGGCGAAGGATGCGCGGCAGCTTTTCGTCGTCGCCGGTATCGGCAAGACGACCGCGTGGATTTCCATGCACGAAAAAGACCGGGACGGAAACTGGTATGTGATGATGACGACGCCCGGATTTCTCGGCAAGAACGGTCTTTACAAGACGAGAGAGGGCGACGCCATGACGCCGGTGGGGACGTTCCGTTTCACCGATGCTTTCGGCATCGCGGACGATCCCGGCTGCGCCATTCCCTATACGAAGGTGGACGAAAATATTTACTGGTCGGGCGACTGGCGTCCCGGCATGAA
Organism: Schwartzia sp. (in: firmicutes); assembly: GCA_017480545.1. GTDB lineage: Bacteria > Bacillota > Negativicutes > Selenomonadales > Selenomonadaceae > RUG12372. The sequence continues at coordinate 14,983 of JAFVAI010000004.1, read as the reverse complement.
GTACAACCGGATGGTCGATATCCGTGAGCTTCCCGATCTCAATACAGACGAGAGCGAGCATATCATTGACTACAATCCGCATTACACCTATGCTATGAACATCAGCTACAACGAAAACGGCACGCCGGGTCTCGGCTCCGCCATTTTCCTGCACTGCTTCGGTCCTGCCAAGCCGTATACGGGCGGTTGCGTTGCCATCCCCGTAGAGCAGATGCGCTTTGTGATGCAAAACGTCCGTCCGGACTGCGTGGTGGTTATCGACGCGCTGAAAACCTTGTCGCCGGAAACGGCCGAGACTTGGAAGCTTTGAGTTTCGCAATTTGAAAACTTTTAGCTATATCGAGTGCAAATCTTTATACCGATTACAAAGAAAATCCCCCGCAAATCGACGATAGTTTGCGAGAGGATTTTCTTTTTTTGATGGGGGACAAGGCGCGCTTGACAAAATCCGCTTTCTGCCCTATATTTTTCACGGTCACAGGCTTCTGGCGTCTTCCCTTCCGCAAAAAGAATACTTTTGCAGAAGGATGGACCTCGTATGCAGCTATTGTGGAAAATTTGCGGGCGGGCTTTGCCCGGAGGTTGATGGTTTTGGCATTTATTGAAATCGAGGATTTATGTTTCGCGTATCCGTCCGTGCATGGAGAAAAGCGCATGGCGCTCGACCATGTAAATCTTTCCGTGGATGAGGGCGAGTTTGTCGCGGTGCTTGGCACGAACGGTTCGGGAAAATCGACGCTGGCGAAGCACCTGAACGCGATTTTATTGCCGACGTCCGGCGTTTGCCGCGTGGCGGGAATCGACACGCGGGACGCGGCGCGGCTTTGGGATATTCGGCAGACGGTGGGCATGGTATTCCAGAATCCCGACAATCAAATCATTGCGGCCATCGTCGAGGACGATGTGGCGTTCGGCCCGGAAAATCTCGGCGTCCCCCCGGAGGAAATCCGTCGCCGTGTCGATGACGCGCTGGCGGCGGTCAATATGACGGAATTTCGCGCGTTCGCCCCGCATCTTTTGTCGGGCGGGCAAAAACAGCGGGTCGCCATCGCCGGGACTATCGCGATGCGTACGCGTTGCCTTGTGCTGGATGAGCCGACGGCGATGCTTGACCCCGTGGGGCGGCGGGAGGTGCTGGACACGGTGCGCCGTCTGCATCGGGAGGCCGGCATCACGGTTGTTTACATCACGCATTTCATGGACGAGGCGGCTGCCGCCGATCGCGTGGTGGTCATGGAGAGCGGCGGGATTGTCGAGGACGGGACGCCGAAGGAGATTTTCAGCGGGGTGGAAGCGATGCGAAAGCGCGGGCTCGACGTGCCGACAGCGGCGGAGGTCGCCTGGCGGCTCCGCAGGCAGGGAATCCGTTTGCCGGAGGATATCGTGACGGATGAGGAGTTGGTGACGGCCTTATGCCGATAGAATTGAAAAATGTATCTTATACGTATATGCGCGGCACGGCCTTTGAGCGCACGGCGCTCCGGGATGTTTCGCTGACGATTGCCGACGGCTCGCTGACGGCGCTCGCCGGGCATACCGGGTCGGGAAAATCGACGTTGGTGCAGCATTTGAACGGCCTTTTGCATCCGACGCGGGGCGAAGTGCTGGTGGACGGCGTAAATCTCGCGGGCAAAGGGCAGGAGACCCGTCTGGCGCGGCGCAAGGTCGGTATGGTGTTCCAGTATCCGGAGCAGCAGTTGTTTGAGGAGACTGTGGCGGCGGATATCGCCTTTGGCCCCAAAAATCTGGAGCTTTCCGAGGACGAGGTCAATCGGCGTGTGCGTTCGGCGATGGAGTTTGTGGAACTCGACTATGAGACGTACAAGGACGTTTCGCCGTTCCAGCTGAGCGGCGGACAGATGCGCCGGGTGGCTATCGCGGGTGTGTTGGCGCTGGAGCCGCAGTATCTCGTTTTGGATGAGCCGACGGCGGGATTGGATCCACGCGCCCGGGAGGAACTCTTGCGGCGCGTGGCGGAGCTGCATCGGAAGAAAAAAATCACGATTCTGTTTGTTTCGCACAATATGGATGACATCGCCCGCATGGCGGAGCGCGTGGTCTTTATGCATGAAGGCCGTGTGCTGCTTGACGCGCCGCCCGCGGAGGCGTTTTTTGCCAAGGAAGCGATGCGGGAAGCGGGGCTTCGGGAGCCTTCTGCGGCAACGTTGCTTTCGCGCCTGCGCGAAAACGGGCTGGAGGTGGAAGCCGACGCGTTCACGGCGGACGAAGCGGCCAAGAGGATCGCGAAAGCGGTTCGGAAAAAGAAGGGGACATCATGCTGACGGATATTACAATCGGACAATTTTTCCCGGGGACATCCGTGCTGCATCGGATGGACCCAAGAGCAAAGCTGTTGCTGTTGCTGGTTCTGATGGCGGCGATTTTCGTTTTTGACACGAAGGGCGGCTATGCCGCGCTGACCGCTCTGGGTGCCGTTCTGGCGGTTTCGTCCGGCGTTCCGGTGGGCATGTATTGGCGCTCGCTCCGTCCGCTCTGGTGGATTTTGGCGTTCACGTTCCTGATCCACCTTTGCAGTACGCCGGGGACAGTGCTTGGCAAGATTTGGATGTTCAGCCTGACGTGGGAGGGCTTGGAAAAGGGCTTTTTCCTCTGCCTGCGGCTGGCGCTCTTGATTCTCTTTTCGTCGCTGCTGACGTTTACCACGTCGCCGCTCTCGCTGACCGACGGCATGGAACGGTTGTTGCGCCCGCTGCGCGTTGTCGGCGTTCCGGCGCATGAACTGGCGATGATGATGACGATTGCGCTCCGCTTTGTGCCGACGCTGATCGAGGAAACGGACAAAATCATGAAGGCGCAGCAGTCGCGCGGCGCGGATTTCGCCACCGGCAATATCGTCAAGCGAATGAAGCATTTGATTCCCATTTTGGTGCCGCTGTTCATTTCCTCGTTCCGCAGGGCGGACGAGTTGGCCATAGCGATGGAGGCGCGCTGTTATCGGGGCGGCGAGGGCCGCACACGCATGAAGGAGCTCCGCGTCGGCGGCGTGGATTACGCGGCGGCGGGCGTGACGGCGCTCCTGCTTGCGGCGATGGGCGCGATGAAAATGGCGGGGATCTGATGAAGCGCGAGCATAAAGAAGAGATGAAGCGCCGGGCGCGGAACATCTGCCTGCTCGTTGCCTACGACGGGACCGCGTATCATGGTTTCCAACGGCAAACACCGCCGGTTGTCGCGGTACAGAATGTTTTGGAAAATTCGCTTTCGCGCGTTTTCGGGGACGCGGTGGAATTGGCGGCGGCGGGGCGGACGGATGCGGGCGTCCACGCGGCGGGCCAGGTCGTGAATTTTTTCACGGACGGGACGATTCCCGTCGAGCGTGTGCCGCGCGCGGTGAACAGTCTCTTGCCGCCGGATATCGTCGTCTGCCGCGCGTTCGAGGCCGACTGGAATTTCAGCGCGCTTCATTCGGCGAAAGAAAAAACATATCGGTATCGGATTTTGACGGGCGAGACACCGAGCCCTTTTTTGTGCCGCTACGCGTGGCACATTCGGCAACCTCTGGACACGGCGGCGATAGAAACCGCGCTGGTGTCGCTTTTGGGCGAGCACGATTTTTCGTCGTTCCGAGCGGCGGGCGGCGCGCCGATGTCGCCTGTCCGCACCATGAAGCGGGCGGAATGTGTGCGCGGCGGGCGGGAGCTGTCGTTTGTTTTCGCGGCGGACGGCTTTTTATACCACATGGTGCGGAATATCATCGGCACACTTGTGGATGTCGGCAGGGGCGTTCTTTTGCCGGCGGAGTTCGCGGCGATCTTGGAAGCGAAAGACCGTCAGCGCGCCGGCGCCACCGCGCCGGCCTGCGGGCTTTGCCTGACACGGGTAGAATACGACGCGGACTGGTACGAACCGCCGGAGGATTTCGAGCCCCAAGGCTTGCGTACGTCCTGACAAAACAGCGAATTTCGTGGAGAGGCTTCGGCCTCTCCTTTTTTGCGTCACGAAAAAAGACTGATACGCTCGGGTTGGCGTATCAGTCTTTGCAGGTTTGTGTTTCCTATTTTCCGCAATGCGGGCAGCTTGGACAGCTCGTGCAGCCGGAATCCGTGCCGCAGCAATCGTGCTTGTCGTCGGCGAAATTGCGGTAAATATGGCGTACGGCGAGGAGCAGGGCCACTCCGAGGAGCACACCTAAAATGCAAGTTGCCATTTTTTATATCGTCCTTTCAAAATCCCATCAGCCTGCCGCCCTGATAGACGAGGAGCGAGACGAGCCACGCGAGCGCGAACATATAGACGGCGGAGAAGCCCATCCACTTCCACGAGCCGGTTTCCTTCTTGATGGTGCCGAGAGCGGTGACGCAGGGCGTGTAGAGCTGGGAGAAGACCATGAAGGCCACGGCGGACAGCGTGGTGAACGCCGTTCCCATGCCGGTCTGCATCATTGTCGCAGCGGTCTCCACCGCGTCCTCCGCCTCGGCGGAAATTTCGCCGACGCCGTAGAGGATGCCCATCGTCGAGACCACCGACTCCTTCGCGAGGATGCCCGTGATGACAGCGGCGCCCGCTTCCCACGTGTCGAAGCCGTGGAAGATGAACAGCTTGGACATGCCCGTGCCGAGGGCGGCGAGGAAGCTTTCGCTCATTTCCTCGGTCATGCCGCCGGAATTGAAGTGGCCGAGGAACCAAATCAGGACGGACATCGCGAAGATGATGGTTCCGGCTTTGATCAGATAGCCTTTGCCCTTATCCCACGTTTCGAGCAGAACCGTTTTCATATCCGGCATGCGATAGGGGGGAAGTTCCAAAAGGAAGGTCGAGCCTTGCGACTGGAAGACCGTGCTTCCCAAGAGCTTCGCGGCGACAATCGCCATGACGATGCCGAGAATATACATGGCGAAGACGACGTTCGCGGCGTTGTCCGGGAAGAACATCGCGGCGAACAGCGCCATGATCGGCAGTTTCGCGCCGCAGGTCAAAAACGGCGTGACGAGAATCGAGGTCATGCGGTCCTTTTCCGAGTCCAACGCCCGCGCGCCCATAATGGCGGGGACGGCGCAGCCGAAGCCCATGATGAGGGGCATGATGCCTTTGCCCGTCAGGCCGACGCGGCGCATGATCGGGTCGGTGATGAACGCGACCCGCGCCATGTAGCCGGTGCCGTCGAGGAAGCTCAGGCAGAAGAACAGGATGAAAATCAGCGGCACGAAGGTCAGTACGCCGCCGACGCCGCCAATGACGCCGTCCACAATCAGCGACTGCATCCAGTCGGCGACTTCCCAAGCCTCAAGGCTTTCAGCCACGGTCTCGGTCAGGGGGCCGCTGATGAATTCCTCCAGCGCGTCGGCAATCGGTTGCCCAATCCATTCAAAGGTAATCTGGAACACGGCATAGAGCATGACGAGGAAAATCGGGAGCGCCGTCCAGCCGTTCGCCAATACCGCGTCAATCTTTTCCGAGGTCGCCGCGTCAACGCCCGCCACGGAAACGCATTCATCTACGACAGCGTCGATGAACGCATACCGTTCCTCGATGATTTTTTCTTCCAGCGCGTCGGCGGCAAGCCCACTTCCGCGCAGTTTTTCGATATTCGCGATATGGGCGCGCACTTTTTCGCTCGGTTGGTATTTCTCCATCACGGTGGAGGTGAAGACATCAAGCAGCGTGTGAATGCTGTCGCGGCTTCGCGCTGTCGTTTCCACCACGGGCATCCCGAGCGCCGCGCCGAGTTTTTCCGTATTCACGCGAATGCCGTGCCGCCTCGCCTCGTCCTGCATATTGAGGTCAAGCAAAAGCGGGATGCCCTGCTCCAAAAGCTGGATGGTCAAATAAAGATTGCGCTCCAGATTCGAAGAGTCGAGCACGTCCACGACGAGGTCGGGCTTCTCGTTCAACAAATAGTCGATGACGATTTTTTCCTCCGGGGAGCGCGCGTTGACGCTGTAAGTACCCGGCAGGTCGACGACCGAGATGTTTCGTCCCTGATGGGAGAGATAGCCGATTTTCTTGTCCACGGTCACGCCCGGCCAGTTGCCGATTTTTTGCCGTGCGCCGGTCAGTTCATTGAAGATGGTCGATTTGCCCGTGTTCGGGTTGCCCGTCAGGGCAACTGCCAATGAAGACATAGTTCATTTCCCTTCTTTATTGATATTGATACAAAAGCAGATAAGAAAATTGAGGTAAGACATTCTTGCTTCAATCTTTTAATTTGCCATGGATTCGACTTGAATCGAAGCGGCGTCGTCCCGGCGAAGTGCCAGATGGTACGAGCGCACACGAAGCGCCATCGGGTCGCCGAGGGGCGCGGATCGTAGCACCGTCACCGCCGTGCCGGGGACAAGTCCCATGGTCATCAATCGGTTTTTCAAGGGCGAATCCGTGACGGCGCGGATGACAAACCGCTGTCCGGATGTTCCTTCTTTCAAAGTCATAGTGCATTTCCTCCAAATTGAGAATAAATTTTCCTTTACAAAAATTCTCATATTCAATAATACCACGGATGATTGAAAACGACAATAGTTCCCGTTCTATTCCCGCAAAAAATTTTCTCCCGCAACAACGTCCGTTTCGTCGGCAAAAACGGCTTCCGCGCGAACGGGGAGCGACGGCAGCAGGGCGAGGCTTTTTTCCGTGCCCATGACAAAGAACGCCGTGGAAAGCATATCGGAAATCAGCCCCGCGTCCGGCTCCTCCGCACCGATGCGGACGGAGACAGAAGAGACGCCGTTTTTCGCGGGGAAGCCTGTCCGCGTGTCAAGAATATGATGATAGCGCGCGCCGTCAGAGATGAAAAAATGCTCGTAGTCGCCGGAGGTGGAAAGCACTGCGTTTTTCAATCCCAATACGCCGAGGCGGGCGGGGGCGGCTTCGCGAGGATGGCGCAAAGCAATACGGAACGGCTTGCCGTCTTTTTTTCCGCCGACGGCAGCGATGGAGCTTTCGCCGAGATTGATCAGTCCCGTTGCGTGGTGCTTTGCGTAGATTTTGCGGCATTCGTCGAGAGCGCAGCCCTTGAGGACGCCGCCGAGGTCGAGGGTCATACAGGGATCCGTCAGGCGAGCACTTTTGTCCTCATTCCGAAGCTCCAATTTTTTCCACCCGATGTGTTCCAGTGCTTCCGCGACTTCTGCCGCCGAGGGTGGAATGCCGGCGGCAAGGGCTTTTCTCCAAAGGGCGGACAGCGGCCCGATGGTGGCGTCCCATGCGCCGTCCGTGGCTTCGGAACAGACGCGCGAAAGGACGAGGACATGCCAAACCCTCGGGGAGAGCGGAATCCATTCGCCCGTTCCGGCAGCGGCGTTCAGTTTCGCCACGGAGCTTTTGGGACTTCCCGCGTCAAACTCCGACGACAGGGCGGAAAGAACTTCGAGGCACTCCGCCACGGCGGCCTCCGCTTCGTCGCCTTCTGCGGAAAGCCGCGCCGCCGTGCCAAGCACGATTGCCGAGCGCTCGCAATGTTTCGGCATACTGTGCTCTCCGAGACAGCCCGTCACGAAACAAAGCGCGAGCATGATGGCGACGGGCAAAAAAAAGCGCGGCAAAAATTTCAAAGTCGGCAATATCGGTTCCCCCTTTTGCATGGCCGCTATCTTAGCGCATGTTTTTCAAAACTGGGTGGAAAGAAATGGAAAACGAAAAAATGTTTCACGTGAAACAAACGAACATAACCTGGAAATTAACTGAAAAGATTGTTCGCGAATTTCACCACAGAAAATTTTGCGTGGGTTAATTGACAGTAATTTTCTTTTGCGTTATACTTAGCAATAATTTGAAATGAGTTTCATTTCTTTATGAGTTTGATACTTATTGCTTTTTGCGGATAGAAAGGGGATTTTTCTTTGAACAGCATGGAGCTTTTCCAAAAGGGGGGGCCGGTGATGTACCTGCTGCTGCTCTGCTCGCTTTCGGTGGCGGCGATTGCGATCGACCGTTGGCTGTTTTATCGGCGCGCGGCGGCGGGCGCGGAAGATTTGATACGGAAAATCGTCGAGGCGGCGCGTACGGGGCTTTCCTCCTTGGACGTGGAGGGGGACAATGTGGCAGCGTTTCTCTTGGGTGCGGGGGCGCGGGCGCAGGAAAGCGGCGCGGACGTGCGGCTCGCGGTGGAGTCCGCTTACGGCGAGGCGGCGATGAAGCTCCGGGCGCGGCTCAATTATCTCTCCATGATTGTCACCTTGGCGCCGCTTTTGGGGCTCTTGGGCACGATTTCGGGCATGATTGATTCCTTCAATATTTTCAGCATTGCCGCAGACCAGCCGCTCGCCATCACGGCGGGCATCGGCGAGGCTCTGATTGCGACGGCGACGGGTCTTTGCGTGGCGATTTTCGCGCTCGTCGTGCATACGGTGCTGGCGTCGCGGATGGACGCAATCTTGACGATGGCGGATCGCGCGGAGGCGGCGGTGTTCTCGGCGGCGCGGAACGGGGGCGCGGCTCATGCGGCGTAATTTCCACGAGGTGAAAGAGCCGGCGGTGATGATTATCCCGATGATTGACATCATGCTGTTTTTGTTGGTGTTTTTCATGGTCAGCTCGATTTTCATGGTGCAATCGAACACGATTCCGGTGAATCTTCCGGCGGCAAGCGCGGCGAAGCGCGACACGAGGCCGAACATCGTGCCCGTGGCGGTGGCGGCGGACGGTACGCTCCAGTATAAGCAGGAAACGATCACGCTCCGCGAGCTTCCCGCGAAGGTCAAGGAGTCGCTGCTTGCCGACGCGGAGACGGTCTTCGTGCTGCGCGGCGATAAGAAGACGCCCTATGAGAATGTGGTGTCGGTGCTGGACGTTTTGAAGCGGAGCGGCACACGGCACGTCTCGATTGCGACGGAGAAGCGGGGCGAATAGCGATGGACTATCCCAGCCATTGGCGCATGGCGTATCTCGCGGCGTTTTTCGCGCACCTTTTCGCGTGGCTTTTCGTGAGTCTCGCCGCGCCGCACCTTTTCCATGCGTTGCCGGATGTAAGCGGGACGCAGGAAATCGAGTGGGTGGACGCGGCGGAACTGCCGGGCGAGCTTCCCGCGGGGGCGCAGAATATCGATGCGCCGCCGGGAGAGCCGGGGACACCGGGGGAAGCGGCGGCGGAAGCTGTCGCGGCGGATGCGGAGGCAACGGCAGAGGCGGCTTTTGATTAGCGGCCTTTCGTGGAGCAGGTCATCACGCCGGAAGAGGCGCCGGAGCTCGTGACGGACGAAGCCCCGCTTTCCGAGGAAAGCGCGAAGCCGATGGTCGCGGCGAACGAAAAGGAAGCGCTGGAAAAGCTGCGGCAAATGGAAAAGGACGGCAAGGGCAAAGGCCCGCAGACGGTCATTTTGAGCGGCGGCGGAAACGGCGGGGGCGGCGGTCGGCAAATCGCCGAGAACGCACGGCTTTTGAAGCCCTTTTACCCCGCGGCGGGGACGGTGTCCTTCGGCGGGCGCGTCAGTGTTTCGGCGCGCATCGGCGTCGACGGGAAAATCAAGGAAACGAAAATCATGGTGACTTCGGGGCGCCCGTTGGTGGACGCGGTGGCGATGAACGCGGCGAAGCGTTGGGTCTACAAGCCCGCGACGGACAGCCACGGCAAGCCGATGGAGTGCAACGCGATTATTATTATTCCGTTCCAAAGGCTTTCGGAATGAGAGTGGAGTGTGAAGAGTGAAGAGTTTTCGCGGATAGCTAGGCGTGTGGCGGCGATTTTGCTCATTTGCACGGTGTTCCTGTTTTCGCCGCGGGCGGACGCGGCGCAGACGTGGGAGCAGATTGGCGAGCATATCCGCATGACGCTCTCCGAGGCGGTGGAAACGTACCGCGCGGGCGATGTGGATGGAGCGAAAAAGAAGGTCAACGACGCCTACTACGCGATCTATGAGAAGGATGGCCTCGAAATGACGATTCGCCGCACGATTTCGGCGAAGGACGTGGGGCTGACCGAGTATTATTTCAACCAAATGAAGCGCGTGATGATTGACGGCGGTACGCCGGAGGCGGCGCAAGCCGAGGCGGACAAGGTCATGGAGATTGTGGACAAAGATGTCGCGCTCCTGATGCACAAGGGCACGGAGCAGGGCGGCTGGGCGTCGTTTTGGGCGGCGTTTTTGATTTTGCTTCGCGAGGGCGTCGAGGCGATTCTCGTGTTGGTGGCGATTATCGCGTATCTGGCGCGGGCGGGGCGTCCCGAGTATCTGAACACGGTCTATAACTGGGCGATTGCGGCGGTAGTGGCAAGCTTCGCGTCCGCGTATCTGTTCAGCACGGCCCTCGACAGCGCGGCGTCGGGGGCGAGCCGCGAGATCATCGAGGGCGCGACGGCACTGTTCGCGGTGGTCGTGCTCTTGGCGACGAGCGCATGGATGGGCGGCAAGGCGGACGCCGCCGAGTGGAAAAAATACATCGAAGGCATGGTGAACACCACGATTTCCACGGGCAAGATGCGCGCGTTGGGCTTGGCGGCGTTTCTCGCGGTCTATCGCGAGGGCGCGGAGGTCATCTTGTTTTATCAAGCCTTGTTCAACAACGCGTTCGGCGACGTCGATATGATTTGGCTTGGCTTTGCGACGGGTTGCGCGGTGCTGGCGATTTTGTTCTTCCTGATTCAGCACGGGGCGCTCCGGATCCCGCTCCGCCCGTTTTTCCTCGTGACGAGCGCGCTGATGTTCCTGCTCGCCGTGACGTTTACCGGAAGCGGCATCGAGGAGCTCCAGGAGGGCGAGGTCGTTTCGATGACGCGCATCGAGGGGTTCCCGACCATCGACGTCCTCGGCATTTATCCCACGTATGAGACCTTGATTCCGCAAGTGATTTTGATTGCGATTGCGGTTGTCATGGTTTTGTATAAAAAAAGACAGTCAACCGGGGGGATGGCTGCCTAAAAAATTTATTCATCATTATTTTAGGAGGGTATTGTTTATGAAGTTTTCCGGTTTGAAAAAGGCATTGGCCGTCGGCGTTTGCGCGGCATCCCTGATGGGCTTCGGCGGCACGGCGTCGGCGGAGTTCCAGGAGTTCCCGATTGGCGATACGATTCTGGACAAGAAAAATCATTTTGAATGCGCGCTGGTCTATTTCCAACCGATCGAGATGCTGCCTGCGGGCATGATGCTCGCGCCGGACAAGGCGGACATCCACATCGAGACGGACATCCACGCCACCGAGGGCAACGACACGGGCTTCGGCGTCGGCGAGTGGATTCCGTACCTGACGGTGCATTACACCTTCACAAAGCGCGAGACGGGCGAGAAAATCGAGGGCGTCTTCATGCCGATGAACGCCGACGACGGCCCGCACTACGGCGCGAATGTCAAGATGCTCGGCGCGGGCACCTATGACTGCGATTTCTACATTGACAGCCCGACGCGGCAGAACTACGGCCTGCACGTGGACAAGGAGACGGGCGTCCCGGGACGCTTCTGGGAAGAGCCGGTTCATATGCACTGGGTGTTTGAGTACGTCCCGCGCAAATGGTAATTTATAAAGTAGTGTGAAGAGCGGAGTGTGGAGAGTGGAGACGGGAAAACCTCTTGGCTCTTCGCGCTCTTTTTTCATCGTTGAAAGGGAGGGGCTTTGATGCTCCAAACGTTTTTATTGTCCTTTATTCCCGCGATGGAAGAGGGCGTCATGCTGACCGTTCCTCTCGGCATCTTGTTGGCGATTCTCGATTGCTTCCCGGAGCGGAAGTTTCGCGGGACGTTCTGGCACGCGCTGAAATGGGGCGTGTTCATCTCGCTGTTCTTTGCGGCGGTGAAGACGGGCACACGGCAGGCGGTGAGCCGTGAAGGTTTTGAAGCCTTCGCGATTTTTGTTTCCTTGGTCTGTGCGGTGATTTTGTTGGGCGTGTTGCCGTCCTATGCCGGAGACGAAAAGCGGGCGAAGGTGATCCGCGTTGCGTCGGCTGTGTTGGTGGTAGGCTTCTTCTGCTATCACGGCATGGAAATTTGGTTGATGCCTGTGGGTATCGCGGTGGCCGCGACGGGGGAGTTTTTCACGTTGGAAGTCCTCGTGAAGTCTCTCGGTTTCGGTGGCGGCATTTTCATCGGCCTGCTTTCCGGCTATCTCGTCTATAAGGCTTCGACGGCGCTCAATTATAAACGCCTGATGTTCGTTTACGCGGTGCAGGCGGTGGCCTGCATCATCCAGCAGGGCATTTATCTCGTGCAGGTCTTGATGATTCGCCGCATCGTGGGCGGCGCGGCGTTGATGAAATTTATGGGGCCGCTCATCGACAACCAACGGCTCGTTATTTTCGTAGTCTTTTTTGTAACGTTGCTCGTGCCGATTACGCTTTATTCCCAGCCGAAGCCGGAGAAGCCGGAGGGAGCGAATCCTGCCGAGTACCGGAAGATTCTCGCGGCGGCCAAGCATAAGCTCCGCTGGGGTGCGGGCGTGGTGGCGTCGCTTTTCGTGATGGTGCTGATGTCGAGCGTCGGGCACAGCTTCGCGACGAAAGAGGCGGAGCTTGTCCCCGCGGTGCCCGTGGCGGCGGAGGGCGGCTTTGTCACCGTGCCTATCGCCGATGTGCAGGACGGCCATTTGCACCGCTATTCGTACCGCACGAAAAACGGCACGACGGTACGCTTCATTATGATTCGGAAAGGCGGCAACGCATACGGCGTCGGTTTGGACGCCTGCGAGATTTGTGGGCCGACGGGTTACATTGAGCGGGACGAGCAGGTGATTTGCAAGCTCTGCGACGTCATCATGAACAAGCAGACCATCGGGATGCCCGGCGGGTGCAACCCGATCCCGCTGGAGTACAAAGTGGAGAGCGGCGGCGTCCGCATTTCCGAGAAAAAACTGGAGCAGGCGAAGAAGCATTTCAGATAGGAGCGAAAACGATGTTTTGGCAAATGGTGAAAGGCGCGCTGATTCGGCAAAAAGGGCGCTTCCTCCTGATCGCGCTGACGGTGGCCCTCGGCGTGTCGCTGGCGACGGCCATGCTGGACGTCGCTTTCGACGTCGGCTCGAAGGTCAACCAAGAACTGAAAGCCTATGGCGCGAATATCACGGTGACGCCGCGCGGGCAGAAGGTGCTGAAGGATGTCTACGGCGTGGAGAGCGCCATCGGGCACAAGGAATATCTGAAAGAAAACGAACTCGGCAATATCAAGACAATTTTCTGGACAAACAATATTGTGGCGTTCGCGCCGTTCCTTGAAAGCGAGTGGACGGGGGCAAAGGGCGAAAAGATTCCCGTGACGGGGACTTGGTTCCATAAAAATCTGAAACTCCCCACCGATGAAATCATCACGACGGGCGCGAAAGAAATGCGCTCGTGGTGGCACGTCGAAGGAGACTGGCCGGACGATGGGAACGAAAACAATGTGCTGGTCGGCACGAAACTCGCCGCGTCGATAGGCGTTCAAGCGGGGGACAGTCTCGCCGTGCGTTCGGCGAGCGGCACGGAGGAAACGCTTCTCGTTTCCGGCATCGTTTCGGGCGGCGGCGCGGAGGAGGAGCGGATCATCGCGCCGCTTGCGCTCGTGCAGCGATTGGAAAATCTCGCGGGCAAAGTGGAGAGCGTGGAGGTCAGTGCGGTCACGACGCCGGAAAACGAGTTGGCGCGCAAGGCCGCCGCAAACCCGAAGGCGCTTTCCCAGCGCGAGTATGATATTTGGTACTGCACCGCTTACGTCGGATCGATCGCGTACCAAATCGAGGAAGTTATTTCCGGCTCTGTCGCGCATCCCGTGCGGCAGATTGCCGAGTCCGAGGGCAAGATTCTCGACAAGACGGAGCTTTTGATGCTCTTGATTACCGTTTTGAGCCTCCTTTCCTCCGCGCTCGGCGTGTCGAATCTCGTCAGCGCGAACGTGATGGAACGGAGCCGCGAGCTGGGGCTTTTGAAAGCGCTCGGCGCGTCGAATCTCTCGGTCGTGCTCTCGGTGCTGGCGGAGATTTTCGCGGCGGGGATCTTGGGCGGCATTCTCGGCTATTTCGTCGGCATCGGATTCGCGCAGATTATCGGGGAAACGGTTTTCGGCTCGGGCATTGCCGTCAACGCCTATGTGATTCCGATTGTGGCGGTGCTGATGACGGCGGTGTTGCTCGTGGGCAGCGTTCCGGCGGTGCGGCTGCTTTTGTCGCTTCAGCCGGCGGAAGTCCTTCATGGCAGGTGATTGACGATGTGGACAAAATACAGGATGTTCCTGACGATGGTCTTCTATTCCATGCTCCGGCGAAAGACGCGGCTTTTTGTAACGCTCCTCGCCGTGGCGGTAGGGGCAACCATCATCTCCGGCATGGTGACGGTGTACCGTGAAGTCCCCGCGCAGATGGGGCGCGCGTTCCGCGCTTACGGCGCGAATCTCCTCGTCTTGCCGTCGGGGGAGCGCACCGAGGTGCCGGACGCGCGTCTCGCCGACATACGAAAGGCGCTTTCGGACTATGAGATTGTCGGCGTCGCGCCTTTTCTCTACGATACGATGGCGGTGAACAAGCAGCCGGTCATTGTGGGAGGCACGGACTTTGCGGAGCTCAAAAAAGTCAGCCCATACTGGCAAATGGACGGCGACTATCCGGCCGACGGCGAGAAGGAAGTGCTGCTCGGCGCGGAGTTTGCCCAAAAACTCGGCGTCAAGAAGGGCGCGACGGTCACGATGAGCGCAGGCGAGGGGAAAGCGGTGCTGAACTACACCGTTTCCGGAATTGTGCGCACGGGCGGAAAAGAAGAGCAGCTTGCCTATGTGTCGCTTCCCAATTTGCAGCGCATGACGGAGCGGAACGGCGCGCTTTCGCTCGCGCAGGTCAGCGTCGTGGCGGACGGCGACCGATTGGAAGAGGCGGTCGCGAAAGTGGCGGCGGGGACTGCGGACGTGACGCCGCAGCTCGTCAAGCAGATTGCCCATTCCGAAGAAACGGTGCTGGGAAAATTGCAGGCGCTCGTCCTGCTCGTCACGATTGTCGTCTTGGTGCTGACGCTGATTTGCGTGACGACGACGATGATGGCGGTGGTCACGGAGCGGCGCAAGGAAATCGGGTTGAAAAAAGCCCTCGGCGCGGACAACCGCGATATTGTGCTGGAATTTCTCGGCAACGGCTGTCTGCT
>JAFVAI010000041.1 GCA_017480545.1 Schwartzia sp. (in: firmicutes) | reverse complement strand
TTTGCGCGACGGTCGGGAACGTGGACGAAGAAACGATTCGGAATTACATAGACAAACAAGGGAGTGAGGATATAGAAAACATCCGAATTGTTGATGAATAGCTACTTGCAGTAGGGCTTTTAGCTGACTTTTAGTCAGGCACATGAAGACGGCTTCAGCCGGAATCGCGCCTTTCAGGCGCGGGGGTGGACTTCAGTCCACTCAACCCACCGGCTTTCAGCCGGTGGTCGTTTAGTTCAATAATTCCCATACGGTTATTGTCTATTCAATCGAAAGCAATTCTTGACAGATTTTCAAGCCGCGCATATAATAGTCAGCGAAACAGGCGATGAAGAAGACATGATGGCGGGGAATGATCCCACAGAGAGAAACGCCTTGGCTGGAAGCGCTTCGGAGAAAGACCGTCACCACCGCTTTGGAGCTGCCGATGAGGAGTCGGACGTTGCCGCGCGTTAGGCGGGGAAAAGTCGGCCGCGTTTTTGCGGCAAGCAGGGTGGAACCGCGAAGCATTATGCCTCGTCCCGCATGGGACGGGGCTTTTTTGTTTGGCAAAATCATAGGAGGTAGGGTTATGTTGAAAATTACGTTGAAAGACGGAAGTGTCCGCGAGGCTCAAGAGGGGACGACGGTGCAGGAGTTTGTGAAGACGGTCAGCAACAGTCTTGCGAAGAAAGTTTTGGCGGCGAAGCTGGACGGGAAGACCGTGGATTTGACGACGCCGCTGACGAAAGACGGCGCGGTGGAGTTTTTGACCTTCGAGGACGCGGACGGGCGCTGGGCGTTCCGTCATACGGCATCGCATATCATGGCGCAGGCGATTCAGCACCTTTATGGCGACAAGGTGAAGTTTGCCATCGGGCCGGCGATTGAAAACGGCTTTTACTACGACATCGACATGGAGAAGCGGCTGACCGACGAAGACTTGCGCGACATCGAGAAGGAAATGGAGCGCATCGTCAAACAGAATTTGCCGATGGTGCGGAAAGAAATCAGCCGCGCCGACGCGTTGAAGCTGTTCGAGGAAAAGGGGCAAGGCTACAAGGTCGAACTGATCAATGATTTGCCCACCGACGCTCTCATTTCCTTGTATGAGCAGGGCGATTTCGTAGACCTTTGCGCGGGGCCGCATGTTGTTTCGACCGGCAAGGTCAAGGCAGTGAAGCTCCAGAGTGTGGCGGGCGCGTACTGGCGCGGCGACGAGCACAACAAGATGCTCCAGCGCGTTTACGGCACTGCCTTTGAGAAGAAGGAAGACCTCGCCGCGTATCTGACGATGTTGGAGGAAGCGGCGAAGCGTGACCATCGGAAACTGGGCAAGGAACTGGATTTGTTCAGCCTGCATGAGGAAGGGCCGGGATTCCCGTTCTTCCATCCGAACGGCATGGTGATTCGCAACGAGCTCATCAATTACTGGCGCGAGGTGCATCGGCGTTACGGCTATCAGGAAATCAAGACGCCGATGATTCTGAACCGCAAGCTTTGGGAGACCTCCGGGCATTGGGATCATTACAAGGAAAATATGTACTTCACGCAGATTGACGATCTCGATTACGCCATCAAGCCGATGAACTGCCCCGGCGGGATGCTCGTCTACGCGACGCAGCCGCGCAGCTATCGTGACCTGCCGCTCCGCCTCGGCGAGCTGGGCCTCGTCCATCGGCACGAGCTTTCCGGCGCTCTGCACGGGCTGTTCCGCGTGCGGAACTTCACGCAGGATGACGCCCATCTCTTTATGACCCTCGACCAAGTGGAGGGCGAAATCCAGACGACGATTGACCTGTTCGACGAGGTCTATTCGACCTTCGGCTTGACCTATACGGCGGAGCTTTCGACGCGGCCGGAGAACTCGATGGGCTCCGACGAGGTCTGGGAAAAAGCGACGGCGGCCCTCCAAAACGCGCTCGAGCATCGCGGGCTGAAATACATCATCAACAAGGGAGACGGCGCGTTTTACGGCCCGAAAATCGACTTCCATATCAAGGATTCTATCGGGCGCACTTGGCAGTGCGGCACGATCCAGCTCGACATGATGCTGCCGGAGAAGTTTGATTTGAATTATGTGGGCGAGGACGGGCAGAAGCACCGCCCGATTATGCTGCACCGCGTCGTGTACGGCAGCATTGAGCGGTTCATCGGCATTTTGATCGAGAACTACGCGGGCGCGTTCCCGGTCTGGCTCGCGCCGGTGCAGGTAAAAATCTTGCCAATCACGGACAAGCACCACGATTATGCTTACGAACTGAAAAATAAACTCTTCGCGCAGGGCATCCGCGTCGAGGTGGACGCGCGCAACGAGAAGATGGGCTACAAGATCCGCGAGGCGCAGGTCAAAAAGATTCCCTATGCGCTGGTGGTCGGCGACCAAGAGGTAGCGGACGGCACGGTGAACGTCAGGAAGTACGGCGAAAAGGACTCCGCGACGATGAAGGCGGACGAATTCCTCGCGATGGTGCAGGAGAAAATCGCGACGCGGGACGGGAAGTATTGATGGGATAAAAGCGGCGACGCCGCGCCGCAAAATGATCGGCGCGGCGTTCTTGCAAAGAAAGGGGCGAGAATATGAGGAATTTGCTTTGCGGTGCGCTTTTGGGGTGCGTGTTGGCATTTTCGCAGTTTGGCACAGCGAGCGCGGATTTCGGCGGCGAGATTGGCGTTTATGTGCCTGTCGGCGGGGGCGGCGGATATTCGCGGACGAGCGGTTCGGAGGAAAGCTTCGCGTCGTTTACCGTGGACAAGATTGTGCATGAGCTGACGGTGCAAAAGAAAAGCGGTCGGCTTTTGATGGAGTTTCGCGTGTCCAACGGCTCGGACGCGCCTTACACCGTCGAACACCCCACCGGGCAGGTCTATGATTTTCTTGTCTTGGACAAGCGCGGAAAAGTGCTCTGGCGTTGGTCGGAAGGCATGGCGTTCACGCAGGCGTTGACGTCCTCAACGATAGACGCGCAGGGGGAAGCTGTTTACAAGGCGGAGATCAAACGAGCGGATTTCAAAAAATTCAAAGATGACGCCGTGGTGGTGATGGCGTATCTCGTCGATACGCCCTATACACTTTCGACGGCGGTGCCGGAGACGGTGGAGACTTCATCCGGCGGCGCGGCGGTATTCGGCGCGGTGGTGCTTGGAAGCGGCTCGATTCGCGGCTGGTAAATCCTGTTTTTTTTGGCGGCTCATGAAGAAAGTTTTTCATGAGCCGCTAATTTTTTTCAAAAACTCCTATTGACATATCAAATTAAATTGTGTACAATCAAATCACAAAATAAATTTTATGCAATTTAATTTTACAAAGATGAGGTGAGGCGATGGAAAAGGAACGAAAGCGGCGGGATGTAATTGTGATCGGCGCGGGCATGGCGGGGCTGACGGCGGCGCTCTACGCGGGACGGAGCGGGCTTTCCGTTCTGGTTCTGGAGTCGGAGTTGGTCGGCGGGCAGATCGCAAACGCGGCGGGCATCGAGAATTATCCCGGCCTTCCGGGCATTGGCGGCGGCGAATTGATTGCCGCCGTGCAGGCGCAAGCGGAAAAATTTGGCGCCGCCGTGGACGAGTTTGATTCGATTGTGCGCGTGGAGCTTTCCGCGCAGCCGAAAATCGTCGAGACGGAGAGCGCTGTCTACGAGGCGGGGGCGGTGATCCTCGCCACGGGCATGAAGCGTCGGAAGTTGGCTTTGCCGGAGGCGGCCCGTTACGAGGGGCGCGGCGTCCATTATTGCGAACTTTGCGACGGCCAGGCGTACGCAGGGAAGACGGTGGCGGTCATCGGCGGCGGCAACGCGGCAGTGGACGCGGCGGAGTACCTTTCCAAGCTTGCGGCGAAGCTCTATCTCATCCAACGCTCGGAGCTTCGGGCGGACGCGGCTTCCGTCGAGCGGCTCCGCGCCCATGGCAATGTGGAGATTTTGCTCCAAACCGAGCCGCGCGCGCTGTCCGGCGACGGGAAGCTTTCCGCAATGACGCTGTTTGACAAAGAGGCTGGCGCGGAGAAAGAGATTCCCATGGACGGCGTATTCGTCAATATCGGCGTCGAGCCGAACACGGCCCTGTTCGCCGATCAGGTGCATCTGGACAAGGCGGGAAACGTCGTCGCGGGCGAGGATTGCAAAACGAATCTTCCCGGCGTGTTCGCGGCGGGCGACGTCCGAACGAAGGAAGTCCGGCAGCTCACCACGGCGGCGGCGGACGGCACGGCGGCGGCTCTCGGCGCGGCCAAATATTTGCGGTCGCCGGGCAAGCAAAATTTTTGAAGTAAGAAAGTAAGAAACTCTTACCACACAATTTTTCGATTATCAACTATGAAGGAGGAAAACAAAATGGTGAAAGTGTATTCGATGACGTCCTGCCCTTGGTGCGTCAAGGCGAAAAAGTATCTGGAGTCGAAGGGTGTCGCGTACCAGGATTGCAACATCGAGGAGGACGAGGCGGCGCGTGTCGCTTGCCAGAAGCTTTCCGGCGATCTCATGGTGCCGGTCATCACGGCGAACGATGTGGACTATGTGCTCGGCTTCGACAAGGCGAAGATCGACGCGCTTCTGAGTGCGTGACATGCGGCGGACGGTGGCGGCCCTTGCGGCGGTCTGCGCGTTTTCCGTCTGCGCACTATTGGGGAGCGCGGCGGAGGCGAGCGGCGCGGGACAAGGGCAAATTGTAAAAGAAAATTTGAAGAAAGAAGGAGAAAAAACCATGAGCGTATATGATTTTTCGGCAAAGAACAGCAAGGGCGAGGAGATTTCCCTCTCGGAGTACAAAGGCAAGGTGCTTGTGATCGTGAATACGGCCAGCAAGTGCGGGTTCACGCCGCAGTACGAGGAACTGGAGGAGCTTTACAAGACCTACGGTGAGCGCGGGCTCGTGGTGCTGGGCTTTCCCTGCAACCAGTTCGCGGCGCAGGAGCCGGGAACGAACGAGGAAGTGCAGACCTTCTGCCGCCTGAACTACGGCGTCACCTTCCCGGTCTTCGCGAAGGGCGACGTGCGCGGCGAGACGGCGCAGCCGCTGTTCAAGTACCTGACGCAGGAAAAAGGCTTCAAGGGCTTTGTCGAGAACCATCCCGTCGCGAAGCCGCTGATGGACGCGCTGCAAAAAAATTTCCCCGAGTATCTGGAAGGGGATTCCATCAAGTGGAACTTCACGAAGTTCCTGATCGACCGCGAGGGCAATGTGGTCGAGCGCTTTGAGCCGACCACCACGCCGAAGGCGATGGCGAAAGCCATCGAGGCGCTCCTGTGAGTGCCGGGGAGGAAAGCCACGGCGTTTGCGCGGTGTCCGCGTCCGATCCGCTGCTGCTCAAGAACCAACTTTGCTTCCCTATATACGCCTGCGCGCGGGAAATCATCAAAGCGTACCACGAGCCGTTGTCCGCGCTGAACTTGACCTATACGCAGTACCTCGTGATGATGGTGCTGTGGGAAAAAAAGCGAAAAAGCGTCCGGGCGCTGGGCGAGTGTCTCTATCTCGACTCCGGCACCCTGACGCCGCTGCTGAAAAAATTGGAAGCGAAAGGCTATATCGCCCGGGAGCGCTGCCCGGAGGACGAGCGCAGCGTAATCGTCAGCCTGACGGCGGCAGGGGAGGCGCTGAAGGAAAGCGCACGGGGCGTACCGGAATGTATGGCGGCCAAGGCGCCTCTGACGCAGGAGGAAGCGGCGGCGCTGTACGGAACCCTGTACAAACTGCTCCATGGTTTGCACGGCGAAGGATAAGAAAAACGGCTTCGGAAAATCTCCGAGGCCGTTTTTCTGATCCTGTCGCGAAGGCGGCAAGAAGTATTTGGCGCAGGCTTCGCCTTGGTCGGTGTCTTGGTCGGTTGGCATTGCGGAGGCGAAGTCTCGCAAGTTGTCGCGGAATCGGCAGGGCAGGTGGCTGACGCGTCAGCGGCAGATTGTGTCGATCCAGTCGATGAACGTTCCTGTGGATGTTCCTTCGCGGTTTCCGTGTTCCATGGCCCAGACGAGATGGTAGTCCGCATCCAGGCCGATGGATGCGGCGGCGCGGCAGAGGTTGTACCCGACGCCGAAAGAGGTGTGCTGGTCGGCGGTGCCGCTTCGATGGCGCCAATATTTGGCCGGATGCACGGTGCAGAGGCCGTCGGTGCCAAGCAAGATATGGGTTGCGTTCAAGAGATGCGTCTGCCTCGCGATGGCGTCGGCGCCCGGCCCGGTCAGGGCTTCCGTGATATAAGCATCCGCAAGTGTGGCGTCAAAGCCGTCGAGCGTGGAGAGTTCGTCATAATGCTCGAACAGGATTTTCGCGACGCTCCTGGAGAAGTGTACCTTGTTGTCGTCCGGCGCACCGAAAGCGTCGTTTTCTGCGGATTTGTCCATCGCGTCGAAGCCGGGGATCGCCTTGTTTCTCTTTTGCGCGAGCCCCGTGCCGGTCATGAATCCCGCCATGTCGGTCACGTGATAGCTGCCATCCGCGTTTTTCGTAAGCCATGTGCCTTCGGGGTCCAACGTGTCCGCGTCGATGCCGCCAGTCGCGACCATCGCGTTCAGTGCGTCGGAGAGGTTTCGCAGGATGGCGTCATAGTAGGAGCCGGAACGAAGGCCGTCCAACTTCAGCGGTGCGCCGTTCATGTCCTTCACGTTCAGGCCGTTCAGGTAATCGACGAAGGACTGCGCTTCCAGTTCCTGCAAACGGCGGTCAAAAGCCGTCATGGTTCCTTTGAGGGCGCCGCCTCTGTCCGCTAGGTCAAACCACCACCAAGCGTAGGCGAGGTCAGCGTTTTCGATGTCCGCGATGGGGCAGTACATTTGCGCCGCAAAAATGTGATCGGGGTAGGCGCTCCGGTATCCGTCTTTCGTTTTCGTGACGCCGGCCGCGCCCGCCTCGTAGAGATACGGGTAATATTCCGGCATATCGCCGGAGGCACCGAGGATCGAGCTCATCTGCCCGCCGCCGGAGGTGCCTACGGAGACGATGCGCTCTTTGTCGCCGGGAATGACGTCCGCGTTGGCGCGAAGCGCGATGACTCCGGATTTCAGGTCGACGACGGGCATAGGCGCTTTGCCGGTGTGGCATCCGTTTTCGTCCACAGCATCGCGGCTGCGCGCACCCGCCGTCACATAGATCATGCCACGCTCGATGAAGGAGGCGTCGACAGCGCGGGGCGAGCTGGATTTCCAACCGCCGCACTCGTTCAGATAAACGATAGGTGCGGTGTCGGCCGTGTACTGCCCCACGGCCGCCGCATGGTCAATGCCGACAACTTCGCCATTGGCGTTGGTCTGCAAATAGGCAGCGGGGACATAGATCAGCATGGTCTGGTTGGCGAGATTTGTCACATGGGCGTTCATGGCAACGCCTTGATAGACTGTGCCGCCGTCGAATCCGCCCGGCGGCATGCCGTCCGGTTTTCCGGCGAAATCGGGCGGTGGGCCGTCGGGATGCCCGTCCGCCGGGAAATGCCCCTGTTCCTCATTGTTCGCGCCGACGTTGATGCGCGTTTCCTGTCCGACAATGGGGATGCCGCTTTCGTCGACGGCGGCAAGGACGTAATAGGTTTCGTCCTCGCTCAAAATCCAGCGGTAGACACCGGAACGAATCCCCGCCGCGTAGTCCAGATAGATGGATGCGCCGATGGCCGCGCGACTGTCGCTTGGATTCGCGGTCTCCGACGCAAGGCTTTCTTCCGACGCCATTCTATCCGGCAACGCGGCCTCGACGGGAAGCGCGGAGGTGAGCAGTGCGGCGGCCAGACAGCCGCCAATCCAGTGCCGAATGTGTTTCCCGTAGGACAAAGCAAAGCGGCGATTTTTGTGGTCATTGTTTTTCATGGTTGACATATCGTATCCTCCGTAAATGATTGATTGCATATATTTTACCACGAAGAAGAGAATGAAGGTAAGCATGATTTTTCCGCGTATCACAACAAACGGGAAGAAATCGTCCGTGAGCGTGGCGGTGGATGGGTGGCGTGTGAAGCTGTCGCGGATGAAAAAACAGTGTGTTATTTGCGCGTTTTTATGGTATGATTAAGGAAACGCCGAACTAGTCCCTTCGGCTCACGCCGGGTCTTTTTCCGTCATGCTGCGTCAGATGCCGTTCGACGTAGCGATGCTACGCCTTCGCGGCATCTTCCTTGCCTGACGAAAAAATCCCTCGGTGTGGCCTCGAATTGACTTATTCGTCGTTTCCTTAAGAAAAGAGACCCACATCCGATAAGGGGGTTGCAAAATGGACAACGGGGCATTGAATCTGGAAGAGGAAATGCAGGCGAAATGGGAAGAGAAGAAGCGGGAGCTGGAGGAAGAGGTTCATATCGCGTTGGTGGGCCAGCCGGGCGCGGGGAAGTCCAGCCTCATCAATAAACTGATCGGGAGAAAGCTGTTTGAGACGGGTGTGCATACGGACACGACGGTGGATATGCAGGAGGCGGCGTTTGGCACGCTTCGGATCCACGACCTGCCGGGGTACGGGACGGCACGGTTTCCCGTGGAGCAGTGGGTGGAGGAGTTCCATCCGGAACAGTACGACTTGTATCTTTTCGTGTTCGAGGGAAAACTCCACGATTCCGACGCGGTCCTGTTCGACTATTTGAAGAAGTGGCGCGACGAGCGCGAGCATCCGTTTTTCATCGTGCGGAACAAGAAAGACCAGATTTGGGACGAGGAAAAGCCGAAGGAAGCGTTGATGGACGAGATCGCGCGGGACGTGCGGGACAAGCTGGGCGAGCCCGAGGCGGCGGTGCAGTTCGTCAGCTGCCGGACGGGCGAGGGCATCGAGGAACTGAAGCAGGCGATTTTCGCGGCGGATGTGCTCGGCGTGAAGCGCTCGAAGCTCCGCGCGGAGTTCCAGGCGACTTCGATGGAGGATTTGGCGTACAAGAAGCAACATTCGATGAAGGCGGTGAACACCTACGCGTGGCTCGGCGCGGCCAACGCGGTGAATCCGGTGCCGGGTCTCGACGTGACGCTCGACGTTGGCATGTTTTACAAGCTGCTGTCGGAGATACGGCGCATTTTCGGCATCACGGACGATCTCGCGCAGACACTGGAAAAGTACAAGGTGCTGGCGCCGATCGGCCAGCGCGTTTTCTCCTACGCGACGCAGGAGGGCGTCGTGATGATGGTGCAGAAACTGGCGGGCCAGTTCGCGGGCAAGGAAGTCGCGAAGTACATTCCCTTCGTGGGACAGGCGGCGGCCGCCGCCACGGGCTATATGATGATCCAGAAAATCGGCGAGAAGTATGTGGACGACTGCCACACCATCGCGCAGGAGATTTTGCGGGGTGTGCTGAAAAAGTAAATGTGGGACAAAAAATCACCCGGCTCTAAAAAGAGTGCGGGTGATTTTTTGTGCGGGGATATAGTATTATTTAACGTCGTTCACCACGGCGGCGATTTTCGCGGCGGCCTCGCGCAGCTCCGCTTCGGTGTGTGTCGCCATGATGGCGGCGCGGAGGCGGGCGCTGCCCTTTGCCACGGTCGGGTAGCGGATGGCCGAGAGGAAAATGCCTTCGTCGTAAAGGCGTTTCGCCGCTTCCGTGGCGCGCCGTTCGTCGCCGATGACGATGGGGACGATGGCGGAGTCGCTTTCGGCGTGGACACCGTTTTCGCGCAGGGCTTCGATGAACACCCGCGTATTTTCCTGCAAGCGCGCGACGCGTTCCGGCTCCTGTTCGACGATGGCGAGGGCTTCCTTCGCGGCGGCGAGGTTCGCCGGGGATTGGCTGGTGGAGAAGATAAAGCTCCGCGCCGTGTTTTTCAGGTACTCGATCAGGAGCGCACGTCCCGAGGCGAAGCCGCCCTCGCTGGCGAGGGATTTGCTCAAGGTTCCCATCATCACGTCCGGCTTTTCCTTGAGATGAAAATATTCGGCGATGCCGCGCCCCGTTTTCCCGATGACGCCGGTAGCGTGGGCTTCGTCGGTCATGGAGAGCAGCCCGTATTTTCTCGCGAGCGCCATGATGTCGGGCAGAGGCGCCACGTCGCCGTCCATGCTGAAGACCGCGTCGGTGACGATGACGCCGAAGCCGGGACGGGCGGCCTTGATTTTTTCCTCGAGGTCGCGCATATCGGCGTGACGGTAAACGACGGTGCGGGCGCGGGACAGGCGGCAGCCGTCGATGATGCTGGCGTGGTTCAGCTCGTCGCTGAAAATCACTGCGTCTTTTGTGCCGAGGGCGGAGAGGATGCCGACGTTCGCCATGTAGCCCGTGTCAAAGAGCAGCGTCGCTTCCGTTCCTTTGAAAGCGGAAATCGCTTTTTCCAGCTCGTCGTGGAGCGGCAGGCTGCCCGTGGTCAGCCGTGAGCCGCCGGAGCCGGCGCCGAAGCGTAGAGCCGCCTCCGACGCGGCGCGGCAGACGCGGGGCTCGTCCGTCAGCCCGAGATAGGAATTGGAGGCGAGCATCAGGAATTTCTTGCCGCCCACAGTTACATGGGCGCTTTGGGGCGAGTCGATGGTCGTGATGCTTCGGTACAGGCCCGCGTTTTTCCGTTGTTCCAGATTTTTTTCGAGGACGCGCCACGGGTCGGCGGGAGGTTTCGGCGTCGGTGCGTCCGGCGCGTTTTTCACAAGCACCATTTGCTTTTCGAGGTAGGCAATGGTTTTCGGCACGTCCTCCCGCGGCCCGCGATAGAGGAAGATGCGCCCGCCGTCGGGATCGCCCATTTCTTTCAGTTTCGTGATGCGGACATAGCCGGTCGGTTTCGAGGCGACGTAGCCCGTCACGTAGTCGGGATCATCGGACACGCAGATTTCCGCGACGATGTGTGGCGCGTTCGCCACCTTGCTGGCGAGGACGATGGCTTCCTGAAAATGGTTTTTGCCGCCGTCGGCCGGGCGCGAGGGCGTGTGCTCCGCGTCCATGTACGTGGCGCGGATGCCCCGCGCGTGATCCGGCTCCAGACGCTCCAAAGTGTCGGCGTCCAGCAGCATCGCGCCGCGCATGGCGTAAGTCTCGCGAAATTTTTTCATGACGGCGGCGCCGTTTGAGAGCCCCAGTTCCGCCAAGAGCGACAGGATCGCCGCGCGGCCTTCCGCCGCGTCCGCCGCCTCAATGGTGCGGACGGGCAACGCGTCGATATAGGCGATGCTTTCCGGCGCGGCCTTCTCGATTTTCAGTTGGATATAATCGGCGTCCCCCTTGGCATGGTGAAGCGCCCGCTCAATCAGGGCGCCCGCGTTCCCGACAAGCTCCGCCTCGGAAAGTATCTTCTCCGCGCCGGACACATGGGAGGTCGTTTCGCCCTCCGTGCGGCTCGCGCGCATTTTCATGCTGAACAGTGTCATGTTGGATTCCCCCTTGCGGTTATGATAGCGGAGGGAGAGGAAGCTTGTCAACTTAAAATATTTTGCGGTTTACAAATGTGTTGAAACCATGGATGGCACTGCGTAGGGAAACATGATATACTTTTGAAAGAGAAGTGCGGAAATGAGGGCGAATGTGTGCATATTGTCGGGAAATTGGATCGGTCAATTTATCGTTGCGTGGCAAATGATATTTCAACGGATGAGGTCATTATTACGGATGAGCGAATACAGCACATAGAGGAACGGCATCCGGGAGACTATGAAGAGATTGCACCGTTTCTGCAGGCCGCGATTGCTTTTCCTGATTACATATTGGAAAATGTTAAAAATACAGGAATCATTTTGAAGTTGATTGAGCAAGATGGAAAGCGTCTTCAAATTGTTTTGCGATTGCATACGGTGAGCGATAAGGCAGGATTTAAGAACTCAATCATTTCGGCGTGGAAGATTAGTGAATCTCGATGGAACAATTATCTGAGAAACAAGCATATTCTTTACAAACGAGGGTGATTTTGCTATAATTAACGTGACGAAGGCAAGGCTTTGAGGTGGTAAATTTCGTTGCGACCACACGCCGATGGCATGACAGGGTGCGATGTGTCGTTGGCATATTGCGCCTGAGAGATGCGGGAGAGGCGACGCCCGCCATAGCCTTGCCGAAACGAGGGGCACGTTCTGCGTGCTCCTTTTTGTGTGCAAAAGGTATTTGTGACATAGAAAAAGGCAGGGATGATTTCCCGCCTTTTCGTCTGTCCATAGTTCAATTTACTACAGCAAGAACGCCGCAAACGCTTGATTCCCGAACTTCATGCCGAGGGGCGTCAGGCGAAAATGTGTGGGCGTTTCTTCCAGAAATTTTTTGGCTTTCAATTCGTTGATGGATTTTTCATAGAGGCTTTCCGTCTCGCAGCCGAAGGTTTCGGCGAATTTCTTCCGGTCGATGCCCTCCGCTGTGCGGAGCGCGAGGAAGCAGAACTCCTCGACGTGCTTTTCCCGCGTGACGGTTTCCTCGGTGTGGGCGGGGGATTCGCCGTTCGCAATCGCTTTGATGTACGCGCCGATGTCTTTTGTGTTCGCGGTGCGCCGTCCGTCGTGGTAGGAGTGCGCCGCCGCGCCGAAGCCGAAATAGGGGAGGTCCTGCCAGTAGGCGAGGTTGTGGCGGCAGACGAAATCGTGCCGCGCGTAGTTCGAGATTTCATAGCGTCGGAAGCCGAACTTCGGCAGCGTTTCCGCAAGGTAGTCGTACATTTCTTCTTCCGTTTCCTCGGGAGGGAGATGCAGCGCACCGTTTTCTTTTTCCCGCGCGAAGGGCGTGCCGTCCTCGACGGTCAGCCCGTAAACGGAAATGTGGTTGACGGCGAGATCCATCGACGAGCCGACGCTCCATTTCAGGTCGTCCATCGTCTGCCCCGGCAGGCCGTACATCAAATCGACGCTGACGTTCACGATCAGCGCGGCCCGCGCCCAGCGCACCGCGTCGCGGATGTCCTGCGCGGTGTGGATGCGCCAGATGCGTTTCAAAATCGCGTCATTGAACTCCTGCGCGCCGATACTGACGCGGTTC
Source organism: Schwartzia sp. (in: firmicutes) (assembly GCA_017480545.1). Lineage (GTDB taxonomy): Bacteria > Bacillota > Negativicutes > Selenomonadales > Selenomonadaceae > RUG12372. The sequence goes on along the minus strand of JAFVAI010000041.1, from coordinate 25,091 downwards.
ACGCCCAACGTCGAAAGCATGGTCATCGTTTCAAGCGTGACTGTGCCGGGGTTCGCTTCGACGGTGAATTCCAAATCGTCCGTCGTCGGAATGAACGCCTGCGCCGTTTGGATGACGCGGGCGAGCAGCGGGACGGGCAGCGCAGTGGGCGTACCGCCGCCGATGTAAAGGGTCGCCGCTTTGCCGCGCGCCGAGAGCGCCCCACGTTTCGACGCGATGTCTTTGCAGAGCGCGTCCGTGTACGCCTCCATATCCGCCTCGCGTCCCGCGACGGAAGGAAAATCGCAGTAGCCGCATTTTTTCCGGCAGAAGGGGATATGGATGTAAACGCCGTAATTTTCTTTGTTCATCGTGTTCATCAGTGAATCTTCAAGACCGCCATGAAAGCTTCCTGCGGCACTTCGACGCTGCCGACGGCTTTCATGCGTTTCTTGCCTTCCTTTTGTTTTTCCAGCAGCTTGCGTTTGCGCGTGATGTCGCCGCCGTAGCACTTTGCGAGCACGTCCTTCCGGTACGCGCGCACGTTTTCGCGGGCGACGATTTTCGAGCCGACCGCGGCTTGGATTGGGATCTCGAACATTTGCTTCGGGATCAGCTCGCGGAGCTTTTGCGCGAGCTGCCGTCCGCGATGGGCGGCTTGGTCGGAGAATACGATGGTGGAGAGCGCGTCCACCGGCTCGCCGTTCAGCAGGATGTCGAGCTTCACCAGCTTCGACGGCTGATAGTCGGCCAGCTCATAGTCGAGGGACGCGTAGCCCCGCGTCGTGGATTTCAGTTGGTCGAAGTAGTCGTAGACGATTTCGCTCAAAGGGATATGGTAAATCAGCATGACGCGGTTCGTGTCGAGATAGTCCATGCTCTTGTACTCGCCGCGCTTGTCCTGCGAGACCTGCATCACCGCGCCGACGTAGTCGTTCGGAACGATGACCGTCGCCTTGACGAAAGGCTCCTCGATGAAGTCGATGTTCTGCGGCGGCGGCAGCTTCGCCGGATTGTCCACGGCAATCATTTCCCCCGCCGTCGTGTGGACATGGTAAATGACGCTGGGCGCTGTGGTAATGAGCTCCAAATGATACTCGCGCTCCAGCCGCTCCTGTATCACGTCCATGTGCAACAGCCCAAGGAAGCCGCAGCGGTAGCCGAAGCCGAGGGCGACGGAGGTCTCCGGCTCGAAGACGAGCGCCGCGTCGTTGAGTTGCAGTTTTTCGAGAGCGTCCTTCAGGTTGTCATAGTCGGCGCTGTCCACTGGGTACAGGCCGCAGTAAACCATCGGCGTCACGCCGCGATAGCTGGGCAGCGGCTCGGGGGCGGGATTTTCCGTCGTTGTCACGGTGTCGCCGACGCGCACGTCGCGGACGTTTTTCAGGCTGCCGGCGATGAAACCGACGTCGCCCGCCGCGAGTTGCGGCACTTCCACCGGCGCGGGCTGGAAGCAGCCGACATCCGTGGCCTCGAACACTTTGCCCGTCGCCATCATGCGGAGCTCCATGCCTTTTTTGATCAGGCCGTCCATCAGCCGGATATGGGCGATGACGCCCTTGTACGCGTCAAAATACGAATCGAAAATCAGCGCACGGAGCGGCTTTTTCTCTTCGCCGGAGGGGGCTGGGATCCGCTCTACGATCGCTTCCAATATATCGTCCACGCCGAGCCCGGTTTTCGCCGACGCCAGCACCGCGTCCGACGCGTCGAGGCCGATGGCGTCCTCGATTTCCTTTTTTACCTTTTCCGGGTCGGCGCTTGGGAGATCGACTTTATTGATGACGGGAATAATCTCTAAGTCGTGCTCTAACGCCATATAGACGTTTGCCAGCGTCTGCGCCTCCACGCCCTGCGTCGCGTCCACCACGAGCAGCGCGCCTTCGCAGGCGGCGAGGCTTCGCGAAACTTCATAAGTGAAATCGACGTGGCCCGGCGTGTCGATCAGGTTCAGCTCGTAGGTTTCGCCGTCCTTTGCCTTGTAGGTCAGGCGTACGGTCTGCGCCTTGATCGTGATGCCGCGCTCGCGCTCCAGTTCCATCGAGTCGAGCACCTGCTCCTTCATTTCGCGCTCGGCGAGAGCCCCCGTCCGCTCGATCAGCCGGTCGGCCAGCGTCGATTTGCCGTGGTCGATGTGCGCGATGATGGAAAAATTGCGGATATGTGTCGTCTGCATGAAATCTTCCTTTCTGTTCCTCGTGCCGCTATCATAACATCAAATGCGGCGGCGCGCAACAGACGCGCACACGAAAAGCGGCTGCCGCAAGAAGGCATTTTCTCCCTGTGGCAGCCGCCTTTGTCATCCTGTATTTTATGTCACGCTCATCTCTGTTCGGTGTTTCCTTCATCTTTGCAGAGATTGCGGGAGATGCGTATCAGGGAATCGTCACCTTTACCGCTGTCCCGCCGTCCTCGCGGGGCTGTATCTCCAGCTGCCCTCCGCACATCATGGAAAGCCGCTGTCGTATGTTCGCCAGCGCGATATGCGGATCGTTGCCGCCGTCGCTGGATGCGAAGCCGGGACCGTTGTCTTCCACGACGATTTCGCTGCCGGCGCCCGTCGCCCGGGTCCGGATGGCAATACGGAGCGGCGCGTTTTCCGGGTTCATGCCATGCTTGACGGCGTTCTCCACGATGGGCTGGAGCGTCAGCGGCGGCACACGGAATCCTTTGTGCGGCGTGTCATATTCCACGAAAAGCCCGTCCTCGAACTGTACCTGCTCCACGGCGAGGTAAGCGCGGGTGTGTTCCAGCTCGTCGGAAAAGGGCACGGTGTCCTCGCTGGCAATGGCGGTAAAGTTTTTGCGGAGGTACGTGGTGAAATCCAGCGTGACTTGCTGCGCCTTCTTGGGGTCACGCGCGCAAAGGTAGTAGATGCTCATCATGGCATTGTAAATGAAGTGGGGCCGCATCTCAAGCACCATGATGCTGGCGCGCTGATGGGCAATTTCCCGCTGCTGGCGCATATACCGGTCCATCTGGTCGCGCAGGATAATGGCGAACATGGCAAACGCGGAAACAACCACGCCGATGAACACGAGCGTAGGGGAGAAGAAAAATGTGTGGATCATCAAGGCAACTGTCGGGGAAAGCAGATAGACGAGGAAGGAGCCATAGTATTTTTTGGGGAGGCTGTGGCGCCGCCGGATGACGCCGGCCAGATTGAGAAGCATGGGCAGGATCATGAGAGCCATCAGCAGGGAATGCCATGGCCCGCGGACAAACTGATTGTCGGGCGTAACGGTGTACAGGAAAGTCGTGCATTGGGCGACGCCCAGCAGGAGGAAGTAAAAACAAAAAATCGCGAGCGCGGCACGGAACATCGCGCTCCTTTGCCATCGTTCCCCGCAGGTGTGCAAGAGGTAAGCCGTGAACATCGGCATCGGCAACGGGAGGAGGAGGTACTCGAAATAGACGGCGATTTTTCCCGCTGTTGCCATGCTTGGATTTTTGTAAGTCAGCACATCCAAGTGGGCGGTTGCCAAGAGCAACAGGATTGCGGAAAACAGGGCCATGAAAAAGCGCTGGTTCCATCGGTCCGTGCCGGGCATGATGGCGGCAATTCCCACTCCCAGCGCGGTCAATGCCAGCATCGCGCTGTTCACGCCGAAATTGAGCAGATCCAGCCAGTCATTCATTCGATCCCCTCCCCGAAAACGGATACCGAAGATTTTTGAGCTGCGCCCGGACGGCTTCCGGCGTAATCGGCTTCAGGAGAAAGCCGCTGGCCCCGGTGCCCCACGCGTCAAAGGAATACTCGACGTGCGCGGTCAGATACACCACGTTGGTGCGGGGATTGATGGAAAGCAATGTGCGGCAAAGGTCAAGCCCGTTCGTCGCTCCCATCTCGATATCGAGAAAGGCCAGCGCGATCCGGCTTGCCTTTGCGTACTCGATGGCTTCCGACGGACGGGTAAATCCCGTGATGGCAGCGTCCGGCATGATTTCTTCCAAAACGGGCAGGGCGCCCGAGAGAAACAGTTTTTTGTCGTCCACCAGGATGACATTCGGGGCGTCGTCGCTTTCCGCCGCCGCCGAAAGTAGCGTATGGATGTCGATCCCGAGGCAGTGGGCGAGGCGGGAAATCATCACGGCGTCCGGCAGGCGGTTGCCGCTTTCCCAGCGGGCCACCGTGGAACGGTTTACATACATCCGTTCCGCCAGCTCCCGCTGCGAAATGCCCTTGTCGATCCGTATTTTTTTCAAGGTTTCTGCAAACAGTATATTCATTTCTGTTTCTCTTTTCCTTAGTGCTTCATTTCCTTTAGGGAACCTCTAAAAACTCCCTCCGTCAGCCCTGCGGGCTGACACCTCCCTCAAAGAGGGAGGCTGAAAAACACGTCAATACAAGCCCCCCTCTTTGAGGGGGGTGTCAGCGAAGCTGACGGGGGGAGTCCGAAAACAAGTTTTTAGAGGTACCCTTTAGTTTACCCACATAAAACCGCAAAAGCAAGAACCCTTTCGCAAAGAAGGCGTGACAATCTGGAACCCCCCATTGACTATGATGTCCGAACAAATATAAACTAAGGCGTAAAGCCCGAACAGGGCAAAAAAGTAATATGAGGAGGAGATACAATGAATCTCTCGAAAAAAGCGTTCCGCCTTTTCGTGACCGCGCTTATGGCTTTCAGTTTCGCCGTATGCGTTTCGGCGGCGCAGGCAGCCCCCTTCACAGCCCCGAAGAAACTGGCCGATTACCTGTACTACATGGAATACTCCGACTACACGCCCAACCTTGCGACGGGCGAAAAGGTCAAGACCGGCTTCGCGTGCTCCGCTGTGCGCAACGGGAACTTCTACGGCCGCAACTTGGATCTCGATTACGCCGACGTACCGGAATTCGTAATCAAGGTTGCCGCGAAAGAGTCCGAGGGACGTTACGCGAGCATAGGGCTGGCCGCGATTCTCACGCTGAAATCCAATGAGGTTGACAATGTTTCTGAAGCCGACTTGCTCGCAATGCCAAACCTGACTTTTGACGGCATCAATGAAAACGGCGTGGCCATGAACTGCAACGTCGCCCCTGCCATCGACTTGGACTTCGCTACGTTGCTCTCGACCAATTACGGCAAGCCGCGCATCCACGCCGTCGCGGTCGTCCGCTACGTGCTCGACCACGCGAAATCCGCCGCCCATGGCGTAGAGCTGCTGAAGAATATGGACATTTACGGCGGTTATGGCACATGGGGGCTTCACTGGATGCTCTCTGACGAGAAAGAAACTTATATTATCGAGTGTATCGACGGCGAGCTTGTTGCCAGAAACGACACGGACAACATCATGACCAATTTTTATGTCAACTACGGCAGCTACTCCAAATACTCCAAGTACGCGGCGCAGAAAGGGCAGACAGCCGTGGGAAAAACCTATGAGGGGTTCCCCGTCCTTACGCCCCATGCATGCGGCGTTGAGCGTTACGCCATCCTGAAGGAGCATTACGCGGAGGGCGGGCAGTCCGCCGAGGGAATGTCCCGCCTGATGGAGCGCGTGAAATATACCCAGGCTTATGAGGCTGACACGAACCCGTTCTGGTATACGGAGTACAACGAAGGCAACCTGACAATCGCGAACGCGCCTATGGATTTCAAGACAGCTACGCAGTACGGCTTTGACACCTACAAACTGCACGACAGGAACATCCAGCCCAATAATTTCTGGCAGACCTGGCACACAGCGGTTTACGACCTCGCGAACAGGACGCTCCGCTTGAACATCCAGGAGGATTATTCCACGCATTACGACTTCAAGCTGAACGAATGAAAGCCGTTCGCACTCCCTCGAAGCCCACACGTCCAACCGTGCGGGAAGTTTACAAGACATAAGGTTTGCAGGAACGAAAAAGTTGCCCGTCATTTTGTATGGGGGCAACTTTTTTATGGGAAAATCCCTGTTTCATCGGTGGCGAGGGGGCGACGGTGTGACATTCTGGAACGCCTCGTTGCTTGAAAAAATAAAAAATGAGATAATGTATAAAATATGTCCATGAAAATCATGGAGAAATCATCCCGTATTCATAATTATATAGTTCTTGATTAAAACTTGCCAATATCCTTGCCCTCCCCTTGAGGGGAGGGTGGCGCCCGTAGGGCGACGGGTGAGGTGGAAACGAAATGTTTCGCTTTCGTTCATCGTTGCGTTTCACACCTCATCCGTCAGCCTTCGGCTGACACCTTCCCCTCAAAGGGGAAGGCAAGAATCAATCAAGATATATATAACAGAAAGGTTGTGATGCCGTGCTGCAAAATGACCCGAAGAAAACCTGAAAGCGTTGCGTCATCTCTATGAAATTGGAAGGAAAAGAGGAGAATGATGATGAGACAATCTGTTCACACGCGCATGATGAAGCTGCTGTCATGCCTCGTGATGGTCTGCGCCATCCTCGGGACGTGTATGCTCGCCAGCGGAAGCGAAAAGCCCGCTGCCGACCTCGTGGTCTACGGCAAGATATTCACATCCGAAAACAACCAACTGGCGGAAGCCTTTGCCGTGAAGGACGGCAAATATGTCTACGTCGGCGACAAGAAGGGCGCCGGGGCGTTCGTGGAAAACGGCAGGACGGAAGTGCTGGATTACACCGGGAAAGGGCTTGTGATGCCCGGCTGCGGCAACGGCCACGCCCATTATATGCTGGGCTATGCCCTGCAAACGGTCGGCACCATGGTGGATATGGATACCGATCCGCAGAAGTTCATGACGGAAATTCTTCCCGCCGCCGTCAAGCAGGCAAGGGAAAGCGGCGCAAAAGCGGTCTTTGGCCAAGGCTGGAGCCTTACGAGCTTCCAGTCCCATATCCCGACCCGCCAGGAAATTGACGCCGTTTGCAGCGACATTCCTGTCTATTTTTTGGACGATGAATGCCACAAGGCCATAACGAACACCCTGATGCTGGTCCACGCGGGCATTATGAAGGAAGACGGCACCGTGCTCAAAAAAGAGATCAAAGGCGGCGTGATCGAGATCGGAGCAGACGGTACGCCCACGGGCTTCCTGTCGGAGCAGGCGCAGACCTATGTGCGCCAGTTCATAGACCATGAGAACCTGTATTCCCTCGACATGGCCCTGTCCAACTTGACCGACATCGAGCACCGTATGCTGTCGGAAGGGTACACGATGTACCACGAGGGCTGGGGCAACTATTTCGTGAACAACAATTACTACAAGGCACTTCAGCAAATGGACAAGGCCGGAAAATTGCACTTCGTGGCGGGCCTGCCTTATGAAATCGAGAGCTGGATGGATATGGACGAGGCGCTTGGCAGGGCAGTAGACGCCAAGAAATTCGCTTCCAAGCGAGTGATTCCCGGATGGATCAAGATTCTCTTGGACGGCACGGTGGAAAGCGGCACCGGTTTAATAGACCCTCTGTATATCAACGGCAGCCAGGGGATCGCCAACTGGGATGAAGAAGGGCTGACGGAAATTACCCGCAAGGCCAATGCGCAGGGGTTGACCCTTCACGTTCATGTCATGGGCAACAAGGGCGTCCGCACTGTCGTCAACGCTTTCGTCAACGGCGGAAAGGACGAAATGCGCAATACCCTTGTGCATGTGCGCAACGTGGATGAGCCGGATTATCAGCGTATGGCCGACCACAACATCTATGTCACTTCTGGGATTACTTGGCACCATTTCAGCGATGAAGCACAAAAGGAACTGCCGAAAATGCTTCCCGCAGTGATGGCGACGAAGGCATATCCTATGAAGAGCTTTTTTGACTATGGCATCCCCGTCTCCATCCACTCGGACTATCCCGCCCTTTCCGGCAGCGCCGACGATCCCTTCGGCATCATGGAAATCGCCGTGACCGGGACATATCCCCAGGAGGGAGGAAAACCCATTTGGACGGAAGAGCTCGTCACTCGTGAGCAGGCTCTCACCGCCATGACCATCAACTGCGCGAGGCAAATGTTCATCGAGAATGAGCGGGGCAGCATCCGCACAGGAAAATACGCAGACTTCCTCCTCGTGGACAAGGACGTATTGACTTGCCCCGAAAAGGAGATCCACACGGCAAAGCCTGCGGCGACCTACTTCGAGGGAAAAAAGGTTTTCTCCATGGAGTAAAAGTCTTTTTAGGAAACCTCTAAAAACTCCCTCCGTCACGCCTACGGCGTGCCACCTCCCTCATAGAGGGAGGCTGAAAAATGCGTCAATACAAGCCCCCCTCATAGAGGGGGGTGTCAGCGAAGCTGACGGGGGGAGTTTGGAAACGAGTTTTTAGAAGTGCCCTTTAGTATTGTGACGTTTGCCGGATAAGGAGGGAGACATCATGAACAGATAGGAAAAGAATTACAGTGTTTTTGGAACCGCGGAGATTGCGGCCCCGTCAATGTGGGCGAGAAACTCATAATGGGAGGTATAACGAATGAACAGATTGTTTTTCAGGAAAGCACTTTTTGCGTTCATGGCAGCAGTGCTGATTACGTTCTTTGCATCAAGCACAAGCGCGGTTCTTGCCGCGTCGAAGTTTTCGCAGGAAGAGTTGGCATACATGCCCGCCGTACAGCTCATAGAGCTGTTCAAAACAGGCGAAACAACGCCCAGCGAAGTCTTGGAAGCACAGATCAGCCGTGTAAAGAAGTACAACGGCGAATACAACGTATCGCGCCGGGACTTGGTAAACGAGCTGGACACGTTCAATGCCGGCAAGGTCAATGCCATCACTTTCGACAATTTTGACGAGGCTCGGAAGCTGGCAAAGGAGGCCGATGAACGCTACCGGAACGGCTCTGCGCGCAGGCTGGAAGGGATTACCGTCGGCATCAAGGACGAGAATGAAGTCAAGGGATGGCGCGTCGACGCCGCGTCCCTTCTTCTGAAGGATGTCGAGCCGAGCGCCGCTGACGGCGCCATGATCCAAAAACTCCGCGAAGAGGGCGCGATATTTGTCTTCCAGACGACGGTGCCCGAGCAGTACCTCAGCCCCATGACATGGTCGCGCCTCTACGGCGTCAGCCGCAATCCGTGGAACCTCTACTACGGCACCGGCGGATCGTCCGGCGGGTCGGGCGCGGCGCTGGCCGCGGGCTTCTGCACGCTGGCCACCGGCTCCGACATGGGCGGCTCCATCCGCATTCCCTCTTCCATGAACGGGCTGTACGGCTTCAAGCCGCCGTTCGGCCGCGTCGCCACGTCGGAAAACGTCTACGAAACCTTGGGACCGATGGCTCGCACTTTTGCCGACATGGCGCTCATGCAGGACGTCATTGCCGGCCCCAGCCCGGAGGTTCATGCCACGATCCGTCCCAAGCTCGACTATCCCCAGAAATACGCTCCGATTCAGGGGCAGAAGGTCGCCGTCGCTTACTTCAAGAATTGGATTCAGGGCGGCCTGAGCCAGGAATCCGACCACGCCATTGATGCCGCAGTCGCGGCGCTGGAGAAGGCCGGAGCGCAGGTTGAACGGATAGAGCTCGACGTCACCGCCGAAAGCTTCATGCCGACCTACTTCAAGGGGCTCATGTCGACAAGCATGTACGCCATCTTCGACGGTTTGGAGGAGCATCGCGACCAGTTCAGCTCGTATGTGAAAAACTTGGAGACGTATGCCGGCAAGCTGACTCCGCAGGATCAGGTGAACGCAGAAAAGGCGCTGGCGAAGCTGCACCGGGACGTCCAGCAGAAGGTCTTCGAGAAGGGCTGCATCGCCCTTATCATGCCCACGCTGGCAACGCCGCATTTCCCCGCCGATCTTGAAGCGACGCCTGACAAAGCAGCCCGGATTCACGGGAAAAACTATCCCAGCACCAACCTTCTTTTGACGCCGATTTGGAATCTTGCCAGCAGATACCCGGTCGTGACGATGCCGGTGGAACTGTCCGACAAAAACGTTCCCGTCGGTGTGCAGATTGTCGGCAACACCTATGACGATTTGAATGCCTTCCGTGTGGCATACGCCCTGTCAAAAACCGTTGCTCCGCTCTATGCGGATGGGCGTTTCCCGGATTTCAGGAATGAAAAATAGTACTTTTCCAAAACATTTTAGGAGGATTACGCTATGAAACAAACGGTCATTCTCGGCAACATCATCACCATGGACGAAAGGAAGCCCTTCGCCAAGGCGGCGCTCGTCAGGGACGGCTTGTTCGCCTACGTCGGCGGCGCGGACGAGGCGAAAGCGCTCGCGGGCGCGGACGCCGAGGTGCTGGATTACGGCGAGAACTTCATCTATCCCGGCTTCCTCGAATCCCACTGCCACCCTTATTTGGCGGGCGATCGCGCCATCGGGCAGGCGAACCTCTCGCAGGTTCTCCACACCGATTACCCAAAGTACCGCGAAATCATCAAGGAATTTATCGCGAAGAACCCGCAGCGTGAAATCTATGTGGCGGCGGGATGGATCGAAAACAAGGAATACGTCACCAAGGCGTATCTGGATGAAATCTGCACGGACAAGCCTCTCATCATGAATACCGGCAGCGGACATTCCATGCTGCTCAATACCAAGGCGCTGGCATGGGCGGGCATCGACGCGGCATACGCGAAGAAAATGGGCTATGACCAAGTGCACGTGGACGAAAACGGCGATCCGGACGGCTACATCTGTGAAGTGCCCGTGATGGAAATCCTGAAAAATCTTCCCTCGACCCTTGAGCTGTCCAAAGAATATCTGCTGGAATGGCAGAAGATCGCCTTCAGGAACGGCTTCACCGCCGTCTCCGACGCCGGCTCGGAGGCTTTCTACCCGGGCGCTGTCCAGGCATTTCACGAACTGGAGGAAGAAGGCAAGCTGAAGCTGCGCACCTATGCCTATCTGCTCTCGCCCGACAATGTCGAAGACCCGAAGGCGGAGGTGGCCCGCGTCGCGGCGGATCGCGCCAAGTACAGCAGCGAGCATTTCTATGTGGTAGGCATCAAGGCGTTTTTGGACGGCGTGACCGAAGCGCACACGGGCTGGCAGAACCAGGATTACCTCGACCAGCCCGGTTATCACGGTCTTGAACGCTTCAACGACCACGACAAGATGGTGGAGCTGCTTGTGGCGGCGGATGCGGAGGGGCTCTCCGTCCATGTCCATTCCGAGGGCGGCGGCGCAACGCACTTCATGCTGGGCTGCATCGAGGACGCGGAGAAGATCACCGGCGACTTGGACCAGCGCAATGTTTTGGCGCATCTGCATTTCGTCACGGACGAGGATATCCGCCGCATGGGCGAGACCCGTTCCATTCCGGCGGTTCCTCCGCTTTGGACGGGAAAGGCTCCCGGCATGTATGAGCAGGAAATCGTGTACGTCGGCAAGGAGCTGGCGGATCAGTCGTACCCGATCAAGTCCTTCTACGATGTGGGCGCAAACGTGGTCTTCCATTCGGACTTTCCGGTCTCTCCGCTGATGGACATCAGGTACAGCATTTACATGGCGGAAACCCGCGCGTTCCCGGAGGCGCTCGGCGTCGCCAAGCTGGCAACCCAGCGCAACATTCAGGAAGCCATCACCCGCGAGCAGTCCCTGCGCGCCATGACCATCAACGTCGCCTACCAGTGGCGGCAGGAGCACCGCCTGGGCTCCATCGAGTTCGGCAAGATCGCCAACATGACGGTGTTTGACAGCGACTTCCTGCATGACGACATTGAAAAGGTCGCAAATGCAAAACTCGTCGCCACCCTCGTGGACGGCGAAGAAGTTTACAAGGCGTAACTGTTGGAATCCTCTCCGCCCTTCGGGGTGGAGAGGGTCATGCAAAAATTGGAATTTTGCAAGGAAAGGACGCAATATAAATGATTGCAGATAAAGTCATCTACGGCAATTTTTACACCGTGGACGAAAACAATCCGAAGGCCGAAGCCGTGGCGATCTAGGACGGCCAATTCGTCTACGTCGGCACGGCGGCAGGCGTGAAAGAATACGTCGGCAAGGACACCGAGGAAGAGCGATACGAGAAAGGCATGATTCTGCCCAGCTTTGTGGACGGCCACGCGCACGGCAATCTCGGCGGATCCCGGATGCTCCTCATGTGTTCCCTGAACGGCTCCACGACCCTCGAAGAGAACCGCGAGCGGCTGAAAGCGTTCGTCGAAGCGCATCCCGAAATGGACGTGATCCAAGGCATCGGCTGGAACGACGCCACCTTCGGACCCAACGGCCCCACGGCGGCGATGATCGACGATTTGACCGACAAGCCCGTGATGCTGATTGATTTCGGCCATCATTCCTATTGGCTGAACTCCGCCGCGATGAAGCGCAAGAACATTACGAAGGACACCCCCGACGTCGCCGACGGCGTGATTGTCCGCGACGCGGACGGCAACCCGACCGGCTGTTTCCGTGAGGGATCGAAAATTTATTTTGAGGATTTGGTCTACCATTTCTCGGTGGAACAATACAAGAAAGCCGTCCTCGCCTATCAGGACGTGTTTCTCGCAGGCGGCGTGACCATGCTTTTCGACCCCATGGTCAACATGGACTACGGCTGGGAAAACCTGATGGAAGCGTGCCGCCAACTCGACGCCGAGGGCAAGTTGAAAATCCATCTCCACGGCGGCTATCAGGTCTTTGTGGACAAAAATCCCGTCCGGGACGTGGAGCACGCGGCGGAGCTTCGGGAGAAGTACAAGGGCAAAAACTTTGCCGTGGACCACATCAAGATTCTCTTGGACGGCGTTCTCGAAAGCAGGACGGGCTACATGAACGAGCCGTACAGCGACAGCGATGACGGCTATCGCGGCATGCTCCGCTTCGATCTCGATACCTTGGCGGCGACGGTGAAAAAAGCGAACGAGCTTGGCTTTACCACGCATATCCACACCATTGGCGACGGCGCCATCCGGGTAGCGTTGGACGCTTTTGAAAAAGCGGGAACCGTCCCCGACAACCGCCCCGCCCTCACGCATCTGCAAATCGTGGACCCGGCGGACATCGACCGCATGGCAAAGCTCGGCGTCGTAGTGGTGGCAAACCCGTTTTGGTTCCTCAAGGATCCAACGTACCATCAAAAGCTGTCTATACCGTATCTCGGCGAGGAACGCGCCGAAAACCAGTACCCGATGAAGGCGTTCTTTGACAAGGGCCTTGTCGTGACACAGGGCACCGATTACCCGGTCACGCTGGACATCAGTCCGCTGAACGGGATGCAGACTGCTGTCCTCCGTTACCTCCCCGGCAGGCCCGAAACGCTGCTGAACCCCAAAGAGCGCGTCAATCTCTCTCAAATGATCAAGGTCGCGACTTGGAACGGCGCCTATGAGCTGAAATGTGAGGATAGGCTTGGAAGCATCACCGTCGGCAAGGAAGCGGATATGGTGGTGCTGGATTCGGACATTACCGCCTGCGATTCCGAAAAAATCGCCGCCGCCAACGTGCTTGGCACCATGATTGGCGGAGAATGGGTCTATACGGCAAAATAATCATTTTGTATTTTGTTTCGGCTGCTAAAAATTGCCTTTCCCGTCGAGGGGAAGGCAATTTAAGCAACATGCAACAAAAACATTTATAGCAAAAGAATACAGAGGTGAAATATCATGTCATCAGAAAACTTCGGCGCAACGCCCGACTATGCCCAACAAGCCGGTTGGTACCAGCGCCCGGCTGTCACCAAGGACGTCGATACGTTCTACATTTACGCGACGGAGTACATCATGGGAAGCTTCGAGGACGGCGCCCCCGATTACGCGGCGATTGACAACGCCGAGATGATGCAGGGCGTGGAGGTCGAATACGCGGCGCACGCCACCGTGTTCGCCGACGCCACCAACGTGTTCGTGCCGTACTACCGCCAATGCGGTTTGCGGTACGCGGGGGAAGTCGTCAAGAAGACCGGGGACTTCAACGCGGCGATTTCCGGCATGTGCTACGACGACATAACCGCCGCGCTTGACTACTACTTCGAGAACTGCAACCAAGGCCGCCCGTTCATCATCGCGGGCCACAGCCAAGGCTCGGCCATGGTTTTGCTCTTGCTGGGAAAATATTTCAAGGACCATCCCGAGTACTACAAGCGCATGGTTGCGGCTTACCCCATCGGCTACTCCGTCACGAAGGAGTACCTCGCCGCCAATCCGCACCTGAAATTCGCGACTGGCGAGAGCGACACGGGCGTCATCGTCGCATGGAACACGGAGGGGCCGAAGAACGTGGAGGAAAACGCCCACAACGTCGTGGTATTGCCCCACACGATGAGCATCAACCCCCTCAACTGGAAACTGGACGAGACCTATGCCCCGGTGAGCGAGAACCTTGGCTCTCTCGTGCAGAACGAGACAACCGGCGAGCCGGAGATCGGCGACGTCGGCGCGGACGCGAAGATCAATCTCGCCCGCGGCGTGGTCGTGACAAACGCGAAAGACGTCCCGTTCCCCGAGGAGGAAGCCAAAGTCGCCGCCGAGTTCTTCGGCCCGGACGGACGCCATGACAACGACTATACATACTACTACAACAACATCAAGGAGAACGTGGCAAAGCGTATCGCGGCGTACCAGAGCGGCAGGAAATAAAGCCCTGTCGCATTTGACATTCGTCCATGAAAATAGTAATTTTATAAGAGGAAGAAAGGGAGGCAATGCAAATGGCGCAGATTGCGGACAAGGTTTACAGGAACGCGAAGGTTTATTCCGTCGCGTTGGACGGGACGGAAACCCACGCGGAGGCGGTCGCCGTCAAGGACGGCAAATTCGCGTATGTCGGGGACGAGGCGGGCGTAAAGGCGTGGATCGGCGATGCCACGGAAGTCGTGGACTGCGGCGGCAAGAGCGTCATCCCCGGGCTGGGGGACGCGCACATGCACCTAGGGAATGCCGGGAAACGGTATGGATCGTGCAGCTTCAGCGATATTGTGCCGAATCCCGAGACCGATACGCCCGAAGGCATCCTGAAACGGATGCAGGAAAAATTGAAGGCATACGCCGAGGAACACAAGGACGACCCGATCATCCGCGGACTGGGCTGGGACAGGTCGTGGTTTTCCGGCGGCCTGCAAGGCATCAAAAGACCGCTGACTAGGCAGGATATCGACGCGGTCGTGCCCGACAAACCGGCCGTCCTGATGTCGTTCTGCGGGCACAGGCTGATGCTGAACACGAAGGCGCTTGAGGAAGCCGGAGTCACGAAGGACACGGACGACCAAGACGGGCTGATCGTCAAGGAAGCGGACGGAACCCCCACCGGGTATATCAAGGAGCCTGTCGCTTACCTCCCCATCATCGCCAGCATCCCGGAATATGAATTCACGCAGGAGGAACATCACGGCTTCCTGAAGAAAGCATTCAAGGAATACAACGAAAAAGGATATACGCTGTTATGCGATTGCCATCAGGTGGACAAGCCCTATGCCGCCCTTGCGGCAATGGCCAAGAACGGCGAGTTTACCGTCCGGGTGACCGGCGTCCACAATGTGAATGATGAAACGAGGGAGGAGGATCTCGAACGGGCGATCAAAAACCGCACGAAGTTCGACGTTGAGGATCTCTTTACCGTGGACACGTTGAAATACTTTGCGGATGGCGATATGTCCATGCTCGAGCCTTATTTGGAGACTGCCGGCGCCAAGGCGGGCACAAGGGATCCGCTCCTTTGGGACAAAGAGCGTATGAAGGAGTCCATGGCGCTCGCCAACAAGGAAGGCTTCAACGTCCATACGCACGCCATGGGCAACTATGCCGTCCGCAGCGTGATTGACTGCTACGAGAACGCGCAAGAGCAATACCCGAATCCCAAAATCAGGAACATCATCGCGCACTGCACCTTTGTCACTCCCGAGGACAAAGCGCGCATGGGCAAGAGCCATATCATTGCCAGCATCCAGCCCAGTTGGTTCACCGACGCCCCGGCCACACAGCCCGTGATGGTGGCGTATTGGGGAGAAGATGTTGTGCGCCATACCTATCCGAGCAAGTCGCTGATAGACAACGGCGTAATGTGCGCCTATGGCTCCGACTTCCCCGTCAATACCGCTTACGGGCTTTCCGGCATTCAGGTCGCCCTGACCAGAAGGCTTGTCAAATTGGATTTGACGTATGATCTGTTCAAGGATGTTCCCGCCGCCATGCCGGAGGAGTGCATCGGTTTGAAGGAAGCGCTTCAGGCGCACACGATCCACGCGGCCTATCAAGCGCATCTGGAAAATGTCACCGGCTCCATCGAGGTCGGGAAATCCGCGGAGATGGCCATTTTGGACAGCGACATCGAAAATACCCCGGCGGACAAGATTCAGGATATCAAGGTGCTCGAAACCGTGTTCAAGGGGAAGACGGTCTTCAAGCGCAATTAGCCACCGTTCCGCTATGTTTCGAGGTAAAGCATGAAAAAATTATTTACGATTGAAGATTTTGCGATTGCCCTTGTAGCGGCTCTCGGATATGGGTTCTGCTTTGAAATCCCGAAAGTCTTGGGTTGCCCGATTTGGCTGTGCACGGTTATCTGCCTCGTCGTGGGCGTCTCGCTGGAAATGATGGAACACAAGCTTGTTTTCAGCAAGGCCGTGCAGAAGACCCCGGCGCGCCGGTATACGGCTCTTGCCGTGATTGTTCTCGTCTTTTTGGTCGCTTTGTTCCTCGCCGTCTCTTGGACGGACATGGACGTGCTCGATTATGTGGTGGGGCAGTACGGATATATCATCATCCTCCCGCTTCTCATTTTCGCGTTCCGCATGGGCGTCCGTTGGTACCGCGTCCGAAAAATCCGCGAGCGGTACGGCGACGGGAGCGGCGGCTTCGTATTTGACGGCCAGCTGACGGAAAAAGATTTTGAGGAAGCGCGGCAGCAAAACCGGCCGATTCGCGGCGAGTTCGACGCGGATCTTGCGGCAAAGACGAGAACCGGCGTCTTTGTCGGCAGGAAGGACAACGGCGTCCTGCTGTTCGCCGGCATCCCCTACGCGAAGCCGCCTGTCGGCGAGCTCCGCTGGAAGGCCCCGGAGCCGCTCCCCGCGTCGGATGAGGTCTTCGAGGCAAAATATATAGGCGCGTCCGCGATCCAAGTCGATTACGACGGGTCTGTCCTCGCGCAGCACAGGCAAAGCGAGGACTGCCTGACGCTGAATATTGGCGTCGTAGGTGAAAAGACGAAGCGGAAAAAGCCGGTCCTCGTGATTTTCCACCACGGCGATTTTTCTTACGGCGGCAGCGCCGACCCGTTGCTGTGGGGCGATGACTTCGCCAAAATCTATCCGGACACGATCGGCGTCACCTTCAATTTCCGCCTTGGGCTTTTCGGCTTCATTGATTTTTCCGAAGTCCCCGGCGGCGAGGCATACCCCGACGCGCTGAATCTCGGCCTGCTCGACCAGATCGCGGCGCTCCGTTGGATCAAGGAAAACATCGCCGCCTTCGGGGGCGACCCCGAGCGGATCACCGTGATGGGCTTCGAGGCGGGGGCGCTCTCCATTTCCCTGCTTGCGGCGTGCGAGCAAGCGAAGGGGCTGTTCCAAAAAGCGGTCTTTTTCAATGGGAGTCCCCTGATGGCATACGAGACACCGGAAACGTCCAAAAACTTGGCGAAGAAACTCCTGCAAGAAACCAAGGCAAGGACGATGGAGGATCTTTTGCGGCTGCCGGAACAGCGGCTGAAAGAAGCGATGCAAACCTTGGCGATGGATTCGTCCGCGCCGACGCGGGACGGAAAACTGGTTCCCGAGGACGTGTACGCTGCCTATCGGGACGGGGTCGCTTCCGGCGTCGAGTTTTTGGTCGGCATCCCCAGCAACGAAAGAAACATTTACAAATCCTTTGTCGGCAATCAAAAATACGCGGATTTCATGGCAAAAGAAACGTCCGGCATCCTGCGTTACCTTGACGCCAGATATCCCGCGGAAGTGAAAGCCGCGAGGGCCTATATCGAGGAGCAGGCGGCAACGTCGTCAACGGTGGAAGCCCAAGCAAAGCTGTTTGAGCAAGTCTACGCTTTGAGCACTTACTGCGGCGCGAAAAAACTGGCGGAGGGCGGGAACAACGTCCATCTTTTCTACTGGGCCGCGAAGCCGCTGATCGAAAACCTCGGCTCCGGCACGGTGGATGTGATGGCAACGTTTTTGGGCAGCCAAAGGGCGGCGCAGATGTACGGCAACGTGCTGAACCCGGACATCGCCGAAACGCTCCAAACGCTGTTCCGCAAATTTGAGAGCGGGGAGACGATGCGGCTCCACCATAACGAAATCAAAGGCATCGACGCCATCGACTGGAAAGAATTTCCCGACGCGCTCATCGTTTCCGAGAAAGCGTTCCGGTGTGGGCCGATCACGGAAAAGCTGACCGAGGTCAAGGAGCTGCTGAAGCTTCTCGATGAATAATCTTGTGCGCATAATTGCATACGAAAAAAATTTGAGGTAAGAAATTCTTACCTCAAATTTTTTTGTTCGGCGTTTCCTTAAAATTTTGGTCTGAGATGCGTATTAAAAATTCCTTAAAAATTCCGTATTTTGGGGTGACAATCTGGAACCCCCATTGATTTTACAGGATAATCATGCAATAATGTAGCTGTAAAAATATGCTTGGCGGCATAGAAAAAACTGCAAAAAATTTTCCGGCCGCGTCAATTTCGGGCGGGCAATTTTGTATATATATTTGAGAGCAAGAGATTTTATTACGATATATAGATGGGGAGAGCCACGATGAAAACATCTACTTCAATTTGTTTTGCGCTTGCTTTCGGGCTGTTGGCGGGAAGCCATGCGACGGTTGCTGCGGAACCGGTGGGCATGGACATCGACGCCCGGGTGGCGGCTGCCGCGGACCCGGCGGGCATGGATGCCGGCGCACAGATGGAGCGGGCCCGCAGGGAAATGGAGCGCGAGCGCGTGTTGGAACAGATCGCGGAGGACGAGGCCGCCAAGAAAAAGAAAGTGGAAAAGGAAGACGCGCCGCCCGCTGCCGACGAAGGAGCGGAAATCAGTTTCGAGCTGAAACAGGTGCATTGGAATCCTTCGGAAATCCTGGCGCAGGAGGAAATCCAATCCGTCGCGGACGCCTACATCGGGCGGCAGGTCACTTTGAAGGATTTGCGCGAGATGGCGAACCAAATCACGGTGCTCTACAAGGACAAAGGCTACATGACCTGCGGGGCGGTGCTGCCGCCGCAACGGATCCATGAAGGCGTCGTGGAGATACGGCTAATCGAGGGCAAGACGGGGGAGGTTTCAGTCACGGGAAACCGCCACACGAAAACCGGGTACATTACGGGGCGGTTGGGGCTGAAGCCCGGGGAGATTGCCAATACGGACAAGCTGAACCGCGACCTCCGCTGGTTTCACGGCACCAACGACATCCAGCTCCGGGTGGTGATGAAGCCGGGAGCTGCGGAAGGCACCACGGATTATGAAATCGTGGCCTTCGAGCCCCAAAACCAGACCGTGACGCTCTATATGGACAACGACGGCTACGAATCCAGCGGCCGTTGGCGGCAGGGCATCTTCTACAACGTCAGGAGCCTGTCGGGGCAGCGGGACGCCCTGCGGATGAGCTTCCTTCGGAGCCAAGGCACCAAGGTGTGGTCGTTGGGGTACAGCTTCCCCGTTTCCCGGCGGGGAATGCGGTTGGATTTGGATTATTCGGGCAACCGGACGGAAGTGACGGACGGGGAATTGGAGCCTCTGGGCGTGGAGGGAAAATCGAACTCCTACTCCGTCACATGGAGGGTGCCTTTCCATGTGACGGAGAGTTCCCGCCACGAGGCGGGGCTCCAATACGTCCATCAGAAGACGCAAACGGATTTGGGCCATGGCGACGTGTCGTGGGTGGATGACAAAATCCATCGGGTGATACCGTACGTTTCCTTCACCCATTACGGGGACTCCACCGTGCTCTATCACAAGCACTCCTTCGTTTGGGCGCGTCGGACCAACATCGACGGGGTTTCGGACACGGCGAAATTCTACCGGCTCACCTCCTTCTGGCAGAAACGCTACAAAGGCGGGCAGTTCTGGCAGGCGCGGCTGGACGGGCAGTGGTCCTCCGGCGACTTCATGGCCGCCTCGGACCGGCTCTTCATCGGCGGCGTAAGCAGCGTCCGGGGCTACGAGGAAGGCTTCATCGGCGGGGAAAAGGGCGTGACGATGGGCATCGAGTACCACGTCCCCTTGGACAAGGCGAAGCGGGTGTTCCTGTTCCCTTTCTTTGACTGGGGAACCGTGCGCGGGGAAACGGCGCCGGAGCACAACACGCTGATGAGCGCTGGCCTCGGCATCGAGGCGCGGATCAAGCATGTGTACGGCGCGGTGACCGTGGGATTCCCCTTCAAAAAGGATTTTTACGATAATCGGGTGGACAGCACAAGGGTGGACTTCACCCTTTCGGCCACCTTTTGAAGATATAGCAAGGATGTTTCTTTGAGGTATTGCAAGGACGGAAAGGACAGCAGGTGATCACGATGGCATACGGGTATAGCATCAAAAACCGGAACAACAAAAAATCCCGCACCAAGACGCGGCAAATGGAACCTCGTTTGGTTCTCGCTTCTTTGGCCATGGCGGCGGGGATTTTCGCCTATCCCTTCGGCGCCGAGGCATCGACGATAACGCCGAAGGATGCGAGCGACGCGGCGAAAATCCAGCAGGCTGGCAATGTCTACAATATTGACCCGCAGAAAGTCAATGGCGATTTTGCCTATAACCGTTTCTCCGCGTTCAGCCTTGACGCAGGTCATATTGCCAACCTCAAATTTGGCGGCGCAGACGCCCTTGCCAATCTGGTGAAAAGCCGGATTGATATTAACGGTACGGTCAATGCGATTAAAGGCAATGCGATTGACGGTCATCTCTATTTTTTGAGTCCCGAAGGCATTGCCGTAGGAGCGACCGGTGTCATCAACGCGGGGCAGTTCACGGGCATCGTGCCGACACAAACCGCTTTTGACACGCTGTATAATGCGAACAGTATTACGCTGAATGATGTTACTGCGCTCACTTCCTATGCCAACAATAAAACTGTCGACGTCAGCGGGCAGATCAACACCCACAGCGGCGTCATGTTGGGCGCGGGCGTCATCAACATCAAGGACGGCGCAAAGCTTCAGAGCACGAAGGATTTGAATTTCAAGGATTTGGTGAACACCGGTTCCACGAGCGCGGGTTTGGCGAACCTCACCGCGTCCAACGGCACGGGCGGCGACATCATCCTGACGGCGAAGCAGGAGTCCGATGTCAAGGACACCAAGACAGTCAAGGGCAACGACGGAAAGGAAAAGACAGAAGCCAACGCCATCCGTTGGAGCGGCCGCTCCACGGATCTTTCCGCCGCCGTCAATATCGGGAAGGACGCCACGACAAAGGGCGTCAAAATTGCCAGCAGCGACGGGGCGGTCAAGCTCACGGCGGAGAGCGCCAGCACCTACGAGGACAGCACTCCCATGTCCCTGACGGACACCTTGAAGGACGTTATTTTAGGGGAAGACAAAACCTTCCTTGATGGGCCTATCAAGAAACTGGCGGGCAAGGAAGCCGGAGCGAACAAGTACCTCTTTGTCAACTATTCCGGCAAGAAGAACAAATCCTCCGTCAACAT
The DNA here is from genome assembly GCA_017480545.1 of Schwartzia sp. (in: firmicutes). Classification (GTDB taxonomy): domain Bacteria; phylum Bacillota; class Negativicutes; order Selenomonadales; family Selenomonadaceae; genus RUG12372. The sequence goes on along the minus strand of JAFVAI010000041.1, from coordinate 3,689 downwards.
CGGGGAAAAGAGCGCCATTACAGGCAACAATATCGAGATTGCCGCGACCTCCACGCTGGATCTCAAGCAGTCCATCGCCGTACCCACGGGCGAGGGCAAAAAGGACAGCGAAGGCAAAACGGTGGCGAGCGGATCCAAAGTGATAACCGCCGTGGCGGTTTCCCGCGTCTACAACAACGCGGACGTCGTGATCGACGGCAACCTGACAGCCACGGGCGCGGATGCGGAAACCGGCGACGGCATCAAAATTGCCGCCAACGCGGACACGAAAGCCGCCCTTGCCGCCACAGGCAACGGCGGCGACGGGAATGCCGTGGCGGTGGGCGTGGCGGTTCTGACGGGCGACACCAAGGCGAAAGTGACGGTGAATGCCCCGACGAACGCGACGGCCCTCTCTGCGGCGCAGGGCAAAGTTTCCATCGAATCGGCCACGAAGAGCGACGTCGATGTCAAGGCCAACGTCGTGGGGGCTTCGAGCTATGTCGTCTCCAACGTGGGCGTGGCCAACTACGACACGAGCGCCGATGCGATCGTCAACCGCGCCGTCACGGCGGGCGCCGTGGATGTCAAGGCGGAGAACCGGATCGACGGGCTGAAAATGACGGTGGACAACCAGGCGCAGAAGACTCCGGGCGGCGACGCGGGGAAAAGCGCCCCGGAGACAAGCGATGCGGAAAAGACGCAGGACAACAAAGACGCGACGGATGAGAAGAACAAAGGCGACGCGGGGAAATCCGAGGACGAGAAACAGAGCGAGAAAAAGTCCATCGACCCAACCAATGCGGTCAAAGACGCCTCCAAGGATGTGGATGCCAAGAACGACGAAAAGACCAAAGACGCTGCGGGCGCGGACGGCAAAGGCGGCGCCCAGGACGTCAAGGACAAAGTGAACGGCACCAACGACGGCGGCGACAACGACAAGCAAAATTCCGCCTTTGGCCTCGGCACTGCCGTCGGCGTTGTTTCCAACACAAACGACGCCAATGTCACGATTGGGAAAAACGCCGCCATTACGGCTACGGCGGTAGACAAGTCGGAGACGGCCAACGGCGCTGTCAACGTGGACGCCAAGACCATCATGCAAGCCTCCGCCGAAAAGGAGGACAGCTTCCGCCTTTCGGTGAAGAACGGCCAGGCCAACGCCAACGTGGAAATCGGCGCGGCCGTTCTCGTCAGCAACGTAAAGAACAACGCCACCGTCCTCTTGGACAGCGACGGGTCGAAGTCTGCCCAAATCAAGGGCGGCGCGGTATCGTTGGACGCCGTCTCCGGCATGGGCAAATACAAGACCACCCAGCCGAAAAAGGACGACGAAGGCAAAGACACGAAGGAAACGGAAGAAGTAGAAAAGACCAGCACCCTCTCTTACGCGGTGAGCGCCGAGGGCAAGGCGGACGAGGACACGCCCGCCACCGTGGCGTTGGACGGCACCGTAGGCATCAACACACTGAAAAACAACGCCATTGTCCTCTTGGGGCAGAAGAGCAAAGTGGACGGCTCCGCCGTCAAGCTGTCCTCCGACGCCACCACCGGCGCGGAGGGAACCTACGGTGCGACGGAGGAAAACAGCAAAGTAGGCATCGGCGGCACGGTGGGCCTCCAAAACATCCGGGGCAACAGCCTCGTCATGGCGGGGAAAGGCGCGGCAATCACGGGAACGGAGTCCTTCGAGGCCTCGGCCGGCAACGCGATGGATCTGAAAAACGAGGTCAAGAACTCCGGCCAGGGGGACTCCATCGGCGTCTCGGGCATGGTGGCCCTCTCCTACGGCGACAGCAACAGCGTCGTGTCCTTGGACGACGAAGCCAATATCGCCACCGGGTTCGCCACGATTACCTCCACGAACTCCACCAACATTGACAACTCCGCCCGCAGCGAGGCGACGGGAGAAGGCACGAAAGCCTTCGGCCTTGGCGTGGGCATTGTAAACTATGACGTGAACAGCCTTGCCATGGTCGCGGACAATGGCAGCGGGATTACTGCGCCCTCTGCGGGGACGACGGACGCGGACAAGGCCGCCAAGAAAATCTATGAGGACGCAGCTCTGGCGCGCAAGATTGCCGGGGACACCCTCGCCGGGAAGCTGGGCGCGAAAACCACGGGCGGCGCGAAAGGCACCATCACCACGGGCGGGATTGTCGGCGCGGCGATCACTACGGGCATGATTCAAAATGACGCCAAGGCCAAGGTCTCTTCCGCCCCCAAAGAGGAAGAAGACGGGGACGACAAGAAGGACTCCGAAAAGTGGACGAAGTGGTCCGGAAAAGGCGAGGAGGGCGCAAAGGACGCCAAGAAGAACGCCGACAACCTGGAAAACGACACGCAGACCTCCCAAAATGAGAGCGCCGCGCCCACCGTTGGGGAAACGCCCCAGACGAACAACGCGACGGGCGCGATGGGAGAAGCCAGCAGGGAGGCAGACCCGGACGGAACCAACAATGAGGGGGATGTCGGCGCTGCACCCGCTGCGGCAAACAGCGCCGGCGCGTCCATCGGCGTCGAGGGCAGCGTGGCATTGACCTTCCTCGGCGGGCGGACGGACGCCGTGCTGGACAACGTGACGGTGAAAAACGGGACGGACGCGGAGCCCGCGCCTGTGCTGGCCGCCTCCCTTTCCGCGACGGACTTCCTCGGCTCCATCACCCTCGGCGGCACGGACACCAAGCATTCCCTGAAAGAAGGCTCCGGGGCCAAAGTGGGCATCGGCGGCACCTTCGCCATGAACAGCGCGGGCCGGGACGTGGATTCCCTGATCCGGAATTCCGAGCTTCCGATGGCGCTTATGGTCTCGAACGCGGCCACCAAGATCGGCATCGAGGTCGCGGCGGGCATGGGCACCAGCGTCGGCGACGGCGACGGCGTGAACGTCAACGGCGCGGGCGTCGTGTATTACAACAAAGCCAAGCAGGACATCCATGCCCTGATGCTGAACGACAACGTCACGGGCGCCTCGGTTTCCAACGAGGCCACGAGCACGGACTTCCAGATCGCGGGCGGCCTTTCGGGCATCAAGGGCGGCGGCGCGAACACCAATGTGGGCGTGGGCGGCGCCGTCGCCATCAGCAATCTGGAAAACAACCTCGCCAGCGGCATCGTTGGCGGCAACTATACCGTCTTCTCTTCGGTGGACGTGCAGGCGCAAAAAGGCACCACCCAGATCAACGGCGCGTTGGCGGGAACCAAGGGCGGCTACGGCTTCGAGGGCGCGTTTGCTTACGGCAGCGCGAAGAACACCACCCGCGCCTATATCGAGGGCGCGACCGTGACGGGCCTTCCCGGGAGCGCCGTGAACGTCAAGGCGGGCGAAGTCCCCGTCGTCAAGACGCAAGAGCAGCTCAAAAAGGAAAAATCCGAGACGGACGCGAAGATTGACAGCAGCATCGACAGCGACCCCAATGCCAAGCTCAAGACCAACACCTACACCCAGATTGACAGCGGGACCAAGACCAAGGCAAAGACGGAGCTGAAGAAGCAGGCGGACGATGCCGCGGACAAAGAGGCGAAGACGCAGGCGGAGAACAAGAAGACGCTTGAAGACACGGGCCTCGACACCACGGGGAAGAGCTATCTCAATACGGAGAGCGCATCCTCCTCCCTCGACGCGGACGACAAGAAAACCGACGAGGGCAAGATCGCGGACGATGCCGCGAAGGACGAGGACGACGCGAAGGACGAACTGGGCCAGAACC
>JAFVAI010000040.1 GCA_017480545.1 Schwartzia sp. (in: firmicutes) | reverse complement strand
CATGCTGGGCTTGGCCGTCCCGGCTTTCTAGCGGTACTTGTCGCTTTGCGCCAGCTCGTCGAGAGCCGCCGCCTCGCTGTACCCCGTTGTTCATCAGGTACTCAATGTCGTTCATCTCGTAGAATTGCCCGTTGGGTGCCTTGTGCTTGGAAAGTTTTGTCGCCATTGCAAACATCTCCTTTATCAATGAAGCATAAATAAATAAGGGAGTTCCGCATATCATTATGACAGTTGCGCGAAGCATTGGAAATATGACAATATTCTCATATTTTGCGCGTATGGGAATCGTTGCCAAAGGATCAAAATGTTTCATAGGGGACAAAACAAATGTTCCAATGTTTCACGTGAAACATTTTTATGCTTCTATTTTCGTGTGAAAATGATACAATAAGCAAAAAAGTTTCGGAAAGGCGCAGAAGGATGACCATGACAGAAAACGAAGTGCGGAACGGCACCATCATTATAAGCATGATTTACACGCTGACGGCGCGCATCAACAACTGCCTGCACACGGAGTTCGGCGTGAAGAACCTCTACCACCGGATGATTTTCACCGCCTGCGCCCTCGTCGCCGAGCGGTACGGTGCGCGGCTCTCCAAAGTCAAGGATATGGGCTATGAGGTGTTCCACACCGCCATCCGCAAGCAACTGGAAGCCGCGCTGGCAAACGACAGGCAACAGAACGGCAAGATTGAAATCCTTTTGGATGTCTATTCCGAAATCAAGATGAACGTCAAAGAAAAGCAGAAAGCGATTGACGATTTTATCGACTGGGTCATTGCCGTCTCCGATTGCATCAATTCCAACCAATGGCACGGCGAGGATGTCATGGGCATCTTCTTCAACGAGTTCAACCGCTACAAGAAAAAGTCCGACGCGGGGCAGGTCTTCACCCCCGACCATATCACTTCCTTTATGTATCGTTTAATTAACGTCACGAAGGAGGACTATGTCGGCGATTTTGCTTGCGGCAGTGGCGCGTTCCTCGTCAAGGCAATGAGCAATATGATTGAGGAAGCGGGCGGCATCGGCACAAAAGCGGCGAAAGAAATTCGCGAGGCACACCTTTTCGGCATCGAGTTTGACCGGGAGATTTATGCGCTGGCTTGCGCGAATATGCTGATTCACAAGGACGGCAAGACGAATCTGACCCAGCTCGACACGCGGGAGCAGGAGGCTTGCGATTGGATCAAGAGCAAGCCCATCACAAAAGTCTTGATGAACCCGCCCTTCGAGACGAAATATGGCTGTGTGCAGATTGTCAAGAATGTGCTGGACAATGTGCCCGTGGGCACGGACTGTGCCTTCATATTGCCGGACAAGAAGCTGGAAAAAACATCCAAGCGGTTAGTGAATGAAATTTTGGGGAATCACCGTTTGATGATGATTGTGAAGCTGCCGGAAGATTTATTTTTTGGCAGAGGTGTGACAGTCAGTGTATTTGTCTTCCAAGCATGGAAACCGCAAAACGGGAAAGAGATTTTTGGTTGCTATATCGAGAATGACGGGCTGGAAACGGTGAAAAACCAAGGACGGCACGACGTGAAAAATCTTTGGGGAGAGATTGAGAATTATTGGATTGACGCCATTGAAAAGCGGAATGATACAAAATACAAGACCCATCAATGGATTGTACCATCGGAACATCTTTCATACCAAAGGATGGAAAAAACGACCAAAGTTTATGAAAAAGATTTTTTCAAGGCAGCTTTGGATTACGAAATGTTTCGGCGTGGTATCGACCAAAAAGAATTTAGTGAGATGTTGATTCAAAAGGTGCTATATGCAAGCCATCTGGAGAAAAAGGACGGAAAAGTTTCCATTGTTCTTGATGAAGAACAATCCTATGACAATAGTTCGCTCCGGTGGGAAAAATTCAAAATCGAAACATGGTTTGAGGTAGTCAAAGGAAAACGTTTGACAAAAAAGGAAATGAAGGAGGGCGATATTGATTTCATCGGATCCAGCAGCTTTAATAATGGCATTACGCACCGCATTGGAAATGAAGCAAATATTCATCCCGGGAATCTGATTACGGTTGCTTATAATGGTTCCGTGGGGGAAACGTTTTATCACGAAAACGAATTTATCGCCTCGGATGATGTGAATGTGCTGTATCCAAAATTTGCATTGAACAAGTATATTGCGCTGTTCATTTGCCCGATTATCAAGGCGGCAGGTCGCCCCTTCGCTTTTATTGACAAATGGAAAAAAGAGGATATGGAAGGGGCGATGATTCCCCTTCCCGTCGATGAAAGCGGCGCGCCCGATTGGCAGTACATGGAGGATTGCATGAAGCGCAAGGAAGAGCGGGCGAAGCGGACGATGGACGCCCTTTTGGCATAAACGAAAAACGGCAAAAAATGTTTCACGTGAAACAAAGAAACAGATGTTCCAATGTTTCACGTGAAACATTTTTTATGCAAAATATTCTTTCCCTATCCATCAAGTTTCGGTATAATAGGAGCAGATTTATATTCACGATTTAGGCGGTGAACAATTTTGGCGAAGGTGCTGGCAATTACGAATCAAAAAGGCGGCGTCGGGAAAACCACTACGGCGGTGAATCTCGCCGCTTGCCTCGGCGCGTTGGGGCGGCGGGTGCTGTTGGTGGACTTTGACCCGCAGGGAAACGCCACCAGCGGCGTCGGGCTTGACAAAGCCGCGCAGGAGCGAACGGCCTATCAGGTCATCGTAAACGCGGAGGATGTGCGGACGGCGATTTGCCATACGGACTACGACCTCGATGTCATTCCGGCGAACGTGGACCTCGCGGGCGCGGAGGTGGAGCTGGCGACGGCGGGGGACGGGCGCGAAACGCGCCTGAAAGCCGCGGTTGACCAAGTCCGCGACGATTACGACTTCATCCTGATTGACAGCCCGCCGAGCCTCGGCCTTTTGAGCCTGAACGCCCTGACGGCGGCGGACGGCGTACTGATCCCGATCCAGTGCGAATTTTACGCGCTGGAGGGCGTATCGGAGCTCATGCGGACGCTGGATCTCGTGCGGGAGGGGCTGAATCCGTCGCTGGAGGTGTCCGGTGTGCTCTTGACGATGTTTGATGCCCGCACGAATCTCAGCGGGCAGGTCGCCGGCGAAGTCCGGGAATTCTTCAAGGAAAAAGTGTACGAAACGGTCATCCCGCGCACGGTGCGCCTCAGCGAAGCGCCCTCCTACGGGATGCCGATCATCGCCTACGATATCCACGCGAAGGGCGCGGAAGTCTATGCGGAGCTGGCGAAGGAGGTGGACGCCCGTGGCTAAGGCAAAAGGAGGACTGGGGCGCGGGCTCGGCGCGCTGATCCAGAAAGCCCCCGAAGAGAGACCGCCCGAAGAAAAGACGGCAGCCGTCGCGCCGCAGCAGCCGGCGGAGGACGCCGCTGTCGTCACGGAGATTTCGGTGGACAAGATCCGCCCGAACCGCGCCCAGCCGCGCAAAAATTTCGACGAGGCGGCGCTGGAGGAACTGGCGGAATCCATCCGGTATTACGGCGTCTTGCAGCCGCTTCTCGTGCGCGCGCTTCCCGAGAACGGCGAATATGAGCTGATCGCCGGCGAGCGCCGCCTCCGGGCGGCGAAGCTCGCGGGGCTCCACACTGTCCCCGTATTGGTGCGGAAATACACGTTGGAGGAAATGACCGAGATCGCGCTGATTGAGAACGTCCAGCGCGAGAACCTGAACGCGGTGGAAGAGGCCCGCGCCTACGAGCTTTTGATGCAAAAGTTCGGCCTGACCCAGGAGCAGCTTTCCGAGCGCATTGGGCGGAGCCGCTCCCACATCGCGAATTTCCTGCGGCTGACGCGCCTGCCGGAGCGTGTGCAGGAAAGCCTCCTCGAAGAGGCGCTCACCATGGGGCAGGCAAAGCCGCTCCTTTCCCTCGGCACCCCCGAACAAATGCAGCAGGCGGCGGACTTCATCATCGACCACAACCTGTCCACCCGGGACGCGGAGAATCTCGTGGCGCGCTTCCTGAAAGACCCGAACCTGTTCCAGCCGAAGCATCTGAAAGACCCCGTGACGACGGAGCGCGTCTTTGTCACCGACGTGGAGGACCGCCTGAAGCTGGTTTTCGGCTCGCCCGTCCGCCTCGTCTTGGGACAAAAGAAGAGCAAAATCGAGATCACCTTCAAAACACAGGAAGACCTGGACCGCATCGTCGAGGCGGTCCAAGGCTTGACCAAACAGCACGAGGACGAAGTGGAATTCACAAAGAAACGGCTGCGCGAGGTATCGACGACCTTTAGCGTATAATACGTGTCTCAGTTCAAATTTTTCAATGAAAATTTTGAACTGAGATACGCCTGCTACGCAGGCTACATTTGCACCTGCGGTGCAAATGACATCTCATGCACTCTCTGCAAAGATTTAAAAATCTTAGCAGAGAGCAGTAAAAAGGCAAGGAGGACACAAACTTCATGAATGGAATGGTTCAACTGGTATCGGAAAATCCCGGAGCGGCGCTCGGCGCGCTGGGCGGCGTCATCGCGTTGCTCCTGATTCTCGTGGCCGTGCTTTTCTCCCGCCTGTCCGCCCTTCGCTCGCTGTACGAAACAATGATGCGCGGCGAGGAATCGGGAAAGTCGATGGAAAAAATGCTGCTGGCCCACATCGAGGAGACGCGCCGCGTCGCCGAGGAAAACGCGAAGCTCCGGGAGGAAAACGAGCGCATCGACGCGCTGCTCCAAACGGCGGTCACGCGGGTCGGCGTCGTGCGCTTCTCCGCGTTTCAGGACATGGGCAGCGACCTCAGCTATGCCGTCGCCCTGCTCGACGCCAAAAACAACGGCGTCGTGTTTTCCAGCATTTTCGCCCGGGAGGATTCCCGGAGCTATGTGAAGCCCATTGTGGACGGACGCTCCAGATACACGATGACGAAAGAAGAGGAGCAGGCGGTCAAAGATGCCATTGCCGCCGCAAAGTGACGGGCTGCCGGGCGGCGCGTCTCTCGCCT
>JAFVAI010000039.1 GCA_017480545.1 Schwartzia sp. (in: firmicutes) | reverse complement strand
ATGTCGTTCGACGTAGCGATGCTACGCCTTCACGGCATCTTCCTTGCCTGACGAAACAATCCCTCGGCGTGGTCTCGAATTGACTTATTCGTCGTTTCCTTAAAAATCCTAACTGCGATTCGTATGACGCAGCATGGCGGAAAAAGACCCGGCGTGGGCCGAAGGGACTTGTTCGGCGTTTCCTTTATGGAAAAGGCAACGAAAAACTTCGCGCCCAGAATTTCGTAAAAACTGCCCCGCCGGGGAAGGCAGGGCAGAAAGGGGAAGTCCCGATGCGGGGTAGCACCAGGGCTTGGACGTTTCCGGCGCTTTCTTTTGGGGAAGAAAGGCCTTCCGCGCCCTATTTCAAGAGAGAGCGCTCCGCATTGCCGGGGAGGCGCCGCGGGGCTTGGGGTGCCCCCTCAGTGAAGGCTGTGCTTGACGCGGTCATGCTCTTCGGCACGCTTCGCATTGTTGAAGCGGTCAAGCGTACCGACCAAGTATCCGGTAATGCGCCGGATACGTTGGAACTGCGGCGGGCGCAAGGTGTAATCCAACGCCACAGTGTCGCCCTCCTGCGCGGAAATTTCCAGCGACTCGATCTCGTCGTTCCGATTGTCTTGGTGAATGAAATCCATATATGCAAGTATCTCCTGCTCGGAGATATTGTCGATCCCTTTTACGGTAACGTCGGTTCCGTTGACTATCATGTGGCATCTTCCTCTCTAAATTAAATTCCGCAATGAATGCGGGGAATGACTTGATGATGATGGTGCTCGGCCTCGGTGCGCCCGCAACGCGGGCAGACATCGACAATCAGGCCGTTGTAACCGCAAACCGGGTCGCGGTCAACGGGATGATTAACGGAGCCGTAACCGACGCCGTTATCGTGCATGCAACGGATAATCGCTTCAAAGGCCTTGACGTTTTTCGTCGGGTCGCCGTCCATCTCGACGTAGCTGATATGGCCGCCGTTGGTCAGCGCGTGGTACGGGCCCTCGATGCGGATCTTGTCCACGGCCGCGATGGGGAAATAGACCGGCACATGGAAGCTGTTCGTATAGTAATCGCGATCGGTTACGCCCTCAATCTCGCCGTAGCGCTGGCGGTCGATGCGGACAAAACGCCCCGAAAGGCCCTCCGCCGGCGTCGCGATCAGGCTCCAGTTCAGCCCGGTGCGCTTCGCTTCCTCGTCCATGCGTTGGCGCATATGGCTGACAATTTTCAGGCCCAAAGCCTGCGCTTCCTTGGACTCGCCGTGATGCTTCCCGACCAGCGCCTTCAGGCACTCGGCGAGGCCGATAAAGCCCATCGTCAGTGTGCCGTGCTTCAAGAGCTCCGCCACGCTGTCGTCCGGCTCCAACTTGTCGGAGTCGATCCAAACGCCCTGCCCCATCAGGAACGGATAGTTCCGCGCGCGCTTCGTGCACTGGACCTTGAACCGATGCAACAGTTGGCGAATGACGAGATCGATGACATCGTCGAGGCTTTCAAAGAACTGCTCCTCATCGCCCTTCGCCTCGATGGCGAGACGCGGGAGGTTGACGCTGGTAAAGCTCAGATTGCCGCGCCCGCAAGTGACTTCCCTCGACGGATCGTGCACATTGCCGATGACGCGCGTACGGCACCCCATATAAGCGACCTCGCGATTGTAATCGCCCTTCTTGTAATATTGCTTGTTGAACGGCGCGTCGAGAAAACTGAAATTCGGGAACAGCCGCTTCGCCGAAACCTCCATGGCCAACCGGAAAAGATCGTAGTTCGGGTCTTCGGGGTTGTAATTGACCCCTTCCTTGACCTTGAAAATCTGCACGGGGAAAATCGGTGTCTCGCCGCCGCCCAGCCCGGCCTGCGTCGCCAACAGGAGATTCCGTATGACCATGCGCGCCTCCGGCGAGGTGTCCGTGCCGTAATTGACCGAGCTGAACGGCACCTGCGCCCCGGCGCGGGAATTCATCGTATTCAGGTTGTGGACGAAAGCTTCCATCGCTTGGAACGTGGCATGATCGGTGGATTTCCACGCCGCCTCGGCGGCGAAGCCGTGGGCTTTTTTCGCCGTCTCCGCCGAAATCGGCTGGAAACCGCCAGCGGCTTGATGCGCGGGCAAAAACTCCGCCAACCGTCGGCCGTACTCGTCCATCGCCTCGAAACGCACCGGCGCGTCCACGCGCCGCTCGATCTCCCTGACGAGGAGCCGAGCGTCGTCAAGCTTCATGCCCAGAAGCATCGCCAACGCATCCCCGAGATGGGAAAAATACTGTTTGCGGAAAGTCTTCACAACCCCCGGCACCATCGCATAGTCGAAATTCGGGATCGACTGCCCGCCGTGCATTTCATTCTGGTTCGCCTGAATGGCGATGCAGGCCAGCGCCGCGTAGGAGCGGATGTCGTTCGGCTCCCGCAGGCAGCCGTGGCCGGTGGAAAAGCCATCCTTGAACAGCTTCAAAAGATCAATCTGGCAACAAGTCTCGGTCAGCATATAGAAGTCCATATCATGGATATGGATGTCGCCGTTGACATGAGCCGCCGCGATATCCTTCGGCAAAATCCTGTGAATGATGAAATACTTCGAGCCTTCCGATCCGTACTTGAGCATGGTCCCCATGGCCGTATCAGCGTCAATGTTCGCGTTTTCGCGCTTGAGATCGGCCTCGCGGGCATTCTTGTAAGTCAGCTCGTCGTAAATGTCCATCAGGTCGACCTCGGCCTCGCGGATGCTCGTATGCGCGGCGCGATACAAGATATAGGCCTTCGCGGTCGAAGCGTAATTGTTCTTGATCAGCGCGCGCTCCACGGCGTCCTGGATATATTCGACGCCGGGGGCTTTCTTGCCGGCGATGTTCCGGATGACGCTCCGGGTCAGCGCGTCGAGCTGGCGCTGGGAAAACGTCGCGTCCGTCGATTCGAGGTTCGCCTTCTGGATCGCGTTCGAAATCTTTGCCGCGTCAAACGGGACAATCTCGCCGTTCCTCTTCTTGATATTCTTGATGACGGGAGTCGATGGCATCTCGTCAATTCCTTCTTTCCTTGCTAAAAATCGTACCAAACGGAAAGCGTCCCCGCCCCGTCGGCTTATTCGTGATTATACAATATCTACCTTTCTGCGTCAAGCCACAACACAATATCTTGTAATTTGTTATGCACAAGCCCAAGACGCAAAAACCGCCGTCCCAAATACAGAACAGCGGTTTTGCACAAAAATCCTGTGAACAAGTTTTTTATTTTGTGGATAATTCGCGCGGCCGGTCATCCGCTCTCCCGTTCCATGCGGACGGTGCGGATGGGGAACGGGATCTCGATGCCCTCCTCCTCATACCGTTTTTTCAATGCCTTGATAAATTCGTGGCGAATCACGTATTGCTGGCGGAAAGTTGTAGTGTGCAGATGCACATTGAAATCAATCGACGAATCGCCGAAATTGTAAAAGCGGACCGCAGGGGCCGTCGGGGCGCCTTCGGCAATGTTGAGAGACGGATCCAAGCGGCGAAGCGTCTCCCTCGCCACCTCCAGCGTCACGCGCTCCACCTGCTCAAGATCGCTGTCATAGGCCACACCCAAGGGCACCACAAAGGCCACATCCTCAATACTGGCGATCATTGCCCCATCCGCCGACATATCGTAGTTCGTAATGATCGACGCCGCCAGCTTGTTGTTCGGCACAACGATGACATTGTTTGTCACCGTATGGATACGGGCATATCGCCAAGTAATGTCGGTGATCTGTCCCTCCGCGCCGTTTTCCAGGCGGATATGGTCGCCGATGCGGATCTGGTCTGTCAAGAGGATGTGCATTCCCGCGAAAATATTGGCCATGGTCTCCTGCAAGCCCAAGGCCACGGCCATACCGCCAACCCCCAAGGCCGTGATAATCGGCGTGACGGAGATGCCGTAAAAATCCAGCACGAGAACAAAGGTCACGATATAGATGACGGCGCTGACGAGATTGAGAAACAAGGAGTTGGAGTATCCCCCCCCTTTGCCCATGCGAAGTTCAATCACTTGGCACAAGGTGCGCTGCAAAAAAGTGGCCACCATCCAAGCGGACAGCGTAAAAAAAATATTCTCCGCCATCTCCTCCGCGAACTGCGGCACAGGCGCGGCATTGACGGCGCAATAAAGGCCCAAGAGCAACCCCAGCAGCGTCGGCAGGCTTTTCAGCGAGTGGAGAAAGACCCCCATAAAAGAAGAGTCCGAGTAGCGCTCCTCCCGAATCGCCGTTTTCACCCGGCGGGTCACGGCTCCCCCCAAAAGCACACAGAAGACAATGACGCCAAGCGGCAACACCACCATGCCGCCAACCGTCTGCCATGTCAAAAAACCAAGAGAAGACAATCCGATGTTCCTCCTTTATGAAAAATTCCGTATGTAGTATAGCATACCACGCGACGGAAGGAAAATTCTTTGCAGGGGAAAACGGCGGCCAAATAAAGATTTCTTTTTTCCCACAGCAGATATTTTCCCATCCGGCCGACCGTGGCCGACAGTCAAGCACCTTGTCTTGCAGGGGATTTCTTCCGTTTTATTTCCTCCATTAAAAAATGAGGCAAGAATTGCTTACCTCATTTTTTACATGCCACTTATTTTCTTTTCCGGAATCTGAATTTACAGCGTACCGAAAATTCGGTCGCCCGCGTCGCCGAGGCCGGGGACGATGTAGCCGTGGTCGTTGAGCTTTTCGTCCACTGCCGCCGTGTAGATCGGCACGTCGGGATGTTCTTTGTTCACGACGCGTACGCCCTCCGGCGCGGACACGAGGCACATCAGCACCAACTTTTTCGCGCCGTGCTTTTTCAGCATGGTCAGCGCCGCCGCCGAGGAGCCGCCGGTGGCCAGCATCGGATCGACAACAATGAATGTGCGGTTTTCCGGGTTGGGCGGAAGTTTGCAGTAATACTCGATGGGCTTCAGTGTCTTCGGATCGCGGTAGAGGCCGATATGGCCGACACGAGCCGTCGGGATCAGGTTCAGCATGCCGCCCACCATGCCAAGGCCGGCGCGCAGGATCGGCACGAGGCCCACCTCGTTGTCGGCGAGAACCTTCGCGCGGCAGGGCGCGACGGGCGTTTCGATGTCGATTTCCTTCAGCGGGAAATCGCGGGTGATCTCGTAGGCCATCAACATGGCAATCTCTTCCAGCAGCTCGCGGAAGTCCTTGTAAGACGTGTCCTTCATGCGCATGCGTGTGAGCTTGTGCTGAATCAGCGGATGGTCGATGATATGGACTTTCAACTCTTCGGACATAATGTACGCCTCCTATTATTCATAGAGCGGATATTTTTTGCAGAGCGCGGCAACGCGGGCGCGGGCCTTTTCCCGGACGGCCCCGTCGCCCGCATGGCCCAGCGTCATCGCGATAATTTCCGCGACTTCACGCATATCGTCCTCCTTGAAGCCTCTCGTCGTCAACGCCGGGGATCCGAGCCGGATGCCGCTGGTGACGAACGGCGAAAGCGGCTCGAAGGGAATCGTGTTCTTGTTCACAGTGATGCCCACTTCATCGAGAAGATTTTGCGCTTCCTTGCCCGTCAGGTTCTTGCTGCGGAGATCGACGAGCATCAAATGGTTGTCCGTGCCGCCCGTGACGATGCGGAAACCGTTCTTCGCCAGTTCTTCCGCCAACACTTTTGCGTTTTTCAGCACCTGCTCTTGGTATTCTTTGAATTCCGGCTTCAGCGCTTCGCCGAGGGCTACGGCTTTCGCCGCGATGACGTGCATCAAGGGGCCGCCCTGGATGCCGGGGAAAATCGCCTTGTTGAACTTCTTGCCGAATTCCTCGTCCTTCGAGAGGATTAATCCGCCGCGCGGGCCGCGGAGCGTCTTGTGCGTCGTGGTCGTGACCACGTCGGCGTAAGGAATCGGGCTCGGGTGCAGCCCCGCCGCCACGAGACCCGCGATGTGCGCGATGTCCACCATCAGATACGCGCCCGCTTTTTTCGCGATGTCGGCGAGGCGCGGGAAATCGAGAATCCGCGCGTAAGCGGAGGCGCCCGCAACAATCATTTTCGGCTTTGTTTCCATCGCCTGTTTTTCCAGCGCGTCATAGTCGATGGTTTCCGTTTCCTTCGACACGCCGTAGGGCACAATCTTGAAATAGGTGCCGGACATATTGACCGGACTGCCGTGGGTCAGGTGTCCGCCGTCGGTCAGGTTCATGCCCATCACCGTATCGCCCGGCGTCAAAAGCGCGAAAAACACCGCCATATTCGCCTGCGCGCCGGAGTGGGGCTGCACATTTGCGTACGCCGCGCCAAAGAGCTTTTTCGCGCGGTCAATGGCAATCTGCTCCACCACATCCACGCACTCGCAGCCGCCATAATATCGCTTGCCCGGATAGCCCTCCGCGTACTTGTTCGTGAGCACACTGCCCTGCGCCTCCATCACCGCGCGGCTCACAATGTTCTCCGAGGCAATCAGCTCCAGCTTGTTCCGCTGCCGCGAAAGCTCGCTGTCGATCGCCTTCTTCATCTCCGGATCCGTCTGTGCCAAAGTGTCCATCAAAGCCATTTCGTTCTCATCAACCTTCCATTATATATTGTTGTTTTCCAACGCCATAATTTTTCCGACGCGCCGCGCATGGCGGCCGCCCTCGAAGTCCTGCGTGAAAAACGCGCGGACGATTTCCGCCGCCAATCCCGGGCCGAGCACACGCCCGCCGAGAGCCAGCACGTTCGCGTCGTTGTGCGCCCGCGCCATCCGCGCCGAATAGACGTCGCCGCAAAGCGCGCAACGGATGCCACGGATTTTGTTCGCCGCCATCGAGATGCCGATGCCCGTGCCGCAGAGCACAACGCCCCGCACCGCGTCGCCCGACGCAATTTTTTCGCAGACCTTCTCGGCAATGTCGGGATAATCGACGGATTCCTCCGTGAAGGTCCCGAGGTCGTCCGCTTCCAAGCCCAGCTCCGACACCACCTTCTTGACGGTTTCCTTCAGCGCCAGCGCGCCGTGGTCGCAGCCAATCGCAATCTTCATGCCCATATCATCTCCGCAGGTTATTTTTGAAAACTTGCCCTTCCATTTTACTTCCCGGCGGGTGTATCGTCAATCGAATTTGACGCTGCGTTGTCACTCGGCCCAATTTTCCCATACCAAACCGGGAACGCGTGAAAACTCTCGCACATTATTCGTCACGAGCGGCACGGAAAGCGCAACGGCGTGAGCCGCAATCAGCATATCCATTGTGCCGATAGGCGTGCCGCGCGCGAAAAGATGCGCGCAGATTTTTCCATATTCAATGGCGGCGCGGTCGTCAAAAGGCAAAACGTCCAAAATCGCCAAAAACCGCAAAAGCGCCGCCGCATTCTTTTCGGGATAGGCACTCTTGCTCACCCCGTATTGGAGCTCCGCCAAAGTAATTGAGGAAATGCACAAGCCGCGCTGCATATTTTCCCGCAGCCGCCGCAAAACACGCTCCGGCTTCTTTTTGATGGCGTAAATGCAAATATTGGTGTCCAAAAGATAACTCATAACGAATCCCGCTCCGACAGGGCTTCCGGTGCGCGCCCTTCCGCAAAGCAATCCTCGGTAAACCCGTCAATCCCTTCCAGAAACGTTTGCCACGCGTCTTCCTTAGGGCTCAGCATCACGACGGAACCAAGCCTTTGAATCAAAAGCTCGGACGTATCGAACCGATATTTTTTCGGCAAACGCACCGCTTGGCTGCGCCCGCTCACAAACACCTTTGCCGTTTCCATGCCATATCCCTCCTCTTCGTTTAATATATATCACGATATATCCCATTGTCAAGAAAACCGCAGAGGAATTTCCCCCTGCGGTTTTCTTTCGCCCTATACATATCGTATTCGTCCCCCCGCCGCTTTTTTCAAACGGTTCATGATCGCGACGCCGAGCCCCGTTTCCTCCACCGTCTCGGCGAAAAGCACATCCGCGTCTTTGCCGTCGAAGGCGCGAAGGCACTCGTAAAGATGCGCCGCCATCGCGGGAAGATCGCCCGCGCCGCCGAAAACAGCGATATGCTCCGGCGGCACAAGATGCGCGAGCCGCTCCGCCGTTTCCTTGCTGACGATGACGCTGGGACGCTTGCCCGCCGCCTTTGCCTCGCGAACCGCGACGCAAAACGCCTCGGAAAGGTTCTCGTGGAGCGCGGAAATGAGCGTCAACGGCGCAATCGGCGCGTAGTGCGTATACTTCATGCCGGGGGCGCGTGGCGCTTCTTTTTCATCGACGACCGGCGGCGGCGCGAGCTCGCCCAAGACTTCGGCGAGCATTTCCCTCGTCACCGCGCCGGGGCGGAGAATCGCGGCGCGCGCTCCCGTGCAATCGACAATCGTGGACTCGACGCCGAACTTGCACGCGCCGCCGTCGAGAATCAACGGGATTTTTCCGTCCATATCGGCGCGCACCGCCGCCGCCGTTGTCGGGCTGGGCCTGCCGGACGTGTTCGCGCTGGGCGCGGCAATCGGCACCCCCGCCGCGCGGATCATGGCGCGGGCGATGTCATTGTCCGGCATACGGACGCCGACTGTGGAAAGCCCGCCCGTCACGCTCGCCGGCACTTCGCCCCGCTTCGGCAAAATCACCGTCACCGGGCCGGGGGCGAACGCCGCCAGCACCCGCTCCGCCATCGGCGTGACTTCCGCCGCCGCCATGTCCACCATCGCCCGGTCGGCGACGTGCAAAATCAGCGGGTTGTCCGAAGGCCGCCCCTTCGCCGCGTAAATTTTCGCGCAAGCCGCCGCGTCCAGCCCGTTCGCGCCAAGCCCGTACACCGTTTCCGTCGGGAACGCCACCAGCCCGCCCCCGCGTAAAATCTCGCCCGCCTCGGCAAAAATCGCCGAGGCATCTTTTATATTGGAAATTTTTTCGATTCGTGTCTGCAATTTCTTCCCTCAATCCAGCACGATTTCCGAAGGCCGCACGTCCGGGTCATGGTTCGCCAGCGACGCGAGACAATCCTCATTCATGCTCATTTGCCGTATCCATTCCAGAGAGTGGAACGCCTGCTTCTCGTCCAGTGCCGTCCCCGGTGGGATCAGCTCTTCCCACGATTTTTTCGCGTAACCGCCGTCCGCGAACAGCAGGACAAATTTCCCACCGCCGTTGAGCTTGACGGCGGTCAGCCCGCTGGTATGGCCGGGAATCTGGATCAGCTCCACGCTACCGTCCCCGAATAGGTCAAGACTGCGCCCGACGGGACCGACGCCCGTTTCCTCGAAGGAGAACGGATCGAACTTCACGCCCTTCCACATACGCGCCGCGTAGCGCACCGCGTATTTTTTCGTATCGTCCAGCTCTTCCCGGCTGACAAGGATGCGCTTCGCGTCCGTGAACTGCCGCAGACCGCTGGCGTGGTCCGTGTGCAAATGACTGAGAATCAAATAGTCAATATCCTTCGGCTGGATTCCCATAGCCGCCAGTTGCTCGACCAAAGCCTCCCCTTGGGGAACCACGCCTTGATTCAGCAGGAAATGACCGACGCCCATGTGCTTTACCTGCGCAAAGCGGTTATATTTCCCCTCGGGGCTGATTTCCCGATGCCAACCGGTATCGACGAGCAGCCGCCCCCGCGGATGCTCGATCAGGTACGCCGACACCGGAAGCCAAACGCGATTGCGCCGCCCATAGGACGACAGCAACGTCATCTGCACCGGGTTCGGGTCTTTTTCCTTGTCCTTGAACGGCAGCGAAGGCGAAACACAGACCGTTCCCGTGTGAAAAATCCTGATTTTCATAGCGCAAGTTCCTTTCTATATAGTTCTTGATTAAAACTTGCCAATATCCTTGCCCTCCCCTTGAGGGGAGGGTGGCGCCCGTAGGGCGACGGGTGAGGTGGAAACGGAATGTTTCGCTTTCGTTCATCGTCACGTTTCACACCTCATCCGTCAGCATTCGGCTGACACATTACCCTCTTAGGGGAATGCAAGAATCAATTAAGACATATATAAAATAAGTT
>JAFVAI010000038.1 GCA_017480545.1 Schwartzia sp. (in: firmicutes) | reverse complement strand
GGCGGCGGGGGCGGCGGCGCCGCTTCCTCTTCCTCCGTCATGGTGCTGTTCATCAGCGCGTCCACCATTTCCATCGCGATGCCGACCGGCAGGATCTGCATAATCTCGCTGTCGATCAGCCCGTCGACCTCCATGCGGAACGACGTCTTCACAATGGTCTCGTCCGAGCCCACGAGCTCCGTGACCTTGTCCTCCGACCCGAGATCAATCATGTTGACCTTGGGAGGCGAAATATCAATTTTCTTGTTGAACATCGACGAGAGCGACGTTGCGACGGCGCCCATCATCTGGTTCATCGCCTCGCCCACCGCGCTCATGTGGATCTCGTTCAGGTCCGTCGGCGGCGCCGTGCCGTCGCCGCCCATCATCAAATCCGCGATGATGCAGGCGTCGCTGGCCTGGATTGCGAGGATATTGTTGCCGTCAATGCCGACCGTATAGCCGACCTCGACGATCAGATACGGCATCGGATAATTTTCCCGTATCGAGCTCATCGTGGCCATGGACACTGTCGGCGTCGTAATCGAAACCTTATGGCCCAAGAGCACGGAGAGCGTCGTCGCCGCGCTTCCCATCGAGATATTGCCGATCTCGCCGAGCGCGTCCTTCTGCATATCCGACAGTGGATCGTCCAACGGCGGTGCCGCGGCGCCGCTGTCGGGCGCGGCCCCCGCAGCCGGTGCTTCTTCCGCAGCCGGAGCGTCGCCTGACGGCACACCGCCGCCATTCAGCAGGGCGTCAATCTCCTCCTGCGAAATCATATCGTCACTCATCGGTTCCTTCATCTCCCTCTGGCGCCACTCGCGTTATCTGAATGGCCGATTTTTTCCCGAACGTGCCCGGGCGACAGAAAAACTTTCGTTTCGTGCCGACCATGACGGGAAGCTCCGCCTGCACCTTCGTATCGAGCTGCAGCACATCTCCGTAGCCCAGCATCAGGAACTCGCGGATGGATATGTCGATCGTCCCCAACTCGACAATGAGCGGCACTTTGGTTCTCTCTATCTTCTTCTGCAGGATCTCCACCTGCTCGGGGTGGCTTTCCTTGGACACCGACGACGCCACCCAGAAGGTCGTCGTCAGCTTCGACATGATGGGCTCCAGCACGAGGTACGGGATGCAGATATTCATGAAGCCCTCCACCTCGCCGGTCACAATCTTCAGCGTGATAATGACCACCATATCGCTGGGGGGAACAATCTGCACGAACACGGGATTCGACTCCATGACCTCGAGGCGCGGGTCCATCTTCACGACATTTTCCCACGCATCCCGGAAAAAATCAATGGCTTTCGCAAAAGTCTTGCGGATGACCGCTTCCTCAATTTCCGTCAAACTTCGCGGCTTTATGGTGTTCGACCCGGTGCCGCCGAAAACGCGGTCAATAATCGAAAACGCGATGCTCGTATTGAGCTCCATCACCACATTGCCCTTCAAAGGCGGCACCGCCAGCACCCCGATAACGCTCGGGTTCGCCAACGACTGCACAAACTCCTGATAGGTGAGCTGCTCGACGGAGGCCACCTCGACGTCGACCATGCTGCGAAGACTGGTAGACAGATAAGTATTCAGGAGACGCCCGAAATTGTCATGGAGCATCTGGAGCGTCCGGATCTGGTCCTTGGAGAACTTGTCCGGCCGCTTGAAGTCATAGACCTTGACCTTCTTCTGGTCCTCCTCGGCCTTGACCTGGTTCGCGTCCACCGAGCCGTCGGACAATGCCGACAGCAGCTTATCTATCTCAGACTGTGAAAGTACGTCCTCTGCCAATCTTCACCCTCCCCCCCTTCGGCAATGAGGATTCCGTCATCGTCATTGCAGGACAAAGCTCGTGATATAAACACCGTAGACGGTGCCCTCGCCAAGCTCGTGGTTGACTTCCGTCTTGATCTTTTCCTTCAGCGCGTCCTGCTTCGACGCGTCGTAGCCGTCCAAAGGCTCGGAACGGAGAATATGGAGCACCGTATCCATCAGCTTCGTCTCCGCGACCGGGTTCAGCTTCCCTTCGGTGATGACCTCTTTCTTGCCGGGGTTCAACTCAATCATGATGCCGATCTTCAGGAAATGACCGGCCTTCACGCCGCCGACATTGACGAGGATGCCTTCCTTGGGATCGCCCAATTTCACAAAAACGCCCGGATCGTGGAAACGCGAAACAGACTCCGGCTCCTTCTGCGAATTCTTCACCACCGAAGTTGTAATGAAGTACGCAATGCCGCCCGCCAGCGCGATGCCCACCAGCACCAGCACAACAATCGCGATCGCCATCACCGGGATCTTCTTTTTCGGCTTCTCTTCCGCGCCTTCCTCGCCTTCGGCCCCTTCCGGCTTTTCCTTCTCCGCTTCCTCAGCCGCCGGCTTCTTCTCGTCCGCCATCAAAAATCACTCCTCCGCAAGCACACTTGCCGTATTATTCTTGTCCCCGCAGTATCTTATCGGGCACTGCGCCCGCCATCGACAAATCCTCACTTATGCAAAGCGCGGCGATACGACATCACCCGCCGAACCACCTCATCCATCGGCTCGTCCACGATCAACTTTTTGCCGTTGATCAGCGTCACCACCGTATCCGGCGTTTCCTCAATCGTCTCGATGACCTCGGCGTTCAGGATAAAAACACCCTTCTTGTTGACCTCGGAATTGAACTTCGTCAGCTTTATCATAGGACACGCTCCCATTTCTGCACAAAAATTTATACATGGACTAATCTATTATACAACAAAACACGCCCCTACGGAAACCCTAAAAACAGCTTTCGCAAGAAACAGGGAAAAAAGTCTTATGCTGTTTGCATCCATAACGCTTGTATTATACCATTAAATTCCAATATACACAATAAATATGAATTCTTGAACATCACACACCGTATACATCAAAAATCCCCGGCGAAGCCAGGGATTTTTGCGTTTATGGTTTTATTTACCGTTTCAAGTTGATGAGCGTTTCGAGCATTTCGTCGGAGACCGTGATGATCTTCGAGTTCGACTGGAAGCCGCGCTGGGTGATAATCATATCGGTGAATTCATTCGCCACGTCGACGTTCGACATTTCGAGGGCCGACGGGGTGAGCGTTACGCCGAGGTCGTCCGCCGTGTGGATATTCGCCTCGCCAGAGTTGCTTGACGCTTGGTAGAGGCTCTCGCCGGTTTTCGTAAGGCCCGAGGCGTTGTTGAACTGCGCCACGGCGATTTGCGCCTCGTACTGCCGGACGC
The DNA here is from genome assembly GCA_017480545.1 of Schwartzia sp. (in: firmicutes). Classification (GTDB taxonomy): domain Bacteria; phylum Bacillota; class Negativicutes; order Selenomonadales; family Selenomonadaceae; genus RUG12372. The sequence continues at coordinate 4,304 of JAFVAI010000038.1, read as the reverse complement.
CGTTCGTATAGGTGCCGGTGATGATGCCCGAGGAGTCGATGGCGACGGAGGACAACGTGCCCGCCGCGTGGCCGTCTGCATCTGCGTTGATGGTGCTGGAGCCGATGTACTGGGTCAGGCTGTTCAGATTCAGCGTAACTTCCTGATCTTCCGCTCCGTTACCGTAAGAGAGGGAAAGGGTCGCCGATCCCGGGTTTTCGGTATCAAAAGCGCCGGAAGTGGTAAATTTCAAATCGTTGCTCGTCAGCCTGACCGTCGTATCCGTCATATCGCTTTCTGTAAACGAATAGCTGTCAACGCCGCCCGTCAGGCTCAAATTCCATTTGTTTTCCCCTGTCTTCGAGAACAAGACCGGGATGTCATGAGAGCCGCCCAAGCTGTCATAAACCGTCACTGTCGTAACCACTGAAGGATAGAACGTATCATTCCCGCTGTAAGTCTGACCCAAAAGACCGTTCAACACTTTGCCATCCACTGTGTTGATTGCCACAGAAGAAACTTCTTTACTATTATACGTCGGCGTCGTCGTCCGGCCAATGGTCTTAATCTTGTAATCAGCTGCGACAGTCTTCCGCTCATATTCTTGATCAGCCGTAGTCACTGACAAAGCCGAAGGAAGAGTAGCCGTTGACCCATTTGCCGTTGTTACTTTTGCTCCCGCAGCAGCATCAATTTTCGTAATTGGCAATTTTGCACTAAACGTGTCGCCAGCGCTATAACTAAAAGTTGAAGGTTTGGGCACATTGACGACGGTTCCATCTTCCAATTCGATATCGACATTATTTACCCCATTTGCTGTGACCGATACAATCTTGCCACTCAACGTATAATTTCCGTTAATACTATATGTTCCGCTTTTCAGACCAGATGCCGTGAATGTTGTATTACCATTGATAGTATTGACCGAACTTCCCATGCCTACTTCTACAGCCACAGTCCCATTTTCGGTTGCTGTCACTGAATTGATTTTGGATTTATACAATGTTTTACCCGCAACGACGTTACCCGTCACAAAGTCATAACCCGCTGTGTCGCCCAACGTAACTTTTTCTTCCGTGCCGTCTTGATGCTCAAAAGTCAAAACGATAGCACCCGCCTCGGCCGGAACATAATTCGTTGTAACTTCCGAAGTCCCGTCCGCATAGGTGACCAACATATTGGAAATCGTGTACCCATCAGGATCGCCGTTCAAATTGTTCACATAGGAAGCCACTTTCGTCGCCTCCGACTCCATGGACTTCCCCGCCGGAATCGTGATATTGGTCGTGTCGCCCGTAGTGGACAGCACACCGTCGTTCGCCATCCAGCCCTGCACGAAGAGGCCGTTGCCCGGCTGCACATAGTTGCCGTCGGCGTCGAACTCAAAGGCGCCGTTGCGGGTGTAGAACGTCTCATTGCCGCGCTTGACCACGAAGAGGCCGTTGCCGGACATCGCGATATCGGTATTCTTGCCCGTGCTCTGCACCGAGCCGTTGGTGAACATCAAATCAATCGCCGCCACCGTGGAGCCGAGGCCGACCTGCTTCGCGTTCGTGCCGCCGCGGTTTTCCGCCGGAGCCGAAGCGCCGGTCACGGTCTGGCTGAGCATATCGTTGAAGGTCACGCGACCGGACTTGAAGCCCGTCGTGTTGACGTTCGAAATGTTGTTGCCGATGACGTCCATGCGTGTCTGGTGATTCTTGAGGCCCGCCACGCCGGAGAAAAGGGAACGCATCATAAATAATCAGTCCTTTCATTTGTCTGCGGCTGTCGCCGCTTTGCCCAAGTGCGCCGACGGGAGCGCGTCTTTCCCTCTGCGCTCCCCGAGGCCCCCTGAAAGGTCCAGCCTTAAAGGATCGCCGCACTGTCGATGTTCGTGAAGATGTTTTCCTTTGCGCTCGTTCCATCCATGGCGGTAATCACGGTACGGTTCTTGACGCTGACGACAAAGGCCATGTCGTTCATGTAGATGAGCGACTCCCTGGCGCCTTTTTCCGCCATGCGCTCCACCGTGTCGTCGAGCTTCGCGAGTTGCTGGCCCGTGAGGTCGATTTGCCTGTCCCGAAGCCGCTCGTTCGCGTGCTTGGAAAATTTGACCTTCGTTTCCTGTCTCGCGAGAATGTCCGCGAAGCCGGAATCGCTTCTTTCGTCCCGCTTCGCTTGGCCCGTCGCCGGATTCCCGATGGGCAATATGGGCTGGGACGACCAAAATATTTTGTTGTCCGCCATATCCCTCATTCCCTCCAATAACGCCTTACAGCACCGAATCGGCCACCTGCCGCACATCGCCGACAGCGACCTGATACGTCTGTCCGTTGTACTCGGCGACAATCTTCGGGCTGCCGTCCACGATGTTGACGCCCTTGACCGTGCCGACATAATCCGTTTTCGTCGTCACGGCGTTGCCGTTGGCATCGACGACGGCCTTGCCGTTCGCGTCCAGTTGCGCCGTTTCCTGCGTCCAAGCGATGTCCTTGCCGATCATGCTGCTGAGCTGGCCGACGAGCACGGAGGTGTCGATGTTCGAGACGAGCTGGGAAACTTCCTCGACGGACTTGTAGACGTTCGTCATTTGCTCCAGCGCGGAGAACTGCGCGAGCTGCGCCACATACTCGGAATTGTCCTGCGGATCGAGGGGATCCTGGTACTGCATCTGGGTCACGAGAAGCTGCAGGAACGCGTCCTTGTCGAGCGCGTCGTTGGTGCGCGTCGTGCTCTTGGATGCCTGCATCGCGTCGTAGTCGGCTTTCGAGTAAGTCACGCCGCCTACGGTAACGGTATTGAGGTCAGTTGCCATAAGTTGTTCCTCCTTTATACGAGATAGTTGACACTGTCGGAGCCGCCGACGTTCGCCGCGGTTTCCGCCTCTGCCACGTCGCCCGCCGCTGCGTTGACCGTCAGCGCGTCCGCGTCGTTTTCAAAGGCTCTGCGCTCCGCCGCCCGATTCCGCGCGGAATGTTGCGGCTGCGGGTAGCCCTGTTGGCCCGCTTGGCTCTGCGCGAAGAAGTCTTGGGATAGCCCGGACTGCACGTCCACGTTGTTGACTTTCAGGCCCTGCTGTTGGAGCTCTTGCTTGAGCTGCATCATCGAGCTTTCGAGAAGCCCGCGCACCTGCGCGTTTTCGGTGTGGAAGGTCGCGTTGATCGCGCCGCTCGCCGTCACCGCTACGCGAAGGGTCAGCTCGCCGAGGTGCTCCGGGTTCAGCCGGATGACCATTTCGGTATTCGTGTCGGAACGAACCAACCGTGCCTGATCGACAATCTGGCGTACGACGTTGTATGGGTCTTGTGCCTGCTGTACGGGAGCTGCCTCCGCAGGGGCCGCGCTCATCGTCTCGGAAAAGCTCATGCCTTGCGGCACCATGCCCGCGCCGTTATTCGTCGGCTGTGCGCCCGCTTGCGGTTGCCCGGCGTTTTGCCGTGCTTCCCGTGGGCCGCCAATATCCTCGCCCCCCGAAACTCTCGTCGTTTCCGGCGTCGTTTCGTTCGTCTGTTCCTGCGTTTGCCGTTGGGATTGACGCCCGAGCATATCGCCGAAATCCTGCCGCGCACTCGCCTGCGTTCTGTCGAGGACGACATCTTCGACGGAAAGGGGAACACCCGCGAAAAGGCTTTCCGATGCTTCACCGCGCGTCGCCGTGCGGATTTCCTGCCCGTCGCTCCTCGCCTGCGCCGCGCCCCGAAGGACTGCCGCCGTTTCCGGCTGTTCCAGCACGGCCTCGCCCATCCGAATGACCGGCTCCGCCGTCTGCACCTGCGGGGAAAGTTGAGGCTCGTTCAAAATGGGCTGCCGCTCCGGTTCCGCGATGTCAGCCGGAACTTCCCGCGCCATCGTCGAAGGCTGTGCGTTGTCCAATACGGGCTGCCGCGTCGGTTCCGCGAGGTCGGCCGGAATTTCCCGTGCCATCGTCGAAAGCTGCGCGTTGTCCAATACGGGCTGCCGCGTCGGTTCCGCGATGTTGGCCGGAATTTCCTGCGCCATCGTCGAAGGCTGCGCGTTGTCCAATGCGGGTTGCCGCGCCGGTTTCGCGATGTTGGCCGGAATTTCCTGCGCCATCGTCGAAGGCTGCGCGTTGTCCAATACGGGCTGCCGCATCGGCTCCGCAATGTCGGCCGGAATTTCCTGCGCCGTCACGGATGACTGTATGTTGTCAAATACGGGCTGTTGCACCGTTTCCGTGGAGTTGGCCGGAATTTCCTGCGCCATCGTCGAAGGCTGTGCGCTGTCCAATACGGGCTGCCGCGCCGGTTCCGCGAGGTTGGCCGGAATTTCCCGCGCCATCGCCGAAGGCTGCGCGTTGTCCAATGCGGGTTGCCGCGCCGGTT
>JAFVAI010000037.1 GCA_017480545.1 Schwartzia sp. (in: firmicutes) | reverse complement strand
CTTGTTTTCGGACTCCCCCCGTCAGCTTCGCTGACACCCCCCTCAATGAGGGGGGCTTGTATTGACGTGTTTTTTAGCCTCCCTCTTTGAGGGAGGTGTCAGCCCGTAGGGCTGACGGAGGGAGTTTTTAGAGGTTCCCTTAACAGATTCTAGTATCAAAAGCTCTTCGTCAGCACCACGTTCCAATTCTTGTGGCCTTGCCGACCCAGCAGATCCTGCCGGATGTCGTCCACGATCTTCGCGTACTCCACGCGGAGCGAAAGGCCGTGCTTCGCGTCGTTGTAGCGGAAGCCGAGGCCCACCGAGCCGAGGGTTTCGCTGCCCCAGTAATTTTCGTTGTTGTTGTGCAGTGTGCCGTAGTCGGCGAACAGGCAGAACCGGGCATTCGGGATGAACTCCGGCGTAAAGACCTCGAAGCTCCCCACGAGCCCCGTGTCCGCGCTGACCGTCCGCTCGTTGAAACCGCGCACCGTATAAAGCCCTCCCGCGCCAAGCTGCTCACTCGATACGACATTGTCCTTCGTGTACTGCCCATGGGCGCGAAGTCCGATCAGCCAGTCGCCCTTCGTCTTGTACTGGTAAGACACGCCGCCCTTCCAGAGCAGGAATTGCTTGTCGCTGCCCGGCGTCACCCGGCGGAATTTCGTCTCGTCGCCTTCGATATTCGTTGCGAGGCCGAGATTATAGGTAAAGGAATGATGGGGGCTGCGGTCGTTGTGGATATAGGCCGCCGAAAGCATCGTCACCTGATAGTCGTAGTCGAAGGGAATCGGTACGCCGCCCCATATCATCTGATTGTCGTTCTCGTACGATTTATGCTCGATGCCGATGTCGAGGATGTCCTTGTTCCGCGAGGTGTAGGAGAAATACTTCTGCCCGTGGACGCCGACGGCCACCCCGCGGCCGCCCGCATAGTACTGGTAGAGGTCGTTCAGCGAGACGTTGCCGAGATTGGAGTCCGACCAGCTCGCGAAGACGGACAACGCCCCCGCGTCTTTCGGAAACAGCATCCGATAGGAAACCGCCGCCTGCTTCACGTCGTCCCAATGTCCCGGCGAACTGACTGCCGCGACGCCGAAGCTGTCCGCGTGGTGGGTGGCGTTCGTCGAGAGGTAGCTGAGGGTGGCGCGCCAATCGCCGCTGTAGTAGTTGCCCGTGTTGTCCACGGTGATGTTGACGTGGTCGCTCTTCTTTTCCTCGACGCTGACGGTCACGCGGTAGCCGCCCGCGCCGGGCTTGAAGTCCGCGCCGAGCTTCATGCTGCCGGTGTCGTTGACCATCTGGATTTGGCGGGACAGCCGCTTGATATTGACCGTTTCCTTTTTCAGTTCCGGCAAAAGCCCCCGCACCTCGTCCTCGGTCATGCGTTTCTGCCCGGTGAAGACGACCTCCGTGACCTTGACGGAAAGATCGCGCGGGCTTTTGACCTCTGCGCTCTCCTTCGCGGCCTCCGCGTGGATGCGCCCCTGCTCCCGCGCCAGTTCCTCCTGCGCGTGCTCCTGCGGCGCGGCGGACGCCATGCCCCCAAGCAGGCCGCAAATCCCCAAGGCGATAGCCGCCGCCTTTCTTGCGCCAAGAAATACTCTTTTTCTCAACTGTACCCCTCCCCGGTTTTGGTGCTTTCTATGGTTTCGCTGAATGGATGTAACAATTTATAATAATTATACTATGAGTGTCCCCCCCCCGCAAGACATTTGTAAAATTTATATTCTCATAACATTTTGCAGAATTTTTGCCCGTCAAAAAAAATGCCGCGCTATTCCGCCGAATCGCACGGCCAAAAAAAATTGAGGTAAGAAATTCTTACCTCAAAAATTTTTTGCAGGGTTTCGGAAATGACCGACAAACACAAAACCGCCGCGCAAAGCAAAAAATTTGCCTCACGCGGCGGCTTTTCATTTTTTCATTTTTGTCATCATGCGCGCCGTCGCCCGCCCGCGCCCTTGCCGACGGTGCGGCCCATTGCGCGGATGCGGCCCTCCATGCAGGCGCGGCAATGGTCCGGCGTGTCGGCGACGCAGGCCTTGCCCGGGTACAGCGCGTATTTTCTGCGCGCCTCGCCCTCGGTGACGTTCGGCATGACCACGTTGGCGCCGGAGCGGAGCATCAGCTCCCGCGCGCCCGGCTGCAAGGTTTCCATCGCCGTCGTCGCGGGGATATTCGCCTCGGGCAGCAGCAGGCGGATGGCCGAGACGACGCGGCGGACAAGGCGCATATCGCCGGGCGGCTCGCCGCCGAGGGGCGTGTCGCCGTTCGGCACCAGCGGCCCGATGCCGACCATGTCGGCGTCGATGCTTTGGAAAAACAGAATATCCGCCGCCAGCGAATCGACGGTCTGCCCCGGCAGGCCGACGAGGCAACCCGTGCCGACTTCGTAGCCAAGCGCCTTCAGGTCGGCGAGACAGCGCAGGCGGTTTTCAAAGGACATACCCGGATCGAGCCGCTCATAAAGCGCGCGGTCCGTCGTCTCGATGCGGAGCAAAAAACGGTCCGCGCCCGCCTCGCGCAAAAGGCGGTATTCGTCCCGCGTCCGCTCCCCGACGGAAAGCGTCAGCGTCAGGCCGAGGCGCTTCACCTCGCGCACAATTTCCGCCAAGCGCTCCGCCGTGAACCAAGCGTCCTCCCCCGACTGCATCACGACGGTCGGATAGCCCGCCGCCTTCGCCTTTTCCGCCAGCGCGACGATTTCCGCCCGCGAAAGGCGGAACCGCTCCGCCTTCCCGTTGTCGCGGCGAAGCCCGCAATACAGACAATTCTGCTTGCAATAGCTCGAGAACTCGATGAGGCCCCGCAAATGCACCTCGTCGCCGACATAGGCGCGCCGCGTCCGGTCCGCCGCCGCCGCCATCTCTTCCTCCGCGCCTTCGTCCGCCAGCAGCGCGGCCAGCTCTTCCCGCGCCAGCCGATGCTTGCTTTCCGCCCGTTCTATCAAAGAACGCCGTGTTTGCTCCTCCATCGCGCCGCCCCCTTTTGCCCAACAAAAAAGCCGCAACTTATCGCTGCGGCGAATAGATGTACTCCGCGACCGTCTCCATCGCCGAGCCCTTGGCGTAGCTTTGCGCCTTCAGCGGCTTCTGGGAGCCGCCGTTCGGCTCTTTCGTGTCGTAAGGCGCGACCACCGAATCGAGAATCTGGTACGTGCGCTTGCCCCGGTCGAAAGCGATGGTGTAAAGGTAAAGGCAGTTCGCGTCGGCCTTCACGATTTCGACCCGCGCCGTCGCCTCGTTGTTGTTCTTGATTGTCACCGCGTTCATATCGACGTAATAGCCGGTATTGCCCCGGGCGTCGACAAACCGGAGATCCATATCCGAAAAATCAATGGGCTCCGCCGCGCACAAGCTGCCCATCGCCCAAAGCGCCGCGGCAACCATCGCCGCGAAAAATTTTCGTTTCATCAAACTGTCGTCTCTCTTTGCTTCATTATAGTCGTGCTTGTACCGTGCCTTTATATTATACCCACGGAAACGCGCCGCCGCAACCGTTTTTTATCTGCGGCGCAAAAACAGGGCGGGGAAACAATGTTCCCCGCCCCGGTACTTTGCGCGCTCCTTTTCGTCAGACCAGAAGCGCTTTGTGCGACACGTTCACGCGGCCTTGGCGGTCGATTTCCGTGACCTTCACGTCGATCTCGTCGCCGACCTTCACCACGTCCTCGACCTTCTCCACACGCCGCTTCGCGAGCTGGGAAATGTGGCAGAGGCCCTCCTTGCCGGGAAGCACTTCGACGAAAGCGCCGAAGCCCATGATGCGCGTGACGCGGCCGCGATACGTCGCGCCCACCTCCACGTCGCGGGTCAGCTCCTTGATGATGGCGATGGCCCTCTGGGATTCCTCGACGCTGGTGGCCGAAATCAGCACCGTGCCGTCTTCCTGGATGTCGATCTGGGTGTTCGTGTCCTCGACAATCTTCTTGATGATCTTGCCGCCCGGCCCGATGACGTTCCTGATCTTGTCCACGCTGATGTGCATGGTGGTGACGCGCGGCGCGTACGGGGAAAGTTCCTCGTTCGGCTTCGCGATGCACTCCAGCATTTTGCCGAGAATGAATTCGCGGCCCCGCTTCGCCTGCGCCAGCGCCGACGCGAGGATTTCCCGCGTAATGCCGGCAATCTTGATATCCATCTGAATCGCGGTGATGCCTTCCTGCGTGCCCGCGACCTTGAAGTCCATATCGCCGAGGGCGTCTTCCATGCCCTGAATGTCGGTCAGGATCGTGTAAGCGTCGCCATCCTTCACAAGGCCCATCGCCACGCCGGAAACGGGGCGTTTGATCGGAACGCCCGCATGCATCAGCGACATGGTGCTGCCGCAGACGCTGCCCATCGAGGAGGAGCCGTTCGACTCCAAGACCTCGGACACGAGGCGGAGCGTGTAAGGGAACTCCTCTTCCGACGGAATCACCGGGAGCAGCGCGCGCTCCGCGAGAGCGCCGTGGCCGATCTCGCGGAGTCCGGGGCCGCGGGCCGGGCGCGCCTCGCCGACGCTGTAACCGGGGAAATTGTACTGATGAATGTAGCGCTTCGACTTCTCGGTGCCGAGGCCGTCGATGACCTGCTCGTCGCCAATGGAGCCAAGCGTCGTGACCGTCAAAATCTGCGTCTGCCCGCGGGTGAAGAGCGCGGAGCCGTGGGTGCGCGGCAGGAGGCCGACCTCGCAGGTGACCGGGCGAACCTCGTCCAGCGCGCGCCCGTCGGGACGGATTTTCTCATGGGTAATCATGTGGCGCACGATGTCTTTTTCCAAATCGTGCAGGATGCCCGCGATTTCCTTCGCGCATTCGGGATAATCGACGAGGAAATGTTCCATCGTCTCCTCGTTGATGGCGGCGATGTTCTCGTCGCGGTTCAGCTTGTCGGGATTCCGGACCGCCGCGTCGAGGCGCGCCCCCGCGTATTCCTTGATGCCCTGCTCCAGCGCCTCCGGCGGCGCAAAGAGCTTCATCTCGCGCTTTTCCTTGCCGCACTGGCTGACAATGCCCTGCTGGAACTCGACGATCTTCTTGATTTCCTCATGGCCGAACAGGATCGCCTCGAGCACGACCTCCTCGGGCAGCTCCTTTGCGCCCGCCTCGACCATCATCACCGCGTCATGGGAACCGGCAATCGTGAGGTTCAAATCGGATTTCTCGCGCTGCTCGACGGTGGGGTTGATGACAAACTGGCCGTCCACGCGGCCGACCCGCACACCCGCGATCGGGCCCGCCCACGGAATATCCGAGACGGACAGCGCGCAGGACGCGCCGATCATCGCCGCGATTTCCGGCGGGTTGTCCTGCTCCACCGACAGCACCGTCGCCATGATCTCCACATCGTTCCGAAAGCCCTTCGGGAACAGCGGGCGAATCGGACGGTCAATCAGCCGCGCGCAAAGAATCGCCTCGTTGGCGGGACGGCCCTCGCGCTTGATAAAGCCGCCGGGAATTTTCCCGACCGCGTACATTTTTTCCTCGTAGTCCACCGTGAGCGGGAAGAAATCCACGCCCTCCCGCGGCGCCGTCGAAGCCGTCGCCGTGACCAGAACCACCGTGTCGCCGTAGCGGACCAGCACCGCGCCGTTCGCCTGCTTCGCCATCTTGCCTTGCTCGACGGTCAGCGGGCGGCCGCCCACTTCCATTGTAAAGCTCTGCATTTCTTATCCTCCTACCGAATATATTAACATTGATATATTCGACACATACGCCGAATATCCTCTTTTTTGGAATTTTTGCACACAGCAAAAACGCGGGGCAGTGCCCCGCGTCCGTGATTACTTTCTGAGGTCGAGCTTCGCAAGGATGGAACGATAGCGCTCGATGTCCTTGTTGCGCAGATACGCCAGCAGGCGGCGACGATGGCCGACCATCTTCAAAAGCCCGCGGCGGGAATGATGATCCTTTTTGTGCTCCTTCAAATGCTCGGTGAGGTACGCGATGCGCGAGGTCAGCACGGCAATCTGGATCTCCGGCGAGCCCGTGTCCCCCTCGTGGACGGCGTACTGCTTGATCAGGGCGGTTTTTTCTTCCTTTGTCAGCATGGTTTTTCCTCCTGTTTTTCATTCTCCTGTGACGAAGCGCGCGTCGGAGTGCTCGCGCCCCGCGTCACGGAACATTGTTTTTGATACGGGAGGCATTATACCACACGGCAAAAGGATTGTAAAGCCTCATCCCAGCTCCGAGGTGCAGTGCGGGCAACGCGTCGCTTCCGCGTCGATCTCCGACTTGCAGTAGGGGCACTTGCGCGGCTCCGGCGCGGGCGCCTCCTTCGGCAGCACCTTGTTGATCTGCTGGATCATCAGGAACACGGCAAACGCGAGAATCAGGAAATCAATACAGGCGTTCATGAATTGCCCGTACGCGATGACCGGGACGTTGGCCGCCTTGGCCTCGGCGAGGGTATTGACCGGAATCTTGCCGAGATTGATGAAGAGATTGGAAAAGTCCACGTTGCCCATCAGGAGACCCAGGGGCGGCATCAGCACGTCGGAGACGAAGGAGGAAACGATCTTCCCGAACGCGCCGCCGATAATAACGCCCACCGCCAAATCCATGACGTTGCCCCGCATAATAAACTTCTTAAATTCTTCCACCATTTTGTTTTTCTCCCTTTCCTTTTATAGATTGATTGTTTTCTTCCGCCAACGGAAAAATCGCTTCCTTCGCGCGCGCTTCGCGAAGCGCCTCTTCCAGCGCCTCCGCCGCCAGCTCCTCCGCCTCGCAGGAGGGATGATAGGCCGTGCGCTCAAAACGCCAAGCGGGCGCCTTGATCAGGCGATCATGCCGCGCGTCGTACCCGTAGACGGCCAAGCGCGCCGACGACTCGATATACATTTCCCTATCCCAACCGAAGCCATGGTATATAAACTGGTGCAGATGCTCTACGACGAGAAACAGCACAAGGTCGGCGCCGAGTTTTTGCGCCGCGTCCCGCGCCGCCAGTTCCGGCTTCGCCTTGTTCCCCTGCGCGGCCATCGCTTCCCGGATGGCCGCCGCCGTCTCATCCTCGTCGAGGAATTCCACCCAGTGCATCGTTTCGTTCAGCGGGATATGAAGCTCCCGGTCCATGCGGTCCGTCAGCCGCTCCGCGCCGCTGCGCGAAAGCCAGCCGCCGGTCCTGTCGATCAGAGGAATCATCGCCACGCGCTTCGTCTGCCGCGCCGCTTCCGTCCGCGCAGGCGGCGCGTTTTCCCGCGCCACGGCCCCCTCCGAGGCGAAGGCCGCCGAACCGAAAACCGACAGGCAAAGAAGCGCAAGGACGAAAACAACCGCGCTCCGCTTCATGTCATTCCTTCCCGTTGATCCGCGCCTTCCCCGTCGCGCAGGGGGCGAGATCCATCAGGTCGGCGACCTCCACGTCGCCTTTCAGGTTCGCCATGATGACGTCGCGAATCTTGAACTCCGCCATGACTTGGCAGCACGTGCCGCAGGGTACGCACGGCTCCTCGGTGTCGGCCACGATGGCGATGGCGTCGAATTCCCGCTTGCTGTCCGCGATGGCCTTGAATATGGCCACGCGCTCCGCGCAGCAGGACAAGCCGTAGGCCGCGTTTTCCACGGCGCAGCCGCCGTACAGCGTACCGTCGCTGGCGAGCACACAGGCGCCCACCGGGCGCTCCGAATACGGGCTGTGGGATTTTTGCATGGCGTCCTTCGCCGTGCGCACCATGGTGTCAATAATATCTTCGTTGATCATTTGCCTGTTTCCTCCGTTCAGCCAAGGAATCCGTCTTGGACGTTCCCCATACATATCTCAGGCCAAAATTTCCAATGAAAATTTTGAACTGAGATACGCCTGCTACGCAGGCTACATTTGCACCTGCGGTGCAAATGTAGCCTCATGCACTCTCCGTAAAGATTTAAAAATCTTGACAGAGAGCAGTATCATCCGTTCCATGACATCTCCCCGGTCGATTTTTGTCTTCGTCGCAATACCGCTTTTCTAATATACGTTTTTTTTATGGGAAATGCAAGTTTTGGGAGAAATTTTTGGCACCGTCCCGAACTTGTCCACAAGTTATACACATTCCGTGGAAAACCGCGTTGTCTATTTTTGTCATTTTTTGTGGATAAAGTGTAAAAAACGGTGAATAACCCTCTTATTTGCGATTTGGAATTTGTCAACCGCTAGATTTTGGCTTTCGCTCCCGACAAAGCTGTGGATAATCGCGCCAAGCCTGTATCAGCGGGGCCATGTGGAAAAGGGACGCTCCGCAAGGTTGGAATTGTAATATTTCGGGTCGCCGGAAACCTCTGCCGCCAGCCAGTCCGGGCGCTCGAAGGCTTCGTCCTCGGCCGAGAGCTCGATTTCGGCGACCACCAGTCCCTCGTTCGCGCCGGCAAACACATCCACCTCCCAAGTATGCGCGCCCGCCGGGATCCGGTAGCGCGTTTTCTCGATCAGCGGCTTTTGGCAGCGGAGCAAAAGCTCTTCCGCGTCCTCCACAGGAATCTCATATTCGTATTCGCTGCGCGTGATGCCCTCGGTGCGCCCCTTCAGCGTCAAGAACGCCCGCGCGTCCTCCCGCCGGATACGCACAAGCATCGGCCCCGTCCCCGGCAGGTACCCCTGCTTCAAATGGACGCTCCTGCCCGTCGGCTGCCATTTTTCGTTGACCAAAAATTTCCGTTCGATTTCAACGCTCATTTTGCAACTTCCCTTCCATGATATACTGTTTCCTATTATACGCCATGGCGCCGCCCGCCACAAGAAACCAAAACGCAACGGAGCAATTTCTCTTGACAGGACCGCTCCGCTTTGTTACATTTGGCGAAAGCGCTTCTTCGGGGGGAAAAGAAATGGAAGGATTTCTCGCGGCTTTCACGCTGGTGTTTTTCGCGGAAATGGGAGACAAGACACAGTTGATTGTGATGGCTTTCACGGCGCGGTACTCGTGGCGCCCCGTGATGGCGGCGGTACTGGCGGCCACGCTGGCAAACCACGGGCTTGCCGTATTGCTCGGCGTACTGCTGGGCGGGCTGCTGCCGGAAACGGAAATGCGGTTCGTCGGCTCTGCCGCGTTCATCGTGTTCGGGCTCCTGACACTCCGGGAGGGCGAAGACGACAAAGACGAAGTGCGCCGGAGCCGCAGCCCGTTTTGGACCGTCGCGCTGACCTTTTTCCTCGGGGAAATGGGCGACAAGACACAGCTCGCGGTGCTGACCATCGCCGCGGACCGGGGCGCGTGGCTGCCCGTCCTCGCAGGCTCGACGGCGGCCATGCTGATCGCGGACGGTCTCGGCGTCCTGCTCGGCGCCAAGCTGCGCCGCCACGTCTCGCCGCGCAGGATGAAACAAATCTCCGCGCTTGTCTTTATTCTCTGCGGCCTCGCGGGCTTCGCGTCGCTCTTTGCATGATGGCCTTTTTTCCGATATAATAGAGACAGATTGAATACGAGGAGGAACTTCTTTGACGGATATTTTTTTGAATTTCATCGACGAATGGGGCTATTTTGCCGTCGCGTTGCTCATGGGGCTGGAAAACGCCTGCGTGCCGATTCCCAGCGAGCTGATCCTCGGTTTTGCCGGCTACCTGATTTACGCGGAGCGCATGACCTTCGCGGGGGCGATGTGGGCCGGCATGATCGGCGGCCTCCTCGGCTCGGTTTTCGCTTACGAGGTTGGGCGGCGCGGCGGCCGTCCCTTCGTCGACCGCTACGGCAAATATTTTTTCGTCAAGTCCTCCCATGTGGATTTGGCCCAAAAATGGTTTGACAAGTACGGACTGAAAGCTGTCTTTTTCAGCCGGATGTTGCCGGTGGTGCGGACGTTCATCTCGCTCCCGGCGGGCTTCGCGCGCATGGATCGGGTGAAATTCCTGGTGCTGACCATCCTCGGCTCCCTGCCGTGGACGGCGCTGATCCTCTGGCTCGGGCGGCTCCTGGGCGAGGGGTGGGCCATCATGATGAAGGTCGGCCACGAAATCAGCATCGCGTTCGTCCTCGTCTGTCTGCTCATCGGCGGTTTTCTCGCCTGGCGAAAATACAAAAAGACGCGCTGATAATACGAATCGCAGTTAGGATTTTTAAATCCTTACTGCGATTGCATGAGACGTCAGCCGCGCGTTAGCGCGGCTGCAGCCTGCGAAGCAGGCGCATCTCAGGTCAAAATTTTGATTTAAAATTTTGACCTGAGATAAGTATAAAAAATCCCTCCGTGCCATACGACGCACGGAGGGATTTTTTATCAGCCGTCGATTTCCCGAATGACCGCGAGGAAAGCTTCGCCGTAACGGCGGAGCTTTTGCTCGCCCACGCCCTTGACCTCCGCCATCCCGCGCAAGGTCTTCGGCCGGAGGCGGCACATATCGTGAAGCGTGGCGTCGGAAAAAATGATGAAGGCGGGGACGTTCTCCGCCTCCGCGAAGCGGCGGCGCTCCGCCCGAAGCGCCTCGAAGAGCGGGCCCGATGTCTCGGATCGTACGTGCTTGGCCGACGTGGGCACAGGCTCCCGCTCCTTCGGCAAACGGAGCAGCACTTTCGCCTCGCTTTTCAGCACGGGAAACGCGGACGGAAGCAGCCGCAGCGTCGAGTGCTCGCTTTCCACGACAAGGTAGCCGGTGGCAACCAACCGCTGAATCAGGAGATTGACGGATTTTTGCGAACGGCCCTTGAACAGGCCGAAGGTGGAAAGCTTGTCGAAGCCGAACTGCCTGACCCGCTGGTTCCCCGAGCCGGTCAAGACCTGCACCACGAGCGCCATGCCAAAATGCTGGCGCATCCGATAGACACAGGAAAAAACTTTTTGCGCGTCCACGGTCAAATCCACCGTCTCGGTCTCGGCGGTGCAGATCCCGCAATTTTCACAGCGCTCGGGCGCCTCGTCGCCGAAATATTCGAGAATGAACCGGCGCAGGCAGCCCGGCGTATGGCAATAGTCGACCATGCGTTGCAGCCGCTCGTTTTCATAAGCGCGCCGCGTCTCGTCCTCAACGGAGTGCTCGATCAAGAAGCGCTGGGTCTGCACGTCCGACGGGGCATAGAGCAGGACGCAGCGTCCCGGCTCGCCGTCGCGCCCCGCGCGTCCCGCCTCCTGATAATAGGCTTCCATGTTTTTCGGCATATTGTAATGGATAACGTAGCGCACGTTCGACTTGTCGATGCCCATGCCGAAAGCGTTCGTCGCCACCATGACGGGCAGCCGGTCATAGAGAAACTCTTCCTGCATCCTGCGCCGCTCCTCGTCCGACATGCCCGCGTGGTAACGGCCGACGGCGACGCCCTTCTTTTTCAGGAGCGCGTAAACGGCGTCGGTTTGCTTGCGCGTGGCGGCGTAAATGATGCCGGATTCCTCGGAATGGGCGGCGACGTAGCGGAGCAAAAAATCATTTTTGTCCTCGCCGCGCCGCACGTCGAAGAAAAGATTCGGCCGGTCAAAGCCGCTGATATGGACGGCGGGCGCGCGCAGGCAGAGCAACCGCACGATGTCGTCCTTGACTTCCCGGGTGGCCGTGGCGGTAAACGCGCCGACGACCGGGCGGCGGGGCAGCGACGCGATGAAAGGCGCGATGGCGCGATAGCTGGGGCGGAAATCGTGGCCCCACTGGGACAGGCAGTGGGCCTCGTCCACCGCGACGAGCGCCACGCGCATACGCGAAACGGCCTCCGCGAACCACGGATCGTCGATGCGCTCCGGAGCGACATAGAGCAAACGCACAAGCCCGGCCTCCGCGTCCGCGAGGGTGCGGGCGGCCTCCCGCGGCGCGATGGTGCTGTTGACAAACGCGGCGGGAACGCCCTGCCCCACGAGCGCGTCCACCTGGTCCTTCATCAGCGAGATCAGCGGCGAAAAAACGATGGCGACCCCCTCGGACAAAAGCGCCGGAATCTGGAAGCAAACCGATTTCCCCGCGCCTGTCGGCATAATCGCCACAGTGTCCCGCCCCGCGAGCAGGCTTCGGATGACCGGCTCCTGCGCTGGGCGAAACTCCCGGTAACCGAAAAAGCGGCGCAGATACGCCTTCGCCCGTTCAAGCGTATCTGCGCCGTCGGTTTGCGCGCGGTTATTTTCCATCGTCGGCGGTCTCAAAGCGGCTCCGGAGCAGTGCAATTTCCTTCGCGTAGCCGTCATGGTCGTTCGGCGTTTCGAGGATGAAGGGCAGCTTGCGGAGCTGCGGGTGGTTGATGACCCGCACCAGCGCCTCCAGCCCGATCTGTCCCTCGCCGATTTTCGCGTGGCGGTCCTTGTGGCTGCCGCGCGGGTTCAGGCTGTCGTTCAGATGCACAGCCAACAGGCGGTCGAGCCCGATCACGTCGTCAAACTCCGCCAGCACGTCGTCGAGATGATCCACGATATCATAGCCGCCGTCCCAGATGTGGCAGGTGTCGAGGCAGACGCCCGCATGATCCGAGAGCTCCACCCGGTCGAGGATCGCCCGTACCTCGGCAAAGGTCTTGCCGATTTCCGAGCCCTTGCCCGACATGGTTTCCACCAGCACCGTGGTGTGCTGCGTTGGGCGAAGCACCGCGTTCAGGAGCGCCGCGCAAAGCTCGATGCCCGTCTGCGCGCCCTGCCCCACATGGCTGCCCGGATGAAAATTATAGTAATTGCCCGGCGTGAACTCCAACCGCCGGAGATCGTCCGCCATCGTCTCCCGGGCGAAGACCAGCAGGCTGTCTTTCTCCGCGCAGGGGTTCAAAGTATAGGGGGCGTGCGCCACAAGGCGCACGATCTTGTTCTTTTTCGCGAACGCGAGGAACGCGTCCACGTCCTTCGGGTCGATATCCTTTGCCTTGCCGCCCCGAGGGTTCCGCGTGAAAAACGCGAACACATCCGCGTCCAATTCCTTCGCTTCCTTCCCCATGGCCAGGTACCCGCCCGAGGACGAAAGGTGATTCCCGATATGCAGCGATTCCATGCAACATTCTCTCCAATCATTTCGTGTGTGTCTTTTATTTTAGCAAATTCCGCACGGAATGTCGAAGGATTTCTTTGCGCATTGCCGCGCTTATCCCAAGAACTCCACCTTGCCGCTGTCGATATGATAGACCGCGCCGACGACGGTAATGGGGAGCGCCTTGCCCAGCGCGTCTTCGACAGCGGCTTTGCTGTGCTTCACATTGAGTTCCACCGCCTTGTCGGGGTCTTTTTCCGCGCCGATGGCCTTCTGGATTTCCGCGACAATGGAGTCGACGTAGCCTTCCGTGTGCCCGCCGGAGGCAAGGGCCGCGCCCACCGCGCCGCAATTCGTATGGCCGAGCACGACCACCAACGGTGTGCCGAGATGGCCGGCGGCATACTCGATACTGCCAAGCTGGTGCTTGTCAATGACAAAGCCCGCTACGCGGATGACGAACAACTCGCCGATGCCCGCGCTGAAAATGCTCTCGGGAACGACGCGGGAATCGGAACAGGTCACGACAATCGCGTAAGGGAACTGCCCTTCCTTCGCGGTTTTCTCGCGGATCGCCGGGGAAATGTCGCCGGCGCTCGTCTTCGCGCCCAAATAGTTCTCATTGCCCGCCTTGAGTTTTGCCAATGCCTCTTTTGCCGTCATCGTTGCTTTTGCCGTCATGTCGTTTCCTCCTCACAGATAAATAATGCTCTCCTACCAAGTTTAGCGGGCGCGGCGCTTGTTGTCAATGCGATGATCCGGAAAAAGAAATCGCCGCCCAAAAATTTTTGAAGTAAGAAATTCTTACCTCAAAATTTTACGATGCCAACAAACCGCGAAAAATCAACGGCAAAATGAGAGAACCCTTCCAAAACGAAAAATACGGACGACCAAAAAAGGGCTGACGCAAGAAGAAAACCATCTGCTTGCGCCAGCCCTTTTGCTTTTTCGTTATGATTACGCCGGAAGTTCTTCCGGCGGGAAGCTGTTCGGGCCTTCGTTGGAAAGGCCGAGGCGCTTCAGGATTTCGAAATCGCCCTGGATGGTCGTGCCGCTGGTGGTCAGCATGTCGCCGGTGATGGTGGCCGACGCGCCGGAGAGGAACGCCGTCGCGCCGTTTTCCGGCAGGACTTTTCGTCCGGCGGCGAGACGGATATTCGCCTCGGGGTTGATATAGCGGAAGAACGCAATCGTGCGGAGCACGTCTTTCCCGTCGATCTGCGGGCGGTCTTCGAGCGCCGTGCCCTTGATGGGCATTAGCGCGTTGATGGGAATGGACTCGATGCCGAGCTCCGCGAGGCTGATGGCCATGTCGAGACGGTCGTCCCAGTCCTCGCCCATGCCGATGATGCCGCCGGAGCAGACGCACATGCCCGCCTCCTGCGCCAGCTTTATCGTGCGGATTTTGTCATCGTAAGTGTGTGTCGTGCAAATCTGCGGGAAGAAGCGGCGCGACGTCTCGATGTTGTGATGGTAGCTGGTGACGCCCGCCTCCCGCAGACGGCGGAATTGGTCGGCGTCGATGAAGCCCATGGACGTGCAAAGCTCGATGGTCAGCGTCCGGTGCATTTCCTCGAACGCCTCGATGGCCATGTCAAATTCCTTGCCCTTGCATGCGCGTCCCGCCGTCACGATGGCGAAGCGGTTCACGCCCGCGTCCTGGTTTTTCTTCGCGGCGGCGATAATCTCTTCCTTCGGCAGGAAGCTGTACTCGTCGATGCCCGTCTTGTGGCAGGCGGCCTGCGCGCAATACTTGCAGTTTTCCGGGCAACGGCCGCTGCGTCCGTTGATGATGGTGCAGAGGTCGATGTGGTTCTTGCGGAAATGCTTCTGGATCGCCCCCGCGCCCTTTTGCAGCTCCTCCAAATCGCTGTCGAGGAAAATGGAAAGGTCGTCGCCGCGCTTCACGCGGTGACCGCGGATGATTTTTTCGGCAAGTTCGGAAACGGTGGTGCTCATGCTTATAAAAACCTCTTTTCATAGCTTGATGATAAAGTTTTCAATATTATACGGCAGACAAAGAAAAACGTCAACGCTGATTTTTTGTCAGGTTGACGTTTTTTGTGCCTTTTGTGTTTTTGGCGAACGGCGGGGCGAGGCGTAGGACAACACATTTTCCACACATTCTTCCAGCTTCTTTTGGACGTCGCTCTCCCAAAAGCGCAGGACGAGCCACCCCTCCTGCGTCAGCGCGTCGTTCACTTCCTTGTCCCGCTCCACGTTGCGCGCCAATTTCTTTTGCCAATATTTCTTGCGGGAAGCGATCTGGTCGCCCGGACGCTTCCGGTAAACGCGCGCGTGCCAAAAATCGCCGTCCACGAAAATCGCGATTTTCTGCCGCGTCAGGGCAATGTCGGGCGTCCCCGGCAGCTTGCGCCAATTCTTGCGGTAGCGGAAGCCGAGATGCCAAAGCGTCTTCCGGAGCAAAATTTCCGCTTTCGTGTCCTTGCTCCGTATCTTCGACATGATACGGCTCCGTTGGGCTTTTGTCATGCTGTCCATAAGGCAAAGCGTTCCTTTTATCCGAAATAGTCCTGCATCAATTTCTCGCCCAAAAGTTCATTGTGACTGCATATCCCATTTCTATTTTACATCATTTTATGACTTTTTCAAATACGCTCGTTCTAAAATCTGTTTTTCTCGGCGGCAGAACGGCGTTTTCTTTCATGCCCGCCAGCCATTGACAACGTCGCCCAGTTCATGCAAAATAAAAACGCCGCAATTTGCGGCTTGGAGGCTGACGGAATGGACATAGAGGAAAATATAAAGCGCGGACGCTTTGCCATTGAGGCGATACTGCAAACACACGGAGAAGCCAAAGGCGCTATGGAGCGCCCGGAAATTGGCGCGATTGATTTTTTGTGGGGAGAGGAAGGTACTGACGAACGAAAGCATAAAGACGGCTTCGGTATCGCAAAGATACTTCTAAAGCATGGCATGGAGGCTGTCAAAAAAATCCCCGATGTGATTGCGAAAGGACAATATGAAGAATCCGCCAACGGCGACCGCGTCTATTTTGTGCTTGGACAATACAGGGCTGTCGTTCGCCTGACATGGGACGGGAGGAAGAAAACTTGGCTCGTTACAAACTTCTTGGACAGGAAAATAAAAGAATCCTGACGATACGGATGCTTTCGTACGTTCCGCATCTACTGCTGATGGTACGATTTCTCCATCAGAGCAGGATCCTTTGCTACCTTGATTATAATGCCTTAAATCAGAGTTTGTCAACGACAAACTCTCCTCAGCGGCATTTCGACGAGGCTCTGCCGAGTCATAATGCCTTAAATCAGAGTTTGTCAACGACAAACTCTCCTCAGCGGCATTTCAACGAAGCAGGCGAGTTATATCGATATAGTTTCTGGTTGATTCTTGCTAATCCATCTTGCCCTCCCCTTGCGGGGAGGGTGGCGCCCGTAGGGCGACGGGTGAGGTGGAAACGAAATGTTTCGTTTTCGTTCATCGTTGCGTTTTACACCTCATCCGTCAGCCTTCGGCTGACACCTTCCCCTCAAAGGGGAAGGCAAGATTAGCAAGTTTTAACCAAAAACTATATAAATACGCAAAAAATCAAGTTGTTTTCCGCTTGCCGCCAGTACGGGCGGCATTTTTGCGTTTATCGTGTCCCCGTTCCTATTGCTTTTCGCGAAAATCTCCCTTATATTTATCCAAGGAGGCGAAGAAAATGGCGGATCGTGAACACGGCAAGATCGCTGTCGGTGTGCTGGCCTGTGTGAAGTGCGGCGCGCCGATGTATCCCGATATGCAGAAGGGCGGCTTGAGCTGCGCTTATTGCGAACATCTCGTTCCCTTCGCGCAGACAGACAAGGACTTCACGCCGCGCATGACCTTTCGCCATCAGCCAGTAGAAATCATCGACGGCTATTTGAAGCTCGGTCACGTCGCCATCATGGGGAAGGACGCGCTGGATTCGCCGCCGCCCATTGAGAGGCGCATCCGGCGGACGCGGCTCGACGAGAAGATCCGCGAGTACGACGAGCGGGCCTTCGACGCGATGAACGACGAAACCTATCTTGAGATGAATTGCCCGCACTGCGGGAAGAAGCTCACGTCGAAACTCACCGACAACATCTTCACCTGTCCATACTGCGGGCAGAAATTCGGCGATTATGACCATCTTTCCACCGGCGATTTCGACGCCAACCTGATTGTCGGGCGAAAGCTCAATTTCTACGGGAAATGCCTGCCTTTCCATCTGAGCCGCGAGGAGGCGGCGCAAGCCGTCGGCTCTTTGAAGCGGCGATACGGGCAGGACTTCGCCGCCGACGATATCGGGGCGCGGGCGAAAGAGGAATTGGTCGCCGCCTATGTGCCCGTGCAACTTGCGGATTTTCGCTGGAAGATGCAGGTAAAGTCGGAGCGCGGAACCTTCTGGTTCTATCAGGAGTGCCTGAATTGGGCATGGCCGCGCACACTGATGTTCGACGCGTACCTCTTGGACGAGATGGCGCCCTGGGACTATGACGAGCTTTCCATCATCAAGCCCGCGTATCTGGAGGGCAACGTGCGGCTTTTCGCGTCGCAGAATATCGGCGACTGGCAGCGGACGATCCCGGACTTCATCCTGCAGCGGAAAACGCCCGCCCGCCTCTGGGCGGCTTTCGGCCTCGAAAAATGTGAGATATTGCAATGCTCCCGCGACCTCCGCAAGCACAAATTCGCGTTCCTCCTGCTGCCGGTCTACTATCTCGACTGCAAAGCGGGCGCGGGGGAAAACGACCGGCAGACGCGGGTGATGGTGAACGGGCAGACGGGAAAAGCGGCGGCACTGATCTTGGACGGCGGGGACAACGACGCCATCCGCGCCATCGAACCGGCAACGCCCCACATCTTCCATGCGCACGGCGAGCGTACGATGCTCTCGCCGCCGATTCCCGTGAAGTATGTAAAGCAGCCGTTCCTGCACGAGCGGCTCTCCATCGAGGACGCCTTCGAGAAGAAGGGCGGCGGCGGATTCTTTTCCAAGCTGTTCGGATAGGAAATGATAAAGAAAAGGCACAACCCAAAACAGACGGCTGTGCCTTTTTGTCTTGCAAATCCAAGCATGGGAATATATAATGAACTGATAGGTTCATAAAACTGTCTTCTTGGAAGGGATTGGCTTGAAAAAGCTTTTTTGCGTTCTGTCCGCGCTTTTGTTCCTGATGCTTTTTTGCGATGCCCCCGTGCGGGCGGAAGAAAGCGCCGGCTCGGGGCGGATAATCCGCGTCGGGCTGGTGGAGCCGCCGGGGCTGCAGGAAAAATTCGCGTACCAAATGCTGCTGAACCAGCTCAAGGGATATTTGAGCGAAGTTTCCAAACATAAGCGTTGGCAATATGTGTATGACATCGGTTCGTATCAGGAATGCGTGGCTCGCCTGCGGCGCGGCGAGTTGGATTTCGTGGGGCCGGTATCGCCCGGCATCACCACCGCCGGAATGATTTTTGTCGGCGGCGTCCCGAACTGGACGTTGCTGAATTGGTATCGGGTCAACGATACGCCCCGGCCTTCTTTGCTGTCGCAGTCGGCAAAGAGCGTCACTGTCGGCTTTGTCGTCAATGATTTGACCCAGAGCGCGATTTCGTTCTTCATGGAGAAAAACGATTGGCACGCGAAGGTGCGCCCGTTTTTCGACGGGCCGTCGATGATAGCGGCCCTGCGCCGCGGCGAGATTGACGCTGTCTGCGACAACGGCTCGCACGCGGAGCCGGGCATGTTCAGCGAGCGGAGCTTTGCCGTGGTGCCGGCGCGGCTCATGACGACGCCGGACAAGCAGGCGCTCTGCGACGAGCTGACGGACGCCGTGCTGACCATCGAATCCGTGAATCCCAGTTTCGGGACGTCGCTGAAGGGAAAATATGTGGACCGCGCCTTGCAGGCCATCGCCCGCCCGACCAAAACCGCAGAGCGGTTTATCGAGTCGGCGAAAAAACTGCGTGTGGCGGTTCCGCCCGATTTTGCCCCGTTTTTCGCGATGCGGGAGGACGGGACGGCGAACGGCCTGTACATGGATATTTTGCGTCTGCTCGCCGAGAGCAGCGGCCTCAAGTTTTCGTTCCTCCGGGCGGAGTCGGAGCCGCAGCTTTGGCAGATGCTGGTGTCGGGGGAAGCGGACATGGCTTTCGTTTCTTATGCCGACGAGATTTCGGCGGTGGACGTGTATTACACGGGGGACGTCCGGGAGGAAAAGTTTTCCGTGATCCGCAAGAAGGACGGGAACATGCAGCCGTCCGCCAGGAACGTGGCAGTCATTCCGGCCGGGTTCCCCGGCGCGGAGCAATATTTTGCGAAAAAGTATCACCAACGGATCCGCACGGCGGAATCGGTGGAGAAGTGCCTGGACGCGGTGGAGGCGGGGGTGTATGAGACAACGTACATTCCTTCCCTGTACCTGCGCCGGGAGAGCACGATGTTTTATCATCCCTCGTTGGAGGAGGCCGACCGCGAGATGGCGGAGATTCCCATCGCGCTGGCCTTGTCGCCGAAGCAGCCGACGATTTTGCAGATTATCCTGAACGGGTCGATTCTGCGTTTGGACAAGAACGACGTGGAACGGCTTGCCTATGAATACGGCCGTCCCACGCTCTCCGTCGCCTACCTTTTGGAGCAATATCCGCTGCGGATTGCCTTGTTTGTCGGCTGCATGGTTGCGGGGCTGGCCGGGCTTTGCTTCGTGCTTTCCCGGAACCGTCTCCAGAGGAAGCAGAACGAGATCCTGCAACAGAAAAACAGGGACCTGGAGATTGCCCTAAGCCGTGTGGAAGCCATGCGGATTTCGAGGGACAGCTACAAGCAGGAATCGGAAACGGACAGGCTCACGGAACTTTACAACAAGATGGGCTTCGAAAACGCGGTCCGGAAAAGGCTGGAAGCGATGCCGGAAGGCAGCGGGGGCGCGTTTTTCATCATCGACATGGATCATTTCAAGGAAGCGAACGACACTTACGGCCACCAATGCGGCGACCTCATCCTGAAAAAATTCTCGGCGATGCTGAAAGAGATTTTCCGGCAGAGCGACTGCCTCGGACGTTTCGGCGGCGACGAGTTCGTGGTATTCGCCGAAGGCGGCCTGACGCGGGAAAGCGCGGCGCAAAAAGCGAAGCAGGTGGTGGACGCGGCACATTCCATCACAGTGGCAGGCGCGGATCTGCAGGTCACAGCCAGCGTCGGCATCGCCATGTGCCAGGAAAGCGGCTCGAACTATGACTTCCTGTTCAGCGCCGCCGACCGGGCGCTGTACCAAGTGAAAACCGAGGGGCGCGACGGGTATTCCGTGGCGTCGTCCGGCGTGTTCCGGTAAATTTGCCATACGGAGAAAAACAGGCGCTGCCCGCAAATCGGGGCCGCCTGTTTTTTGCGCCCGCTTTTCCCTGTCGTCGAAACGAAATGCTTTCCGCCTTGCGCATTGGGCGCCCACCATATATAATATGAAGCAATGCAAAACAGAAAGCGGGATGCGTTTGGGTTTTTATGAGGTGACGATTGCTTTTGAGAGCCGCGAGGAGGCGTTTGCGCTTTTGGGCGCGCAGGACGAGTTTTTGCGCGCGATCGGCGAGGCGTTTCCCTGCCGCGTGGTGAGCCGCGGCGACGGGCTTTCGATTTCCGGCGAGGAAAAGGATGTGCGTCGGGCGGCGCGGCTCGTGTCGGAGCTTTTGGGGCTGTACCGGCAGGGTGTGCCGATTACCTCCCATGAGGTGCGCTACGGCGCGCGGCTGGCACGGGAGGATCGCGCCGACGAGCTGCACGCGATGTTCAACGATACGATTCTCGTGACGGAAAAAGGAAAAACGGTGCGGGCGCGGACTGTCGGACAGCGCGCGTACCTCGCGGCGATTTCGCGCCATGCGGTGACGCTTGGCATCGGCCCCGCCGGGACGGGCAAGACGTATCTCGCCGTGGTAATGGCGGCACGGGCGCTCCGCGCGCGGGACGTCTCGCGGATCATCCTGACACGGCCCGCCGTCGAGGCCGGGGAGCGTTTGGGCTTTTTGCCCGGCGATATGCAGGAGAAGGTTGACCCGTATCTGCGCCCGCTCTATGACGCACTACAGGATATTTTCGGCGTGGAGACGTACCAAAAGCTTTTGGCGAAGGGCATCATCGAGATCGCGCCGCTCGCCTATATGCGCGGGCGCACACTGGAAAGCGCGTTCATCATCCTCGACGAAGCGCAGAACACCACGAGCCGCCAGATGAAAATGTTCCTGACGCGGCTCGGCCTCGGCTCGAAAATGGTGGTGACGGGCGACCTCAGCCAGATCGACCTGCCGCGCGGCGTCACCAGCGGCCTCGCCGAGGCACGGAAAGCGTTGGCGGGCGTCAAGGATGTGGCGGTGGCGGAGCTGACCGCCGACGACATCGTGCGCCACGACACGGTGACGCGCATCGTCCGCGCCTATGAGAAATACGAAGCGAAAAAACGGGAAGAGCAGCAGGGAGAAAAATATTTTGGAAATCATCATCACGAATGAGCCGGAAAATCTCGCCGTCCCCGACGGGATGGAAGACGCAGTGAAACTCGCCGTCAAGAAGGTCTCGGAGCTTTACGGCCTCGCGAACGCCGAGGTCAGCGTCACTTTGACCGACGACGCGCATATCCACGAGCTGAACAAAACGTATCGCGGCGTGGACCGTCCAACGGACGTGCTTTCCTTCGCGCTGACGGAGAGCGAGGAGCCGACCGTCGAAGGCGGGCCGGAGACGGAAATTCTCGGCGACCTCGTGCTGTCCGTGGAGCGGGTGGCGGCGCAGGCGGAGGAGTACGGCCACAGCCTGCGCCGCGAGGCGGCGTTTTTGACGGTGCACGGCATGCTGCACCTTCTCGGCTACGACCATATCGAGGACACGGACCGGAAAGAAATGGAAGCGGAGCAGCGGACGGTCATGGACGCGCTGGGCATCTCGCGGGAGGAAAAGCAGAATGGATAACACGCCGCACAAATCGGGCTTTATCGCGGTCATCGGCAGGCCGAACGTCGGAAAATCGACGCTGATCAACCAGCTCATCGGGCAAAAAATCGCCATCATGTCGGACAAGCCGCAGACGACGCGCACACGCATCCTTTGCATCCTGACGCAGCCCGACGCGCAGGTCATCCTGCTCGACACCCCGGGCGTCCACAAGCCGCTGTCGAAGCTCGGCGAGTACATGGACCGCTCGATTACGAACACGCTGAAGGAAGTGGACGCCATCTTTTTCGTCGTGGACGTGGCGGAAAAGCCGGGGCCGGGCGAGCGGTTCATCATGGAGCGTCTTGAAAAGACGAAAAAACCTGTAATTTTAGTGCTGAACAAAATCGACCTCGTGACGAAGGACGCGCTGCTGCCGATCGTCGCGGCGTACAGCAAAGACCGGGATTTCGCCGCCGTCGTGCCGATCTCGGCGCTGGCAGAGGAAAATCTCGGCGCGCTGCTCTCCGAGGCGAAAAAATATTTGCCGGAGGGGCCCGCCTATTACCCGGAGGACATGGTGACCGACCAGCCGGAGCGGCTGATTGCCGCCGAGCTGGTACGGGAAAAGCTCTTGACGCTGACCCGCGACGAGGTACCCCATTCCGTCGCCGTGGACGTGGACG